>NZ_JMPL01000253.1 GCF_000735365.1 Kluyvera ascorbata ATCC 33433 | reverse complement strand
AGGGCTATGCGCCGGAACAGATCCACCAGGAGTGCTTTAGCGCCGAGGTGGAAACCGGTGGTCAGCCGTTTGAAGTGGTGGCAGCCGCCAGCGGCATCACCGTGCAGGTAGCGGCAAACCAGACCATCGTTGAAGCACTGGCGTTAGCGGGGCTCAAGGTCTGCGTCTCCTGTAAACAGGGGATCTGCGGCAGTTGCCTGACCGACG
>NZ_JMPL01000252.1 GCF_000735365.1 Kluyvera ascorbata ATCC 33433 | reverse complement strand
CGTCCGCTTTTGGCTGTGAGTTCAACCGATGGATGCAACACATTGATTGAACCGCTCTGCGGGTGATTCATAGTCTAGCGTTTTTCTCGGCCTCTCGTTGAGCTGTCTGGCAACACTGTTTAGTCTTTGCTGGCTGTGAACCGATAAGTCAGTTCCTTTTGGAAAATACTGTCTGAGTAATCTGTTTGTATTTTCATTTGAGCCGCGTTGCCAGGGG
>NZ_JMPL01000251.1 GCF_000735365.1 Kluyvera ascorbata ATCC 33433 | reverse complement strand
AAAGACCGCACGGTTTTTGGTGGCGTCTAAATCGCCGAAGCGTTTCCCGTAGGCCGGGTCAGCCCACAGGGATGTGGGCTGAGGGCGCAGTTTACAGGGATGTAAACTTGCGCCCGACCCGAAGCCGGAGGGAATAAGCTGAGGGAACCACGAAGTGGCGATTTTGCCGCCAGAGCCCGGGGGTGCAGGGGGAGGCTGGCGATTGGCCTCCCCCTGCGCGCT
>NZ_JMPL01000250.1 GCF_000735365.1 Kluyvera ascorbata ATCC 33433 | reverse complement strand
AAACGTTCTTTGAAGTGCTCACACAGATTGTCTGATGAAAAGTAAATAGCAAGGCGTCTTGCGATTGAGACTTCAGTGTCCCCTTCGTCTAGAGGCCCAGGACACCGCCCTTTCACGGCGGTAACAGGGGTTCGAATCCCCTAGGGGACGCCACTTGCTGGTTTGTGTGAGTGAAAGTCGCCGACCTCAGTATCTCAAAACTGACTCTCGAGTCATGTTTGAGATATTTGCT
>NZ_JMPL01000249.1 GCF_000735365.1 Kluyvera ascorbata ATCC 33433 | reverse complement strand
AACATGGCGTGCAGCTCGAATTTATCAAACCGGGTAAGCCGACGCAAAATGCGTTTATCGAACGGTTTAACCGGACGTACCGGACAGAAATCCTGGATTTTTACCTGTTCAGAACACTGAATGAAGCACGGGAAATCACCGGACGCTGGCTGATGGAATATAACAACGAGCGACCTCACGAATCCCTGAACAACCTGACGCCGGAAGAGTACCGGCTGATGGCTGAAAAACCGGAATTCTCAAAAAGTGTGTGGAACTAAAGCTGGGATACTTACA
>NZ_JMPL01000248.1 GCF_000735365.1 Kluyvera ascorbata ATCC 33433 | reverse complement strand
CAATGTATACGTCCCTCCGAGTGTACTAGTTTACCCTGAAAGTGAAATCAATAGCCCGTGGTACAACGGAAACGCCAGCGCCCGGAGAACGTCCATTCAGGGATTATATTCTGGTACACCCTGCCGGGACGTTTGATCCAATTTATATCTATCTGAATGCGGCTCATAAGTATCACGTGGCTCCACGAGGTACACCGCCATTACCTGCATTTCCTGATGCTAAAACGGCTAAGAAAAGAACTCCAGTAAAAGGTGGGGGAACATTACGTTCAAGATGGAAGGACTCTA
>NZ_JMPL01000247.1 GCF_000735365.1 Kluyvera ascorbata ATCC 33433 | reverse complement strand
GATTGTCTGATGAAAATTAGCAGTAAAAATCTCTGCAGGCTTGTAGCTCAGGTGGTTAGAGCGCACCCCTGATAAGGGTGAGGTCGGTGGTTCAAGTCCACTCAGGCCTACCAAATTCGCAAGAATTGTCGGTACAGAGATTAGCATTTTGCGATGGGGTTATAGCTCAGCTGGGAGAGCGCCTGCCTTGCACGCAGGAGGTCTGCGGTTCGATCCCGCATAGCTCCACCATCCTTTACTGCAACAAACCCAAGAAAACTTCAGAGTGTACCTGAAAAGGTTCACTGCGAAGTTTTGCT
>NZ_JMPL01000246.1 GCF_000735365.1 Kluyvera ascorbata ATCC 33433 | reverse complement strand
CTGTTATAGACGCAGCCCGAAAGCAGGGCGGCTGCAGCCAGCAGGTAAAAACTACTTTCTTCATTGTTCTGGACTTCTTATAAAGATATTGATCAGGTGAATACTACTGAGGGATTACTGTACAGCGGGAGCGGGCTGCAGGGCTTTGCGGAAAATGCTTCTCGGGTGGGGGGCGGTCGTTATTCGTCAAATTCTTAGTGATTGTAATAAGAGGTTGGGAAGGATGAGGGGGAGTTATATTTGGATTTATCACTCTGTTGCGCTCCCTTCCAATGCTAGCCATATAAATTGCGCTGGCGCA
>NZ_JMPL01000245.1 GCF_000735365.1 Kluyvera ascorbata ATCC 33433 | reverse complement strand
CTCCCTCTAAAAGGTGAGATGGAAGCTCGTTTATGTGGGGCGATCATAGATGACTTATCGCGTTCAGTGGATAACCTATTGATCACAGCATTTTTCGGTAGTGCCATTTGCCTTGTTTTGGTCTTGCTCATATTTAAGAAGGTGAGATGACCGCCAAAGGCTGGAACCCACCAGCCTTCCCTTCCCCCGATTTTAGGCAATAGAAGCCATAAAGCCCCGTTGGTGAACAGCAACAAGCGGAGCCGTTAGGCGACTACATCGGATTGTCAGAGAAGATCACACCTTATCAGGATAACCGTGCA
>NZ_JMPL01000244.1 GCF_000735365.1 Kluyvera ascorbata ATCC 33433 | reverse complement strand
TGCGGCCGCGCACCCCTTCGCAATCCCCGCGGCCCCGCAGGGAAATCGGTGCTTCGCACTGCGCTCGCCTACGACTCCAGCCTGCGGCACGGCGAAACTCGACTCCTGTCTCGGTTCGCCTCAATCCGCCGTCCCTGGCGGATTGACCTTGTCTTTCGTGCTACGGCTCGCCGATTTCCAGCGGGGACTCACCGTTTCAGTCACTTTGGTTTTTGCTGTTAGCTAAAAGACCGCACGGTTTTTGGTGGCGTCTAAATCGCCGAAGCGTTTCCCGTAGGCCGGGTCAGCCCACAGGGATGTGGGCTGAGGGCGTGGTTCACATGGATGTGAACTCACGCCCGACCCGAAGCCGGAGGGAATAAGCT
>NZ_JMPL01000243.1 GCF_000735365.1 Kluyvera ascorbata ATCC 33433 | reverse complement strand
GTCATGCAGCTCCACCGATTTTGAGAACGACAGTGACTTCCGTCCCAGCCTTGCCAGATGTTGTCTCAGATTCAGGTTATGTCGCTCAATGCGCTGAGTGTAACGCTTGCTGATAACGTGCAGCTTTCCCTTCAGGCGGGGTTCATACAGCGGCCAGCCATCCGTCATCCATACCACGACCTCAAAGGCCGACAGCAGGCTCAGAAGACGCTCCAGTGTGGCCAGAGTGCGTTCACCGAAGACGTGCGCCACAACCGTCCTCCGTATCCTGTCATACGCGTAAAACAGCCAGCGCTGACGTGATTTAGCACCGACGTAGCCCCACTGTTCGTCCATTTCAGCGCAGACAATCACATCACTGCCCGGTTGTATGCGCGA
>NZ_JMPL01000242.1 GCF_000735365.1 Kluyvera ascorbata ATCC 33433 | reverse complement strand
TGTCTAAAGAAAAATTTGAACGTACAAAACCGCACGTTAACGTCGGCACCATCGGCCACGTTGACCACGGTAAAACTACCCTGACTGCTGCAATCACTACCGTACTGGCTAAAACCTACGGCGGTGCTGCTCGTGCTTTCGACCAGATCGATAACGCACCAGAAGAAAAAGCTCGTGGTATCACCATCAACACTTCCCACGTTGAATATGACACCCCGACTCGCCACTACGCACACGTAGACTGCCCAGGCCACGCCGACTATGTTAAAAACATGATCACCGGTGCTGCGCAGATGGACGGCGCGATCCTGGTTGTTGCTGCGACTGATGGCCCTATGCCACAGACTCGTGAGCACATCCTGCTGGGTCGTCAGGTAGGCGTTCC
>NZ_JMPL01000241.1 GCF_000735365.1 Kluyvera ascorbata ATCC 33433 | reverse complement strand
GGCGCTCAGGCTGACGAGGCTTCCCAGCAGGGCGATTCTTAGGTAACGTCTTGTCATGCTGTCTGTTTCCTTTTCTTCGGATAACGCAATGGTAGCGTGCTATGCGGCATCTGACATCGATCCTTTGTCTCAAAAAGCGCTGTTTCTTTGTTGTATCCGCAGTTCAGGGTAAAATAGATTCCCATCACCCTCATCGTCAGGACGTTGTATGCACTGCCCATTCTGTTTCGCCGTAGATACTAAAGTCATTGACTCCCGCCTGGTGGGAGAAGGTTCCTCCGTTCGCCGCCGTCGGCAATGCCTGGTGTGCAATGAGCGCTTCACCACGTTTGAGGTGGCTGAACTGGTAATGCCGCGCGTGGTGAAAAGCAACGATGTGCGTGAACCGTTCAAATGAAGATAAGCTGCGCAGCGGTATGCTGCGTGCGCTGGAAAAAA
>NZ_JMPL01000240.1 GCF_000735365.1 Kluyvera ascorbata ATCC 33433 | reverse complement strand
TGCAATTCAACGGTCAGGATCTGAAGCGTATCTCTGAGAAAGAGCGTCGCAATCTGGTGGGCGCCGAAGTGGCGATGATCTTCCAGGACCCGATGACCAGCCTCAACCCGTGCTACACCGTCGGCTTCCAGATTATGGAAGCGATTAAGGTGCACCAGGGCGGCAACAAGAGTACGCGCCGTCAGCGCGCCATCGACCTGCTGAACCAGGTGGGTATTCCGGACCCGGCTTCGCGACTGGACGTGTATCCGCACCAGCTTTCCGGTGGGATGAGCCAGCGCGTGATGATCGCCATGGCGATTGCCTGTCGTCCGAAGCTGCTGATTGCCGATGAACCGACTACCGCGCTGGATGTGACCATTCAGGCGCAGATCATCGAACTGCTGCTGGAGCTTCAGCAGAAAGAGAACATGGCGCTGATCCTGATCACTCACGATCTGGCGCTGGTGGCCGAAGCCGCGCACAAAATCATCGTGATGTACGCAGGCCAGGTCGTGGAGACGGGCGCGGCGGGCGATATCTTCCGTGCCCCGCGTCACCCGTACACCCAGGCTCTGCTGCGTGCGCTGCCGGAGTTTGCTCAGGATAAAGCGCGCCTGGCGTCGCTGCC
>NZ_JMPL01000239.1 GCF_000735365.1 Kluyvera ascorbata ATCC 33433 | reverse complement strand
GTAACAATGGTGAAGAATCAGTATTTTCTGTAGTTGCGGATCGTTTCAGTCTTATTAGTTCGAAAGATGCACCAGGTGAAGATAGACAATATCCATTTGTTGTTGATGCAGTTTCCGGTACTACTTATCTAACATCGGCAATGATCCGTAATGCGAGTATTGGTGGTGCACAAATTGAAAATGCATCAATCAGATCGGCAAATATTGCAGATGGCACAATTGAAACAGCTAAGATTGCAGATGGTGCAATTACTAATGCCAAGATTGGAAACACAATTCAAAGTACTGATTACGTAGCTGGCACTTCAGGTTGGCAAATTGATAAAAGCGGTACATTTAATATTAATGGTGGTAGTTCAGAAGGACGAATGGTTATTGAAAATGATCGTATTTCTGTATACGACTCAAACAACGTACTACGTGTACGTATGGGAAGATTATAATGGCATATGGTACACAAATTAACATTAACGGTTCTAACATGGTTTCAATGATAGAACCGGCAGTTTTTATAGATATGATTTTAACAGCTAGTGGGAGTCGTACATACGACGTTCCAGAGGGCTATACTCTTCAATATCTATCTGGGGTAAATGCATTCAATAAGCAG
>NZ_JMPL01000238.1 GCF_000735365.1 Kluyvera ascorbata ATCC 33433 | reverse complement strand
TTTCCACAACCAGCCTGAATCTAAAGGACATTGAAACCCACTGGAGTGAGGTGCTACGTCTGGCGAGTTCTATAAAACAGGGAACGGTAACAGCATCACTGATGATGAAAAAGCTGGCCAGCTATCCGAAACAAAATGGTCTGGCAAAAGCACTGAGGGAAATTGGTCGCATCGAAAGGTCATTGTTTATGCTGGACTGGTTCCGGGATCCTTCCCTGCGTCGACGCATACAGGCAGGGTTGAATAAAGGTGAGGCGCGGAATGCCCTTGCTCGCGCAGTCTTTATGCACCGGCTGGGGGAAATCAGAGATCGGGGACTGGAAAACCAGAGTTATCGGGCAAGTGGGCTCACCTTGCTGACTGCGGCGATCTCACTCTGGAATACGGTATATATAGAAAGAGCCATAGATTATCTGAAGCGAAAGGGGATCCCATTCAATGACCAACTGATTTCTCATCTGTCCCCTCTGGGATGGGAACACATCAACCTGAGCGGAGATTACGTCTGGCGAACAAACCTCAAGCTGGGACAGGGAAAATACCGTTCGTTACGCTCAGTAGACAGCAGTCTGTACAAAAAACAGGCTTAGCGTAGGATATTTTCCGTTTTCCAAGCGGACCCC
>NZ_JMPL01000237.1 GCF_000735365.1 Kluyvera ascorbata ATCC 33433 | reverse complement strand
AGCAACGGTTTGCACGGCGATTACGATGTTGAGAGTGGTTTACAGCAACTGCTCCTGGGCAGTGGCCTGCAGGTGAAGCCGTTAGGGAATAACAGCTGGACGCTCGAACACGTTGCTGCGCCGCAGGAAGATGCGCTCACGGTTGTGGGCGACTGGCTGGGCGATGCGCGCGAAAACGACGTATTCGAACATGCCGGCGCGCGTGACGTTATCCGCCGTGAGGATTTCGCCAAAACCGGCGCGACAACCATGCGCGAGGTGCTGAACCGTATTCCTGGCGTTACCGCCCCGGAAAACAACGGTACCGGTAGCCACGATCTGGCGATGAACTTTGGTATTCGCGGCCTGAACCCGCGCCTTGCCAGCCGTTCAACGGTACTGATGGACGGTATTCCAGTGCCGTTTGCCCCTTACGGCCAGCCGCAGCTTTCCCTGGCACCCGTTTCGCTCGGAAATATGGACGCCATCGATGTGGTGCGCGGCGGCGGTGCTGTACGTTACGGGCCGCAGAGCGTGGGCGGCGTGGTGAACTTTGTCACCCGCGCCATTCCGCAAGACTTCGGGATCGAAGCCGGCATGGAAGGTCAGCTCAGCCCAACGTCCTCACAAAATAATCCCAAAGAGACGCACAACCTGATGGTGGGCGGTACGGCGGATAACGGTTTTGGTACCGCCCTGCTTTACTCCGGCA
>NZ_JMPL01000236.1 GCF_000735365.1 Kluyvera ascorbata ATCC 33433 | reverse complement strand
TTTTGCAGCATTTTATGCCGTTTTTCTACATGTCATGGCATAGGATTTACACGCGGAGCCTGCATTATCGCTCTGTTATTTATACGATAATGTCAAAAACTATCATGCTTTCCTATGATTTCCAATCTCTCCCTGCCTTTCTTATTATCCCTTCAATTAATATTAACTTCAGATGCCCATTGGTTGTTTCAGTCTTCTTATTAATCTTTGACATTGGGTTGCATCAGCCTGCAACTACATAATATCCGACCGTTACGTAAATAACTCCAATGGCAGGAACCCCGAGCATGAATATGAAAAATAGAGCTGAACGGCAACTCTCTGCCATGGCTGCACTCATTGGTGTGATACTGGCGTCAGTTTCGTTGCCTGCGATGGCGGCCACACCCGCAAAGCAGCACACCGTACCTGTGACCGGGCATAAGCCTGTTGTGGCACCTGTGCTGGATAATACCGCACCGTATGTTGGAGATACCATTACCGTGGACCCGAAGTTCTCTGATGTTGATGCCGATACGGAAGATACAACAGCTACCGGGACATCCTATCAATGGCAGGTCGAAGATACTGTGGGAAGCGGGACGTTCAGCGATATTGCCGGGGCAACAGGGAAAACATACGTACCAGTGGATGCCGATAAAGGGAAGAAACTGATTGTTAAGGTTACGCCGCGTACGGATCCGGTAATCACGGAGCCGGCTGTCGGGGATGAAGTGCTGTCAGATGTAGC
>NZ_JMPL01000235.1 GCF_000735365.1 Kluyvera ascorbata ATCC 33433 | reverse complement strand
ATTAGTGGTAATAAATTAACGTGGTCTGGTGGTTCGACCGTTGCATTTATATTTGTTTTTATTGGGAGGTGATTATGGCTTTTGGATGTGAGATTTTAAGAAGTGATGGTACGTACTGGTTAACTCCAGATCAAACACCGCTTAATATGGTTAGACGTGATGATGTTTCATACCCTAATTCACCAGATAACATTAGGTATTATGATACGGGTGTACCTACTAGCCGTCCGTGTTGTATTTTCATGCGTGTTATTAGTGGTGCTTCAGTTAATGGTAGTAGTCAAAATACAGCAGGTTTCCAGATTCAAAGAAATGGTACATGGCAATTTCAAATGAACGGCGTACAAGGAAATATTAATGTACGCTGGTATGTGTTTAGCAACTATGTAGCTATGACACAGCCATATGATATTGCATATTACAATGCAGCAGGTGAGCAAACCTGGAATGGTTCTTCAAGGCCGCTACAGATGTTTAGACGTACTGTAACGTTTGCACAGGCAGTAAGTGGTGCAGTAGTCCTAGATGCAGGACAACCAGTAGCTGTTATACCTACATTCTCTGGTGACGATAATATAGGTAGTGGGGGATTACAACTAATGTCAGTTTTTTGTTTTAAAGCATTAGGTAATAGAATCTATTGCGATGAGAGTGTTACAAGGGAAGGTGTTGCAACTGGTTTATATGTTAATACTTACTTCTATATTAATACAACGTTGTATGATCTATAAAAGTACTAAATACTACTATAACAAAAACAACCGACCATAAGGAATAT
>NZ_JMPL01000234.1 GCF_000735365.1 Kluyvera ascorbata ATCC 33433 | reverse complement strand
AAACCGGAGAAGGTCTACGCGCGGACTATCGCACCGCCAAAGGCGCGGTCAGCCATCAGCGGCTGGACGATGGCTCGCTGCTGACGCTCAACACGCAAAGCGCCGCAGACGTTCGGTTTGATACGCATCAGCGCGCTGTCCACCTCTGGTATGGCGAAATTGCGATTACCACCGCAAAAGATGCGCAGCAGAGGCCTTTCCGCGTGGTGACCCGCCAGGGCCAGCTCACCGCCTTAGGCACAGAATTTACCGTCTATCAGCAGGACAACATCACGCGCGTTACCGTTCAACAGCATGCGGTTGAAGTCTTACTGGCAAACCGCCCGCAGGAAAAACGCATCGTCAACGCTGGCGAGAGCCTGCTGTTCAGCGCGTCTGAATTTGGTGCAATCGCCTCGGCGGATGATGAAAGCGCCGCCTGGACGCAGGGCGTTCTGAGCTTCAGCGATAAACCGCTGGGTGAAGTGATTGCCACGCTGGGCCGTTATCGCAACGGCGTGCTGCGTTGCGATCCGGCGGTGGCCGGGCTGCGCCTGAGTGGCACGTTCCCGCTGAAAAATACCGATGCGATTCTGGAGATTATTGCCCAGACACTTCCAGTGAAAATTCAGACTGTTACACGATACTGGGTCAATATTTCGGCGCTGTAAGAAAAATAATTCTCATTTTCATTGTCCTTTTTCCCCTTCTCATTCGACTCATAGCTGAACACAACAAAAATGATGATGGAGAAGGTATGACGCCTTTACGCGTTTTTAGCAAAACAACACCTTTGGTTAACGCCATTCGCCTGAGCCTGCTGCCGCTGGCTGGGCTCTCGTTATCCGCTTTCGCAGCGCAGGTTGATATTGCACCAGGC
>NZ_JMPL01000233.1 GCF_000735365.1 Kluyvera ascorbata ATCC 33433 | reverse complement strand
AATAAATTCCTGCACNTAGTTCATATTCTATCCTACACTATACATGAGCTAGCCCATGTCATAACAACCTATTCGATTAGGCAGAAAATGATCTCTCTGCCAATTTTTGAAATCACTTCAACTTCGCACTTCTATTTTTTAGTATTAAAGACATTGATTTTAATGATGCAATTGGATTTACTATAATTAGTGGTAAGTATTTAATGAATGAATATATATCTTTACGTCGAAATGCAAGTAGACAAAGTACCAGAACCCAGTTCATCTTGTATCTTTTCTCGGCCAATTCTTCTTTTATTGCGTCATAAGTTGTAGAAAGCGTCGTATATACATTATTATAGTAATTTTCATCATGGTTTCGGCTTATACTCTGATTATCACTTTGGTCATATATGTAACTTGGAAAATCAATCTGACAGCAAACAGAATTCTTCAAGAATATTCTCCAAAAAAGCATAGCATCTCCCCATTTGAAATGTTTAGAAAACCCGCCAGATCGTAAAAATGCATCACGGCTAAATATATATGTCGGTTTCCCTGGATAATTAAGTGGGAATGATAACACATAATGATATATATTTTCAGCTATGATTGTTTCTGCGGGAGATAATTCTTCTATTTGAATATCATCTTTTTTTATAATGACACTTTTTGAATAATAAAAATCATAGTGACTATCACGAGTTTCCTGTATAAAACCTAATAACTCATCAGGATTGAACAAATAATCATCACTGTCCAGAAAAATAATATACTGACCGTTAGCTACTGATGCGCCATAATTTTTCGCGTCCGCAGCGCCACCATTATTTTTAAAAAAATACGAAATGTCTCTGCCATCAATATAGGGTTCTATTACGCTAAGA
>NZ_JMPL01000232.1 GCF_000735365.1 Kluyvera ascorbata ATCC 33433 | reverse complement strand
CACTTTTAGAGATCTTCCGACATACTGATTATGTCCCCTGAGGAGATCGCTATGCGTAAGATCCGATTCACTGAACACCAGATCATCGCCGTATTGAAGTCCGTCGAAGCCGGACGTACCGTCAAGGATGTGTGCCGTGAGGCCGCTATTTCGGAAGCCAGTTATTACAACTGGAAGGCAAAATATGGCGGGATGGAAGCGGCCGATATTAAAAAAATCAAAGACCTTGAGGATGAGAATCGACGTCTGAAACAGATGTTTGCTGATCTCAGCCTTGAGTGCCGGGCACTGAAAGACATCATCGAAAAAAAGCTTTAAAACCAGCGATAAAGCGTGAACTCGTCAGCTATCTGACGGCACAATTTGCCATGAGTTTACGCCAGGCCTGCAGGACGTTATCGCTGAGCAGGACGGTCTATTTTTACCAGCCCGATACCCGACGTGATGAACCGGTGATCTGTGCGCTGACTGAACTGGCAGAACGCTATCCGCGCTACGGTTTTAAGAAGTTGTTCCAGCTGCTGCGCAGGCAGGGCAATACCTGGAACCATAAACGTGTTCACCGGATTTACTGCCTGCTGAAACTGAATTTTCGTCGCAAGGGAAAACAGCGGCTGCCAGTGCGTAATCCAGCACCACTGGCGACACCGCAAGCATTAAACCAGAGCTGGTCCATCGATTTTATGCACGACGCCCTGGTCTGCGGCAGACGCTTCCGGACCTTCAATGTGGTGGATGATTTTAACCGCGAAGCACTGGCGATAGAAATCGACCTGAATATCCCGGCTCAGCGAGTCATCCGGGTGCTGGACAGGATCGCGGCAAACCGCGGCTACCCGCTGAAGATGCGGATGGACAACGGGCCAGAGCTGGTCTCACTGGCGCTGGCACAATGGGCCGAAG
>NZ_JMPL01000231.1 GCF_000735365.1 Kluyvera ascorbata ATCC 33433 | reverse complement strand
CCGCTGCACGCGGCGATGAGCTTGAGGTGCAGTTTAACGGACTGTCCCTGACGACTCGCGTACTGTAAGCCCTCCTTGCCGCCCCATTCGGGCGGCAAAACTTGCATCCCTGTGCCAGACTGGTTATAAGAAGCACCCTGATTTTTGATGTGGACATCCTGATGAGCGAATTACCTTTCTGGCAGAGCAAAACCCTTGATGAAATGACAGATGCGGAGTGGGAGTCGCTGTGTGATGGCTGCGGGCAGTGCTGCCTGCATAAGCTGATGGATGACGACACCGACGAAATCTATTTCACTAACGTTGCCTGTAAGCAGCTCAATATCAAAACCTGTCAGTGCCGTAACTATGAACGCCGCTTCGAATTCGAGCCGGACTGCATCAAGCTGACGCGCGACAATCTGCCTACCTTCGAGTGGCTGCCGCATACCTGCGCCTATCGCCTGCTGGCGGAAGGGCAGTCGCTGCCGCAGTGGCACCCGCTCATTACCGGTTCCAGGGCGGCGATGCACGGCGAGCGTATTTCCGTACGTCATATCGCAGTGAAAGAGTCGGAAGTATACGACTGGCAGGACCATATATTAAATAAGCCGGATTGGGCTAAATAAACCGCAATTTGCGGCATCATTCACTATTTTTATATTTCCCGCCTTAAACCCCTACGTAATTCTTATACCGGGCCGATAGAGAATAAAAGCGATTCGGTATAAGGACGCATATGCGTAATCCAATAAAGCTCTTAGTACTGGCGTTAGTGATTAATCTGGGCGGCTGGAGTCTGGTACTTGCGGCGGGATATGGAATATGGGCGTTGATGGGATAGAGAGAGTGAAGAACTTGCCAGCAGCCTGTTCAAAGCCACTGGCAAGGCGGTGATTAGCGGCCGAACAGGTCGCGTCTTTTCGGTTTGAACGGTTGGGCAATCAGCACCAGCAGCGCCACAATCAGATAGGCGGCAAAAA
>NZ_JMPL01000230.1 GCF_000735365.1 Kluyvera ascorbata ATCC 33433 | reverse complement strand
CTGGTCATTTCAGCACCCCGGTCCCATGTTAATGTTTTATAAAGCTCAGCAGGTAATTCACGGGCTTGTTTGATGAGTGCAGATATAACCGTTATGGTCTTGTTGTCCCTGACTTTGGCCAACATAACAAAACGGGAATGACGCTCTACGAGGGTGACGATATAGGAGTTTTTAGAGCCCTGGATCAGATCACCTTCCCAGTGACCTGGTATGGCTCTGTCAGCTGCTTCAGGTGGCCTTTCGCTGATAGAGATCGTATCCGGGATTGACCCTAATCCTTTCCCTTTAAGCGATGATGTTCTGGATCTACGCACGACTCTTCCGCTTCTGAGGCATTGCTGCAGTTCTTTTTTTAATGCACCCCGGGTTTGTATAAAAAGCGTTTTATATATCGTTTCGTGTGACACATGCATTTCCTGACTATCCGGATAACAGCGTTTCAGCCAGCCGGCGATCTGTTCCGGCGACCAGTCCTGATGCATCTTCTCTGCAATGATTTTACACAATGCGGGGCTTTGAATTAGCTTGCAAGGTTTTGGTCTCAGAGCATTTTCCCACGCAGCAGTATCGGCTTTTGCTGCACGGTATTGTTTTGCACCACCGTGTCTCCTAATCTCGCGGCTAATCGTTGAAGGAGCTCTTGATAATTTGGCAGCGATGTCCCTGATGCTGCGTTTTGCTACCAATCCTCTGGATATTTCCTCTCTTTCATCAAGCGAGAGCGCTAACCGGTGCCGCCTTCTCACGGGAGGACGGTAGCCACCTGTCTGGTGGATTGTAGGCATAATAGAAGAGTGAAATCTGTCGAACATTCTGGCGATATCGTGCAGGGAATCACCTTGCTTATATCGGTCCCAGATAATCGCTTTCTGTTCTGGCGTGTAGTAAATGCGCGTTCTTCGTTTCATGGCAACGTCCCCCTTGATTAAGGATAGCGTTGCATCGACCCGTTGAACTCACAGC
>NZ_JMPL01000229.1 GCF_000735365.1 Kluyvera ascorbata ATCC 33433 | reverse complement strand
CTTTGTTGAATAAATAAGATTTCGTGCGAACGACCCTGTAGCTGGCTGGATTTTCAGGCAATACGCACGCTTTCTGGCATCCCGGCCTTTGTCATCCTGTTCAACGCACGCACCATGGCCATAGCTTCCGCTACCTGACCATCGTAGTCACGCAGCGTCAGTGAATCTCCCAACAACTGCTTCATTCTGTACATTGCCGTTTCCGCTATCGAGCGACGGTTATATTCCGTTGTCCATTTCCACCGTGCATTGCTTCCGCTCAGCCGCTGATTAGCAACGGCACGGTTGCGGTCTGCGTACTCACCGGGCCAGTAACCTGCTCCTTTTCGGGGAGGAATAAGCGCGCTGATTTTTTTGCGGCGCAGTTCATCGTGACAGAGCCGGGTATCGTAAGCCCCGTCTGCCGCGGCTGCCCTGATTTTTCTGTGAGTCTGCCGGATAAGGCCCGGGAAGGCTTCTGAGTCCGTGACGTTATTCAGCGACAGGTCTGCACAGACAACTTCATGTGTGTTGCTGTCAACAGCAAGATGCAACTTTCGCCAGATACGACGGCGCTCTTTGCCGTGCTTTCTGACTTTCCATTCGCCTTCACCAAAGACCTTCAGCCCGGTGGAATCAATCACCAGGTGTGCGATTTCACCCCGAGTGGACGTTTTGAAACTGACATTAACCGACTTTGCCCGCTTACTGACACTGGTGTAATCCGGGCAGCGCAACGGAACGTTCATCAGGGCAAAAATGGAATCAATAAAACCCTGCGCAGCCCGCAGGGTCAGCCGGA
Organism: Kluyvera ascorbata ATCC 33433; assembly: GCF_000735365.1. GTDB lineage: Bacteria > Pseudomonadota > Gammaproteobacteria > Enterobacterales > Enterobacteriaceae > Kluyvera > Kluyvera ascorbata. The sequence continues at coordinate 273 of NZ_JMPL01000229.1, read as the reverse complement.
ATACGCGTTTAATCACCAGAACGGTGGTGATGGCGAGATCAGAATAGCGCTGGGGCCTTCCCCGTGATGAAGGCGTTGCCGACTCATACCAGGCCTGAATCGCCCCATCATCCAGCCAGAAAGTGAGGGAGCCACGGTTGATGAGAGCTTTGTTGTAGGTGGACCAGTTGGTGATTCTGAACTTTTGCTTTGCCACGGAATGGTCTGTGTTGTCGGGAGGATGCGTGATCTGATCCTTCAACTCAGCAAAAGTTCGATTTATTCAACAAAGCC
>NZ_JMPL01000228.1 GCF_000735365.1 Kluyvera ascorbata ATCC 33433 | reverse complement strand
TTGCGCTGCACTGGCAGGGAAGAGGCGGTCTGCTGCTCTTGCTGCTCGTTCTTGAACCAGTTCCAGGGAGCCAACTTCTTGAAATCGATGTCCATGTCATACCTCCAGAAAAATTGGAAAACGAGTTACTCAAGCCCTTTGCCTGCTGCGACGGGCACTGCGCCCAGGCGACACGGGCTGCTCGGATGACTTCTGCTGTTCACGCTTGCGCATCACCTCCTTCTTTGCTCCGGCTCGGGTCTGATCATTGAGCCACTGATCGATTTCACTTTGACGAAACCGCCACGTCCCGTCCACCTTGAAAGCCGGAATTTCCCCGTGCGCGGCGAGCCGATAAAGCGTCCGCTTGCCGACTTTCAAGTACGCAGCCAATTCATCGAGCGTGAAAATCACCTGTAGGTGCGCTTTCATCTCACCCTCTCCAATCGCGTCGCTTTGCGGTTCCGGCCAAGGAAATCCTTGCAATACTTTGTAAAATATTACACCTACCATGACAAACTTCAAGAGTCAAGAGTCAATGTACAGCGTTCTCCCGCCCCATTGATGCAGGTCAACTGCTCAGGCAAGGCGCAGGGGGGCGGCCTGATCAGGCAATGGACAGCGCCTGGCTCGTCAGCCTGCGTGTGCCACAGGCGCCTCGATCAAACACCGATCCTCACGTTGTAGTCGAGTGCCCGCAGCCCCTTGCTTGTCTGCATGTTCCTTGGCGGAAACTCGTCTGGGCGCGCCCAGACGACGATTTCCCCGAGGCTGCTCAGGCCAACGTGCGGAATTGCCCAGTCGTCGCTGCGGATCGCGTTCCAGAGTCGGGCCGAAACACTTCCGTTGCCCCAGACAACGTAGTTCAACAGTATCCGTCCGGCCAACACACCTTCCCGATACCGCCGCCGAAGGCCATGGCCCATCAAGCGGATTTTCCATGCGCCCTCAGCGCCGTACCAACAGCAAATCTTTCAAGGCCCAGGTCATTCAGGAGTGTTCTGAACCCGATGCCTCCATCGCAAACATCGCCTTGGGCTACAGCCTCAATGCCAACCTCGTCCACAAATGGATTCGCCTGCTTACCCAGAAAACCACGGCTATCCAGCCAGCGTTCATCCCGTTGCCTTCTCAAATGCTCGGCGCGGGTTCGCATG
>NZ_JMPL01000227.1 GCF_000735365.1 Kluyvera ascorbata ATCC 33433 | reverse complement strand
CTGTAGTGGTTTACTGAATTTGGCCACCTGAACAGAGGTGATATGCTCACCTCAGAACATTACAGGTGCCTCAATGAAAAAAAGAAATTTCAGCGCAGAGTTTAAACGCGAATCCGCTCAACTGGTCCTTGATCAGAACTACACCGTTGCAGCTGCGGCCAGTGCTATGGATGTGGGTCTTTCTACCATGACGCGATGGGTAAAGCAGTTGCGGGATGAACGACAGGGCAAAATACCTAAAGCCTCCCCTATAACCCCGGAACAGATTGAAATACTTGAGCTGAAGAAAAAGCTACAACGCATTGAAATGGAAAACGACATATTAAAAAAGGCTACCGCGCTCTTGATGTCAGACTCCCTGAACAGTTCTCGTTAATCGGGAAACTCAGAGCGCAGTATCCTGTGGTCACACTCTGCCACGTGTTCGGGGTTCATCGCAGTAGCTACAAATACTGGGAGAAAAGCGCCGAAAAGCCAGACGGCTGGCGAGCTGTGTTACGCAGTCAGGTTCGGGAGCTGCATAACATCAGCCATGGCTCTGCTGGCGCAAGAAGTATCGCCATTATGGCAACCCTGAGAGGCTTCAGAATGGGACGCTGGCTTGCCGGCAGGCTCATGAAAGAACTGGGGCTGGTGAGTTGTCAGCAGCCTACCCACCGGTATAAACGTGGTGGTCATGAACACATCGTTATCCCGAATCGCCTTGAGCGACAGTTCGCAGTGACAGAGCCTAACCAGGTGTGGTGCGGTGATGTGACATATATCTGGACAGGCAAGCGCTGGGCTTACCTTGCAGTTGTTCTCGATCTGTTCGCAAGGAAACCAGTGGGCTGGGCAATGTCATTCTCGCCGGATAGCAAGCTGACCATCAGAGCGCTGGAAATGGCGTGGGAAGCCCGCGGTAAACCAGCCGGAGTGATGTTCCACAGTGACCAGGGTAGCCACTATACAAGCAGGCAGTTCCGGCAGTTACTGTGGCGTTGCCGGATCAGGCAGAGTATGAGCCGACGTGGAAACTGTTGGGACAACAGCCCGATGGAACGCTTCTTCCGTAGTCTGAAAAACGAGTGGGTGCCAGTGACAGGTTATATAAACTTTAGCGATGCTGCTCATGCGATCACAGACTATATCGTCGGGTATTACAGCTCGCTAAGGCCGCATGACTATAACGGTGGGTTGCCCCCAAACGAATCGGAAAACCGATACTGGAAAACTCTAAAGCGGTGGCCAGTTTTAGTTGACCACTA
>NZ_JMPL01000226.1 GCF_000735365.1 Kluyvera ascorbata ATCC 33433 | reverse complement strand
GATACAGACAGCCGCCAACTGACAGAATAATAATGTTAATGAATAAAATGGCGATAGATGCAGTTGCCAATAGTTGGTGACGGTAAATCCAATTGCCAGTGGAACAATCGCATGGCGACCAAATAGCATGATCAACGCAATCATCACGCCAAGCGGAAGCCAGGCTAGATATACGGAATGACCATCATAAAAAGCAGTGGGAGATATATATCTGGAAAAAGGGATAGCCACCAGGCTCATTATCAAAGCCAGACAGAATTTCCTTGCTTGGGTACTCCGAATCGCCATCATGCGTATCTGCCGATATCCTTTATCGTACGTAGTTTGACTCTCTGAATATTATGGTGGTGAATTTATTGACGCAAGTTTAAGAGATGGAATCCTGATCTGTATGGGGCTTTTAAAAGCTAAATGCTGAATTTTTATCCATGCTGAAGATAAAAAAAACCCCCGCCATAGGCGAGGGTTCCGAATTTTGGTGGAGCTAAGCGGGATCGAACCGCTGACCTCTTGCATGCCATGCAAGCGCTCTCCCAGCTGAGCTATAGCCCCAACGTAAAGCTGTCGTGTTGACGGGCGGCATAATATGAATTCCCTTACACAGTGTCAACGGCAAAATAGGCGAAATAGTTCTAATCGCTGAAAAAGCAGGCAAACGCGCCATATTGCTCGCCTCCTCGCAGGTTGGAGTTAAACCGGTCACGTTTTCTCATAAAATGATGCTATAACATGGACCTGTAATTCCCACACTGCGACTCAGGAAATTGTATGCTCAAGGAACGAATGACGCCGGAGGAGATTGCTCATCTGACGGGATACAGCCGACAAACCATCAACAAATGGGTGCGCAAAGAGGGCTGGAAAACGTCCCCCCGTCCCGGCGTTCAGGGAGGAAAAGCTCGCGTGGTGCACGTGAATGACGAAGTGATGGAGTTTATCCATAGCGCCCAGCGCGCCTCTGAATCTTCGGCCTCCTATGCGGTGAACGGCAGCGACAACCCTTTCCACACGCTGCTACTGACGCTGGTTGATGAAATGACCGAGAGCGAGCAAAAACAGCTCACTTCACTGCTGCTACGGGAAGGGATTAGTGGTTTATTGCAACGTCTAGGAATTCGCGGTTAAGCAATGTCTATGAAAAAACTTCCCGCAAAGATGTCCACAGAAGAACTGGCTGAGATGCTGGGTATGACTCGACAGACGGTCAATCGCTGGATTCGTGAAAAGGGCTGGCAGACTGAACCGATGCCCGGCATTAAAGGTGGTCGTGCGCGGCTTATCTTTATGAGCGATGAGGTGATGGACTTTCTGGTTAATACGCCCGCTTTTCGCCAACTCCCGAATGAAAACCAGATAGACGAACCAGCCGGCAGTTACACCGCCCACGCCTCTGACGAAGTCTGGCGGCAAATCAGCGATGTCTTACAGAATATGACGTCGCCGGAGAAAGAGCGTTTACATCGATTGCTGGCGCGTGAAGGAATTTGCGGTTTTCTATCGCGGCTCGGGCT
>NZ_JMPL01000225.1 GCF_000735365.1 Kluyvera ascorbata ATCC 33433 | reverse complement strand
CTTTAAGGTAAGGAGGTGATCCAACCGCAGGTTCCCCTACGGTTACCTTGTTACGACTTCACCCCAGTCATGAATCACAAAGTGGTAAGCGCCCTCCCGAAGGTTAAGCTACCTACTTCTTTTGCAACCCACTCCCATGGTGTGACGGGCGGTGTGTACAAGGCCCGGGAACGTATTCACCGTAGCATTCTGATCTACGATTACTAGCGATTCCGACTTCATGGAGTCGAGTTGCAGACTCCAATCCGGACTACGACATACTTTATGAGGTCCGCTTGCTCTCGCGAGGTCGCTTCTCTTTGTATATGCCATTGTAGCACGTGTGTAGCCCTACTCGTAAGGGCCATGATGACTTGACGTCATCCCCACCTTCCTCCAGTTTATCACTGGCAGTCTCCTTTGAGTTCCCGGCCGAACCGCTGGCAACAAAGGATAAGGGTTGCGCTCGTTGCGGGACTTAACCCAACATTTCACAACACGAGCTGACGACAGCCATGCAGCACCTGTCTCAGAGTTCCCGAAGGCACCAAAGCATCTCTGCTAAGTTCTCTGGATGTCAAGAGTAGGTAAGGTTCTTCGCGTTGCATCGAATTAAACCACATGCTCCACCGCTTGTGCGGGCCCCCGTCAATTCATTTGAGTTTTAACCTTGCGGCCGTACTCCCCAGGCGGTCTATTTAACGCGTTAGCTCCGGAAGCCACTCCTCAAGGGAACAACCTCCAAATAGACATCGTTTACGGCGTGGACTACCAGGGTATCTAATCCTGTTTGCTCCCCACGCTTTCGCACCTGAGCGTCAGTCTTTGTCCAGGGGGCCGCCTTCGCCACCGGTATTCCTCCAGATCTCTACGCATTTCACCGCTACACCTGGAATTCTACCCCCCTCTACAAGACTCTAGCCTGCCAGTTTCGAATGCAGTTCCCAGGTTGAGCCCGGGGATTTCACATCCGACTTGACAGACCGCCTGCGTGCGCTTTACGCCCAGTAATTCCGATTAACGCTTGCACCCTCCGTATTACCGCGGCTGCTGGCACGGAGTTAGCCGGTGCTTCTTCTGCGAGTAACGTCAATCGCTGCGGTTATTAACCACAACGCCTTCCTCCTCGCTGAAAGTACTTTACAACCCGAAGGCCTTCTTCATACACGCGGCATGGCTGCATCAGGCTTGCGCCCATTGTGCAATATTCCCCACTGCTGCCTCCCGTAGGAGTCTGGACCGTGTCTCAGTTCCAGTGTGGCTGGTCATCCTCTCAGACCAGCTAGGGATCGTCGCCTTGGTGAGCCATTACCTCACCAACTAGCTAATCCCATCTGGGCACATCCGATGGTGTGAGGCCCGAAGGTCCCCCACTTTGGTCTTGCGACGTTATGCGGTATTAGCTACCGTTTCCAGTAGTTATCCCCCTCCATCGGGCAGTTTCCCAGACATTACTCACCCGTCCGCCACTCGTCACCCAAGAGCAAGCTCTCTGTGCTACCGTTCGACTTGCATGTGTTAGGCCTGCCGCCAGCGTTCAATCTGAGCCATGATCAAACTCTTCAATTTAAGTTTGATGCTC
>NZ_JMPL01000224.1 GCF_000735365.1 Kluyvera ascorbata ATCC 33433 | reverse complement strand
AACCAGACCCATCCCGGATGGGTTACTGTTTCACTTTCTTCGACACCGAACTGCCCGCATCCCGCGTTAAGTGCAGCGTATCAATCATCCCCACCAGACAAATCAGCGCGATAAAGATGAACGCCAAACGGAAGCTAATGCCTGGAACATCGCTGAGGCTCAGTATAGCGCTGACTTTCTCACCCAAACGAATACCGATAGCGCCAAGCGTTATGCCAAGGCCGATAGCCAGCTGGCTGGCGGTGCTGAATAAGGTGTTGGCGTAACTCATCTGGGCGGACGGTACGTCGGCAAAAGCCAGCGTACTGACCCCGGTGAACTGAATGGAGCGGAACACGCCGCCAAGGTAGAGCACCAGCATTATCACCCACACCGGCGTGTGCGGCGTTAAGAAGGCGCAGGCAACCAGCGCAATGACGTTTAACGCGCCGTTGAGCAGCAGCAGGCGGCGGAATCCCAGCTTGCGGATGAGCGGCGTCGTAGCCGGTTTAATCGTCAGGTTACCCACGAATACCGCCAGCACCAGCAGGCCGGAATGGAACGGATCCATACCGAAGCCCACCTGAAACAGCAGCGGCAGCAGGAACGGCACGGCGCTGATGGAGGCGCGGAATAGCGATCCACCGTACATCGTGACTTTAAACGTCGGGACCTGTAGGGCGTCCATACGGATCATTGGCCATTGACTGTTGCGGAAGTGGCGCAGCGCGTAATAAAAGGTGATGCCGCCGAGGACCAGCAGGCCGACGATTAACCCACCTTGTAATTTTTCAGCCCCCAGTAGTTCCATGGCATAGACCAGGCTCACCATCGAGACCGAGGTCGCCACAAACCCTGGCAGGTCAAAGGGTCTCCGCTCATCGTCACGGATATTAGGGATTATCTTCAGTGCCAGAAGAATGGCGATGATGCCAAGTGGAACGTTAATAAAGAAAATCCAGCGCCAGTCTGCGACTTTGGTGATGAATCCACCAAGCGGTGGCCCAATGATGGGGGCAATCAGCGCGGGCCAGGTAAGCGTGGCGATGGCGGTAATCAATAGGTGCTTGGGCGTGGTACGCAGCACGGCGAGTCGCCCGACCGGTACCATCAGCGCGCCGCCGACGCCTTGCAAAATACGCATAGCCACAAAGCTGTGCGCGCTGGTGGCTAGCCCGCAGAAAACGGAGGAGACGGTGAAGATAGCCAGCGCAAGACTGAAGATTGTTCTGGCGCCGAAGCGATCCGCAATCCAACCGCTGGCAGGGATGAGTACGGCGAGGGTGATCAGATAGGCGCTGATGCCGATGTTCAGGTCGACGGCTTCGACGCCAAATGTTTTCGCCATATCAGGAAGGGCGGTGGCAATCACCGTACCATCCAGGAACTCCATAAAGAATGCACCGGCCACAAGCAGCGCAGCAGGGGATACCCCGCGGCTCGCCTGGGCCTGGAGAGGCTCACTCATGGTTGTTTTACCCTATCAAAATAATTTTTAAAATTTATAGCTTTTGTAGTTTTGGTAAGTGGTCGATTTCTATAACAAAATTTTTATAAATTTAACGCAATCGATAAAACTAGTGTGATTTTTGTCGCAAAACGGTTGATTTTTGTGACGGTGGTCATATTATGTGCGTAAAGACAATAACACCTGCATAACAAAACCGGAGCATCAACATGAAACAGCGCATGCGTAAA
>NZ_JMPL01000223.1 GCF_000735365.1 Kluyvera ascorbata ATCC 33433 | reverse complement strand
CTGCGATTTAAAGGCCTGTAGGCCTGATAAGCGCAGCGCCATCAGGCACGCCCGGCGCACACTGCCGGATGGCGGCTTCGCCTTATCCGGCCTACTATTTGTGACGTAAATGCAGTAGCGGATACGGTCGGCCATGATCATCCATCTCCGACCGCCCAGTAACCTCAAATCCCATCTTCTGATAGAACCCTACCGCCTGCGCGTTCTGCTCGTTCACATCCGTCGTTAAATCGGCAATTAGCGCTAATGCATGCTCAACTAGCAGGCGTCCCACGCCGCTACCGCGAACATCGGGGTCGACAAACAGCGCCTCAAGATGGTGTTCAGAAAGCAGCATAAACGCCACCGGTACATCATCCGTATTTACCGCGACCCACAGCGGTGCGTCGGGCAGAAAGGCGCGCACTTGGGTCTCTATTGCTACTCTGTCCTTAGCGGACAGAAAATCATGCGTTGCATCAACCGAACGGCACCAGATAGCCACTAACCGCTCGCCCTCATGGCGCTGTGAACGTCGAATTATCACGGTAATACTCCCATCAGAATCGTTTCCGCATTCTACCGCAAGCGTGATTGAAACTTTCTCACCTTGAACATGCAGACTCGACATTTCGCGTATTTCTCGGTATCGTTAGCTGTCTGGATGTCTAAACGTTTATACGTATGCTGTGAGGTAATAAGGTTATGCCGATTCGGGTGCAGGACGAGCTACCAGCCGTCAATTTCTTGCGTGATGAGAACGTCTTTGTGATGACCACGTCACGTGCTACAGGTCAGGAAATTCGTCCTTTGAAGGTACTGATCCTCAACCTGATGCCGAAGAAGATTGAGACAGAAAACCAGTTCCTACGCCTTCTGTCAAACTCACCGCTGCAGCTGGATATTCAGCTCCTGCGCATCGATGCGCGCGAGTCTCGTAACACGCCAACTGAACATTTAAATAATTTTTACTGCAATTTCGACGACATTCGCGACCAAAACTTCGATGGGTTGATCGTCACCGGTGCGCCGTTAGGCCTGGTGGAATTCAACGACGTTGCCTATTGGCCACAGATCCAGCAGGTGCTGGAATGGGCAAAAGATCACGTTACGTCGACGCTGTTTGTCTGTTGGGCGGTACAGGCCGCACTCAATATTCTCTACGGTATTCCAAAACAGACCCGCAACGACAAACTCTCCGGCGTTTACCAACATCACATTCTTCACCCGCATGCCCTGTTGACTCGCGGTTTTGATGATAGCTTCCTGGCACCACACTCTCGCTATGCCGACTTCCCGGCGCAGCTGATCCGTGACTATACCGACCTGGAAATTCTCGCTGAAACGGAAGATGGCGATGCCTATCTGTTCGCCAGCAAAGATAAGCGCATCGCTTTTGTTACCGGTCATCCGGAATATGATGCCCATACCCTGGCGAGTGAATTTTTCCGCGACGTGGATGCCGGTTTAACCCCGGAAGTACCCTATAACTACTTCCCGAAAGACGACCCTAATAACAAACCGCACGCCACCTGGCGCAGCCATGGAAACCTGCTGTTCGCCAACTGGCTCAACTACTACGTCTACCAGATCACACCGTACGATCTGCGGAATATGAACCCTACTCTGGATTGATCCTCTACTCTCGACGATCCTAAAGCGTTTCAGCATTCTCAATCAGGCACCTTCGGGTGCCTTTTTTGTTTCCGAAAGCACCTCCAGTAAAAATTATATTTTTATCTTATT
>NZ_JMPL01000222.1 GCF_000735365.1 Kluyvera ascorbata ATCC 33433 | reverse complement strand
TGCCGATTACTGCTGGCTTTCACGCTCGGCGATAAACGCCAGTGCCTTGTTGATGCGCTCGATGCTACGGGATTTACCGATCGCATGAACGGTCACATCCAGGCCTGGTGACTGACCTGCGCCGGTAACGGCAACACGCAGCGGCATACCGACTTTACCCATACCCACTTCCAGCTCATCGGCGGTTGCCTGAATCGCGTGGTGGACGTTTTCAGCGGTCCAGTCAGTGATTGCGGAGATTTTATCACGCACCACTTCCAGCGGCTGACGCGCCACCGGGCGCAGGTGTTTCTTCGCGGCGTCCGCGTCGAACTCTGCAAAATCTTCATAGAAGTAACGGCAGCTCTGCGCCATCTCTTTCAGGGTCTTGCAGCGCTCACCCAGCAGTTTCACCAGCTCGCTCAGCTGCGGGCCCACGCGGGTATCAATATTTTCCTGCTCAATATGCCACTGCAGGTGCGTCGCGACATATTCCGGCGCCATCGTATTGATGTAGTGGTGGTTCAGCCACTGCAGTTTGTCGGTGTTGAACGCACTGGCGGATTTGCTGACCGCGCCCAGAGAGAAGAATTCGATCATCTCTTCACGGGTGAAGATCTCCTGATCGCCGTGGGACCAGCCCAGACGCACCAGATAGTTCAGCAGCGCTTCCGGCAGGTAGCCGTCATCACGATACTGCATGACGCTGACCGCGCCATGGCGTTTAGACAGTTTTTTACCGTCGTCGCCGTTGATCATCGATACGTGCGCGTAAACCGGCACCGGCGCATTCAGCGCTTTCAGGATGTTGATCTGACGCGGGGTGTTGTTGATATGGTCTTCACCACGGACAACGTGGGTAATTTCCATATCCCAGTCGTCAACCACAACACAGAAGTTGTAGGTTGGGGAACCATCAGTACGACGGATGATCAGATCGTCCAGCTCCTGGTTGCTGAATTCGATCGGCCCACGGATCTGGTCGTCAAAGATAACGGAACCTTCCTGCGGGTTAGCAAAACGCACCACGCATGGCTCATTGTCAGCATGATGTTCATGACCGTGTCGGCAACGGCCGTCATAACGCGGCTTCTCGCCGTTTGCCATCTGCTCTTCGCGCAGCGCTTCCAGACGTTCTTTGGAGCAGTAGCATTTATATGCCGTGCCTGCTTCCAGCATTTCATCAATCACCGCGTTGTAGCGGTCGAAACGTTTGGTCTGATAGTACGGGCCTTCATCCCACTCCAGATTCAGCCAGTTCATACCATCCATGATGGCTTCAATGGCTTCCGGCGTTGAGCGCTCGAGATCGGTGTCTTCAATACGCAGCACAAACTCACCTTTATGGTGACGTGCGAAAAGCCAGGAATAAAGAGCAGTACGAGCACCGCCGACGTGCAGATAGCCAGTCGGGCTAGGCGCGAAGCGAGTTTTGATTTTCATGAAATGGCCTTACGTTTATAAACATGCCGACAACCGGCAAATCCTGGAAATAGAAGTGGGCAATATTCTATCACTCCCACTCGGTTGTTCCCACCGCAAGCGCATGGTTTGCATTTTTTGCATACAATTCATACACCATAGCGCGTTTTGCGATCGCATTGTCTAATTTTACGACGAACAGATAAATTATTTATAAAAGGCGTTGACTCATTTTCAACTCTCCCTATAATGCGACTCCACACAGCGGGGGTGATTAGCTCAGCTGGGAGAGCACCTCCCTTACAAGGAGGGGGTCGGCGGTTCGATCCCGTCATCACCCACCAACTACTTTATTGTAGTCTCCGCCGTGTAGAACAGAAAATTGAGAAGTGGGGTGATTAGCTCAGCTGGGAGAGCACCTCCCTTACAAGGAGGGGGTCGGCGGTTCGATCC
>NZ_JMPL01000221.1 GCF_000735365.1 Kluyvera ascorbata ATCC 33433 | reverse complement strand
TGACCTGCAGTTGGGCATCAAGATCGGCATTAGTTTTTACCTGCTCTTCACGCGCCCGCAACGCATATTGATTACGCGCTTCATCGATTTTACCCTGTAGCTCTGTGGCCTGACGCTGAAGACGGATCACCTCAACCTGGCTTGCTGCCCCTTTCTGTACCAGAGGCTGGGTCATCTGCAACTCTGCTATCACCAGCCGGTAGTTTTTCTGCAGATTGTCGACCGTTTCATTCAAGTTACGGCGGCGGGATTCATACAATTGCTGCTCGCGGGCAACCAGATCCGGTTCGCGCATGGATTCGGCGCTGAACTTCAGCGGAGCGCCGGTCAGTTCAGCACGTAAGCGTTCGCTGGACGCACGCAGCGCTCTGGCTCGTGCAGCCGCTTCGCCGTAGTTTGACTGAAAGCGCGTCGGGTCAAGCCGAGCCAGTACCTGTCCCTGCTCGACAATATCCCCTTCGCGTACCGCCAGCGACTTGATGATCCCACCATCCAGGCTTTCGATCACCTGTGCATGGGTCGAGGGCGTGATTTTGCCCGTACCAACAGTCACCTCATCAAGGATCGCCCACCACGCCCAGGCCACAAAGACCAACAGACCGACCAGCGACAGCCAGATAATCGACGAGTAAAACCGCCCCTGACGCGCCAGCTCTTCCTGCATCCCCAGTTGACTCATGGCAATATCCTCAGGCGATAGACGCCACGTTACTGTTATTCTGCGCCTGCTTGAGCAGCGAATCTCGTGGGCCATCGGCAATAATTTTGCCGTTTTCCATCACCACAATTCTGTCCACCAGATTGAGTAACGCGGGGCGATGGGTTACCAGGATCAGCGTACGCCCGGTCAGCCACTGCTGGAGCTGGCGGATAACCCAGGCCTCCAGCTGTTCATCCATTGACGCGGTGGGTTCATCCAGCAGCACAATCTGCGGATTGCGGACGATTAACCGACTCAACAGCACCATCTGCCGCTGCCCGCCGGAAAGCCCGCGCCCACCTTCGTTAATCAACCGGTCAAGGCTAGCGGCATCCTGCTGCACCATGGTGATCGCCCCACTGATACGCAGCGCCTGAATAAGTTCCGCCTCAGTGGCATGAGGATGTCCAAGCATCAGATTTTGCCGCAGCGTACCGAAGAAGAGGCGCGAATCCTGCGAGAGATAGCCCACCTGGCGACGGACGTCATCGGGGTCGATATGCGCCATATCAACGCCGTCGATAATCGTTTTGCCTTTCGTGGCCTGCGCCTGGCCAGAGAGCAACTTCAGCAGCGTCGATTTTCCAGCCCCGGTTTTGCCGAGAATGGCAACACGCTCGCCGGGTTTAATCTCCAGCTCGCCTATCTGTACCGCCTGTTCGCCCTTCTCTTCGTCATAGCTGTACTGCAAGCCCTGGACCTGGTAATGACCCGCCAGCACCGGGCAGTGGGCCATTTTTTTGTCGGCTTCTTTATCGAGCGGCTTTTTCAGCAGCTCATTCAGCCCGGTCATCGCCGATTTTGCATGTTGCCAGCGGGAGAAGACCATCGTCAGTTGCATCAGCGGCGCGATCGTACGCGAGGAAAGCAGGCTACAGGCGACCAAAGTACCGGTCGTGATCCCGCCATCCAGCACCAGATAGCAGCCAAACACCAGCATTCCGGCGTAGGTGATCTGCTGAACAGTAGAGGCCCATCCGCTAAGTCGTGCGCCCCACACGCGCTGTTTCATACCGATTGCGGCACTTACCGAATGGGTGTGCTCCCACTGCCGCTGGAAATAGGGTTCCGCCTGCAGAGCTTTGATATCCTCGATCCTTCGATCGATTCGACCAGCACCGCATTACGGATAGCGCTCTCACGCATCCCCTCTTTAGCCAGCTTCGCCATCGGCCACTGCACCAGCA
>NZ_JMPL01000220.1 GCF_000735365.1 Kluyvera ascorbata ATCC 33433 | reverse complement strand
CCCCTTGGCCCGTTCACCGGTGAAGGAACTTCATATTCCACCCAACGTAAAGTGAACGGAACATTTCACTCAACTGACATATATCAGTCTCGCCCCACGAACTCAGGCCGCAGCGCAGGATCGTCATACAGCGTCACATGCGCCACCCGCTCCCCCCGCCAGACAGTCAATTGAGTCCCAACAGCAGTATGATGCACGCACACCTCCGTCAACGGCGACTGCTTCGCCAAATCCCACACGCAGACAAAACGCGCCTGCGGCAGATGATTACGCAGCACCAGATAACTCAAATCACCGATCGCCGGATTATCGGCCTCCAGCCCCTGCCAAAGCTCACCGTCGCCAGACAGCCACAGCGCAAAGGTCTCGCCCTGATGGGAAAAGTGGCGCGGCTGACAGCCATGCAGCGGCGTGACGGTCGCGTTGCGCATCGCTTGCAGCGGGCCGCTGAGCGAGAAGGGCTGCGGTTCCCCGCTCTGGTCCAGCGCATCGGCCGCCAGATGCAGCGTCCAATCAAGCTGCTGGCGGTGCGGGTTTTCCACCGTCGACAAATCAATCAGCACATCATCCAGCCACAGCAAACGGCGGCGAAAACGCACATCGCGCCAGGACTCGACGTCCCACTCCACGCGGGTGTGGCTGTTTAGCTGCGGTGGTGGTTTCCCCCAATCGGTTTCGGTATCCAACCACAAATACTCCTCGCCCATATGCCAGCCGAGCACGTCGGAGTTGGCCGGGGGCTGGTTGGTCTGGTTGACCGTCAGCGTATTATGGGTGGCGCTGTTTTTGTAATAGTCATAGTGCATCCTGGCCCCGTAACCGGTGGTGCCGAGGTCCGGCAGCAGCCAGCCGTCGCGCTGCCACAGCATCAGGCTCTGGCGGTCATAATGATCGTGCTCGCCGCCCCACGGACTGTGCTTAATCAGCACCGCCTGCTGCTGGTGCGGCCGCCGCCACAGCGTGAGCCCGGCACCGGGTGCGTACAGCGACTGCTGCGGAATCAGATTCAGATGAGTTTCCGGCAGCGGTTGGTGACGCCAGAGCAGCGTCTCGCGCTCGTCAGGCTCTCCGGCGGTAAATTGCAGCACCGCTGCGTAGCGCGGGTCGCGCCAGATAAACCACGCGAACTCGTACAGATCCCGATGGTGCAACTTCTCCTGCCCGGCGAGGCAATCGTTGAGTCGGGGAAAGGTGCCGTCCGGCAGCAGTAGCTCGAGCGGGAAGCGCAGCATTTGCGGGTACCACGGGCCGTCAATCAGGCTCCAGCGGGTGCCGTGCGCCAGTTTCTCAAAGGCAAAGAACCCCTGAAGCGCGTAATAGTGATAGTGAACCGAACCCTCAAACCACAGACCTTCAGCTAACAGGCCGTGCTCAAGCTGCCAGCGCAGGCCGTAAGGCGCATTGACCGCGAACTCCAGCAGGCTGTCGTCCTCCAGTACAAAGCCGAGCACCCCCAGCGCCGCGCCAATTTTGACCTCGTGGTTGTGGATTTGCGGGCTGCGGTGCTCGCACAAAAACGTCGCCGCGCAGCGCAGCAGGTTTTCGCTGATATGCTGACGTTCGTCCGCCGTCAGGCTCTCGGCGATAAAGTCATAGCCCAGCGCCATATCCAGAATGCAGTTGGCTTCACACAGCGTCTGGGCGTTCATTTTACCGGGACCATTGTGCGGAATATCGCCGTGTACCGCGTAGTCCGGGTAGACATCCGCATAGCCCATCAGCAGGGTACGCACTTTATCGCGGTAGGCGGCGTTGCCGGTCAGGCGCCAGAGCAGGCCTAACTGCTGGCAGGCGCTGGCGTTACGGCCGTTCATTTCCCGCCACCAGGCACCGTCCCACGGTTCGCCGCTGAACACCTCACCGTCTACCGGACAGGCGTGGTGGTGCGGTGAGTCTGGCTGCCAGGTCAGCCGTACCCCGTGGTGCGGGCAGAAGTAGTAGAGATTCCAACTGGCGAT
>NZ_JMPL01000219.1 GCF_000735365.1 Kluyvera ascorbata ATCC 33433 | reverse complement strand
GTTTTGTACCGATTATCACCACCGTCGTGCTGGGCCTGGTTGGCCTGGTGATCCCGCTGGTATGGCCGGTATTTGCTCTGGGGATTAAAGCGCTGGGTCAGGTTATTAACGGCGCCGGTGATTTCGGCCCGATGATCTTCGGTACCGGTGAACGTCTGCTCCTGCCATTTGGTCTACAGCATATTCTGGTGGCGCTGATTCGCTTTACCGAAGCGGGCGGCACCATGGACGTCTGCGGCCACGACGTCAGCGGCGCGCTGACCATCTTCCAGGCACAGCTGAGCTGCCCGACCACCCACGGCTTCTCCGAAAGCGCAACTCGCTTCCTGTCTCAGGGCAAAATGCCGGCCTTCCTCGGCGGCCTGCCGGGTGCAGCATTGGCGATGTACCACTGTGCTCGCCCAGAAAACCGTCATAAAATTAAAGGCCTGCTGATTTCTGGCGTGATCGCCTGCGTCGTGGGCGGCACCACGGAACCACTGGAATTCCTGTTCCTGTTCGTTGCACCGGTGCTGTACGCTATCCATGCGCTGTTGACTGGCCTGGGCTTCACCATGATGGCGGTACTGGGCGTCACCATCGGTAACACCGACGGTAATATTATCGATTTCGTGGTGTTCGGTATCCTGCACGGTCTGTCGACCAAATGGTATCTGGTGCCAGTTGTCGCTGCGGTTTGGTTTGCGGTTTACTACGCCATTTTCCGCTTCGCTATCGTGCGCTTTAACATCAAAACGCCGGGCCGTGATGTAGATACCACGCCTGCAGCAGAACAGACCACCAGCGGCGTGACCGGGAAGTCCGGCTACAATGTGCCGGTTATCCTGCAGGCCCTGGGTGGCGCAGAGAATATTTCCTCTCTTGATAACTGCATTACTCGTTTGCGTCTGTCCGTTAATGACATGGATAAAGTAGATGTCGATACGCTGAAAGCCAACCGCGCCATTGGGGTGGTAAAGCTGAACCAGCATAATCTCCAGGTGGTTATTGGCCCACAGGTTCAGTCGGTAAAAGACGAATTGTCGGTACTGATGAACTCCGTGCAAGCGTAAAGCCCTTTGCCCCTGTGCATAACAGGGGCAAAATAGCCCAATCTTCCCTTCGTTAGGATCTCCACATGTTTGATTTTTCAACGGTGATTGACCGACACGGCACCTGGTGCACCCAATGGGACTATGTTGCCGACCGCTTTGGCGACGCCGACCTGCTGCCATTTACTATCTCTGATATGGACTTCGCTACCGCGCCCTGCATCCTGGACGCGTTGAGCAAACGGCTTTCCCACGGCGTGTTTGGCTATAGCCGCTGGAAAAACGATGAGTTTCTTCCTGCCATCGCCCACTGGTACGCCCACCGTTTTCACGCGGTGATTGATACCAACACGCTGGTTTACGGCCCATCGGTTATCTATATGGTGGCCGAGATGATTCGCCAATGGTCCGCTCCCGGAGACGGGATCGTGGTGCATACGCCTGCCTATGACGCGTTCTTTAAAACTATCGAAGGTAATCAACGCCGCGTGGTTGGCGTTCCGATGGATAAACAAGACGGTCAGTGGTTCTGCAATATGGACAAACTGGAAGCGGCACTTGCCGAACCGCAGAACACCGTGCTGCTGCTGTGTAGCCCACAAAACCCGACCGGCAAAGTCTGGACCCGTGATGAACTCGAAACCATGGCGGCACTATGTGAAAAACATAACGTGCGCGTCATTAGCGATGAAATTCACATGGATATGACCTGGCAGGGCCACGCGCATATTCCGTGGAGCGAAGTAGCTCGCGGCGAGTGGGCGCTGTTCACCTCAGGGTCAAAGAGCTTCAATATTCCGGCATTCACCGGCGCATACGGCATGATTGTTGGTAACTCGGCGCGCGAAGCCTATCTTACGGCGCTAAAAAACCGTGATGGCCTCTCTTCACCTTCTGTACCCGCGCTGGTCGCTCATATTGCTGCCTACGAGCACGGGGAAACCTGGCTGGATG
>NZ_JMPL01000218.1 GCF_000735365.1 Kluyvera ascorbata ATCC 33433 | reverse complement strand
AGCATGGCGTGATGCTCGAATTTATCAAACCGGGTAAGCCGACGCAAAATGCGTTTATCGAACGGTTTAACCGGACGTACCGGACAGAAATCCTGGATTTTTACCTGTTCAGAACACTGAATGAGGCACGGGAAATCACCGGACGCTGGCTAATGGAATATAACAACGAGCGCCCTCACGAATCCCTGAACAACCTGACGCCGGAAGAGTACCGGCTGATGGCTGAAAAACCGGAACTCTCAAAAAGTGCGTGGAACTAAAACAGGTGTGCTTACAATAGCTTCCGCTACCTGACCATCGTAGTCACGCAGCGTCAGTGAATCTCCCAACAACAGCTTCATTCTGTACATTGCCGTTTCCGCTATCGAGCGACGGTTATATTCCGTTGTCCATTTCCACCGTGCATTGCTTCCGCTCAGCCGCTGATTATCAACGGCACGGTTGCGGTCTGCGTACTCACCGGGCCAGTAACCTGCTCCTTTTCGGGGAGGAATAAGCGCGCTGATTTTTTTGCGGCGCAGTTCATCGTGACAAAGCCGGGTATCGTAAGCCCCGTCTGCCGCGGCTGCCCTGATTTTTCTGTGAGTCTGCCGGATAAGGCCCGGGAAGGCTTCTGAGTCCGTGACGTTATTCAGCGACAGGTCTGCACAGACAACTTCATGTGTGTTGCTGTCAACAGCAAGATGCAACTTTCGCCAGATACGACGGCGCTCTTTGCCGTGCTTTCTGACTTTCCATTCGCCTTCACCAAAGACCTTCAGCCCGGTGGAATCAATCACCAGGTGTGCGATTTCACCCCGGGTGGACGTTTTGAAACTGACATTAACCGACTTTGCCCGCTTACTGACACTGGTGTAATCCGGGCAGCGCAACGGAACGTTCATCAGGGCAAAAATGGAATCAATAAAACCCTGCGCAGCCCGCAGGGTCAGCCGGAATACGCGTTTAATCACCAGAACGGTGGTGATGGCGAGATCAGAATAGCGCTGGGGCCTTCCTCGTGATGAAGGCGTTGCCGACTCATACCAGGCCTGAATCGCCTCATCATCCAGCCAGAAAGTGAGGGAGCCACGGTTGATGAGAGCTTTGTTGTAGGTGGACCAGTTGGTGATTCTGAACTTTTGCTTTGCCACGGAATGGTCTGTGTTGTCGGGAGGATGCGTGATCTGATCCTTCAACTCAGCAAAAGTTCGATTTATTCAACAAAGCCCCGCCTGGATAACACCGAATGTCAACGCAAAGCAGAAGTGTCACCTTCGGTGCGAAACAGAGATGTCATGCTTTGGTTCAGAGAATGCGTTTGACCGCCTCGCTATATACTTCCGAGCGTTCTCTTTTCCCAACAGAAATCACGAAAACGACAACTTTCTCGTCTATAACCTGGTATACAAGGCGATAGCCTGAAGACCGGAGCTTAATCTTGTAACAATCAGGCATACCACGGAGCTTGTTTGCTTCAATCCGGGGTGACTCAAGTACTTCAACCAGCTTCTTTTTCAACTGTTCACGTACCGTCGAGCCCAGCTTTCGCCATTCCTTTAGTGCCCGCTCGTCAAAATCCAGAAAATACGCCATCAGAGTTCATCCAGCGTCACACGTACTGGCTTAGGATTACGAAGCCGTTCTTTCACTATCTCCACAAGTTCAGCATCTTCATCACTCAGGAGTGTCTGTTTGAACGGCAAGCGTTCATTGTCAGCGATATACTCGAGCATGAGACGAAGCGCTTCAGAAGGAGTTACGCCCATTTTTTCAAGCGCGGCGTAAGAACGCGCTTTAAGTTCATCGTCAATACGCAGGTTAATGCTACCCATGTCTTACACCTCTTGTAATTACAAATGTCATTACAAGTATCGCACTACAACATGCTTAGGGCAAGTCACGAAGGAAGTCAGAAAGTAGTCGTAAGAACGGTGATCACTGTCCGCTTTGTGCTGTGAGTTCAACCGATGGATGCAACACATTGATTGAACCGCTCTGCGGGTGATTCATAGTCTAGCGTTTTTCTCGGCCTCTCGTTGAGCTGTCTGGCAACACTGTTTAGTCTTTGCTGGCTGTGAACCGATAAGTCAGTTCCTTTTGGAAAATACTGTCTGAGTAATCTGTTTGTATTTTCATTTGAGCCGCGTTGCCAGGGA
>NZ_JMPL01000217.1 GCF_000735365.1 Kluyvera ascorbata ATCC 33433 | reverse complement strand
CCCTGCGCCAGCGCAATTTATATGGCTAGCATTGGAAGGGAGCGCAACAGAGTGATGATCTAAACAACATCCTCCCACAAACAACGCGTAACCACTTAACGATAAAAAATTAAAATTCTGAGCAAAATCAATAAACCAACGCTAAAATCTTGCAGTGCCCCCTAATCTATAATACCGTCGCGCGCACTTTTTCTTCCCACCAGGAGGACCCCCATGCAAAAGAAGTCACTACCCCACAGCCGCTAAGCTCCTGCTCATCGTCGCTGTCATCAGCCTCCTGGTTATCCTGACCCACACTTTCGGCCTGACTGACCTGGTCACTAACGTCCGTCACCTGCAAACGCTCGTACGCGAGAGCGGCACGCCTGGCTACGCTATCTACATCGCCCTGTTCATTCTCGCCACGGTCTGCCTGCTGCCCGGCAGCGTACTGGTACTCGTCGGAGGCATCGTCTTTGGCCCCTGGCTCGGCACCCTGCTCTCGCTCATTGCCGCCACCCTTGCCTCAGCAATCTCTTTCCTGCTGGCTCGCTGGCTTGGACGTTCACTACTCGTGAAATACGTCGGGCATACGACCACCTTTCAGGCAATAGAACGCGGCATCGCTCGCAGCGGCATCGACTTTTTGATTCTTACCCGACTCATCCCGCTCTTTCCCTACAACATTCAAAACTACGCCTACGGTCTGACCGCAATCCCGTTCTGGCCCTACACCCTGATTTCCGCGCTTACCACGCTACCGGGAATTTTTATCTACACGCTGATGGCGAGCGAACTGGCGGCACATGGCCTGACGCTGGCATTCATCCTCAAACTGAGCCTTGCCGGGCTCGCGCTGTTTGCGCTGGTGCAGGCCGCCAGACGTTATGCCAGGCATAAGCGCGTGGATCTCTCCGGGGAGCAGCGCTGATGCCTTCGCGCCGCACCACGCTGTTTTTCCGCCTGCTGCTGCTCACGGCAGGTATCGCACTTCTGCTCGCCTGGTGGTGTATTCCGAGCGTGAAGGCTTTTATCGATCAGAGCCTGACCGCGTTTCTTAGCGTCGACCAGCAGGGCATTGAGCGGTTTATTCACTCCTACGGCTCACTGGCTGCCGCCGTCTCGTTTGTATTGATGATTTTTCAGGCCGTCGCTGCCCCGCTGCCCGCTTTTCTTATCACCTTCGCCAACGCGTCGCTGTTCGGCGCGTTCTGGGGCGCGGTGCTCTCGTGGACGAGTTCGATGGCCGGCGCCGCACTGTGCTTCTACATCGCTCGATTGATGGGGCGCGGCGTGGTCGAGAAGCTGACGGGAAAAATGGTGCTCAAAAGTATCGACGGCTTTTTTGAGCGCTATGGCAAGCACACCATTTTGATCTGTCGCCTGCTGCCCTTCGTCCCGTTCGACCCGGTGAGCTACGCCGCCGGACTAACGTCACTGCGCTTTCGCCACTTTTTTATCGCCACCGGTATCGGCCAGCTTCCCGCCACCATCGTCTATTCGTGGGTGGGCAGTCTGCTAACCGGAGGTACCTACTGGTTTATCACCGGGCTGTTTATTTTGTTTGCACTGACTATCGTTATCGTTGTCGCTAAGACGGTCTACCATGAACGACAAAAGAGGAATTCATGATGCCTTACCACGGAAAAACACATCGCCTGCGCAACGGCCTGCTCGGTCTTAGTATGCTGGCGCTGAGCCCATTGATGGCACACGCGCAAAGCTGGCAGCAGGTTGAAAGCGAAGCCAAAGGCCAGACCGTCTGGTTTAACGCCTGGGGTGGCGATGAAGCGGTGAACCACTATCTTGATTGGGTCAGCGCAGAGGTAAAACGCGATTACGCCATTAACCTGCGCATCGTCCACATTGCCGATGCCGCAGACACCGTAAAGCGCATTCAGACCGAGGCGCAGGCCGGGCGTAAAACCAACGGTTCGGTCGATTTGCTGTGGGTCAACGGCGAAAACTTCCGCGCGCTGAAAGAAGCTAATCTGCTGCGCACCGGCTGGGCGGAACAGTTGCCGAACTGGCGCTATGTTGATGTCAGCAAACCCGTTCAGGAAGATTTTTCGGTGCCCGTGGAAGGCGCGGAGTCTCCGTGGGGCAGCGCGCAGCTGACTTTTATCGCCCGCCAGCAGCAAACGCCGCAGCCGCCAGACTCGGCGCAGGCGCTGCTCGAATTTGCCAAAGCCCATCCCGGCACGGTGACCTACCCGCGCCCGCCGGACTTTACCGGCACCGCGCTATTGGAACAGCTGTTGATTGACCTCACCGCACAGCCCGATGCACTAAAGCA
>NZ_JMPL01000216.1 GCF_000735365.1 Kluyvera ascorbata ATCC 33433 | reverse complement strand
CCAGTAACATTGAAAAGTCCAAATCCATTGGGGAAGAAAAAAAAACGACCACGTTCTTCGAGAAGTTCGAAATAATTATCAAAGTCCCGAACTTTTTGAGCTTTATCTTTCCAACTTGGAATTCCGTGATCTTTGGGGAGTTTCTTATACGGCTCATATGCAGAAAACTGATCATTAACATACTTGATTCGTCCCCATCCTGCCGCATAGCGAGCTACATCAAGATCAAGCAATGTCAGATAGGGAATCTGCAACGCTGAAAGCAACCGCCAAAAATGATTGACATGCCTACCGCCTAACGGCGCAATCGTGATTGCTGACTCATCAACTGGCGCGCCTTTGGCCTGAAGTAGACATGGCAACACAATCTCTTCACTATCACCTTCACCTAGCACGACGAGACGTGAGAAATAAATCTCAGGAAATGCTTGGACGGCTTCACGGACAAACTTGTGTGCATCATCAGCTTTCTCTGGCAATTTGATACAGGTGACCCGTGTTTTTCGAGCCTCAGTTAACCGTAGATAACGTATTAACTCAGGAGCAACGCGACGTAACATTGTAGGGGCATGAGTAGCAATGAGAGCTTGTGCATCCACATTTTTCGTCATGGTATACAAAGCACTGACGATACGTCCCAGGTAATGTGGAGAAAGACTATTTTCTGGCTCCTCCAAGGCGACCAGCGTAAAGACCGGTGGACGTAACTTATCGGGATCAAAAGATACATCTTCCTCGGCGAGCACAGCTCTCCCAATCGCTTGAGA
Organism: Kluyvera ascorbata ATCC 33433; assembly: GCF_000735365.1. Classification (GTDB taxonomy): domain Bacteria; phylum Pseudomonadota; class Gammaproteobacteria; order Enterobacterales; family Enterobacteriaceae; genus Kluyvera; species Kluyvera ascorbata. The sequence goes on along the minus strand of NZ_JMPL01000216.1, from coordinate 1,669 downwards.
TGATAATACTAGGGAAAGATAAAGCATTGACTTTTGGCCATCACTCAACCGCGAAAAATCGACAAGTGAACCGTCGTGCCCGGGGGTAAAAGAAACCGACAAATGTCGCAACAGTGCTTCAATCTCCGAAGCCACAAATGTGATTTTTGGATCAGCGAAAAATTTGCCCTTGTGTAGAGTGGCCCAGGTTGTTTTCAAACTCTTACTAAATGCTTTCACTGAAGGGTTGGCTGCAAGGCTGTCGCTTATTTGATCGGTCAGACCTTTGATCGTATCGCGCTCAGCATCCCAACGTACGGCACGGAGCAAACGGCCTAGTAATGCATTCGCACCGTAAGTAATGTGATCAGCAGGGTCACGTCTGGCTGGTAAATAATGAACCTGGATGTGATTACGCTCTGCTCGTGGTACTTGAGCTGTGTTTTGAGGTGAACCATCAGCATTGACATCCAGTACATACACTAAGTTTTCGTCGATATCACCATCCAGTCCCATAGTAGCCGTGAGGCGAAAACGCACACGTGGGAGGCCTCCCGGATCATCAAGTCGCATATGACTAAAATGAGGTGCTACGGTACTGTTATCATCTTCCTCATCAAGTTCAGGAAATAAAAAGTCAGCTTCTATCCACAATTGGCGCTCTTCCGGAACTTCTTCTTCATCATAAGGGACATGGAAATCAGAACGATGGATCCGACGCAATGCAGGATCAAAGGCAAATAGTTTGCATAAAGCCTGAAGTGCCGCGGTTTTACCCGAGCCATTAGGACCGATTAAGTAAGTGATATTTTCAAGGCTTACCTCTGTCGGTTCTGGGCCAAAAGATTGGAAACCAGATATCCGAATTACTTCAAGCTTCATGTTGATTACGCCCCCAGCTCACTTTACCCATTGAATAAATTAGCTAATAGTTTTCATGCCACTAATGAGTCCATGACTTTTAAATTCTCGCACATTAAGCTCAAAAATATTTGATCTCGTTATCGATTCAAAGACTTAAATACTTCAATTCCTCTGGAAGGTAAGCGAACAGCCAGAACCGTATTGACGAACGACGGCTATTCGGAAGACAGTGCTATGCGCCATGGCAGCAGTTCAGCAGCACCGCCAGTTGCGCCGACGTCAGGAACACTTTGCCATCATGGGCCGACGGTCAGCCGAAGCAGCCACGCTCTAGCCGTTTTGTCAGCAGAAACAGTCCGTCGCCGGTGGACCACAGCACTCCTGAGCGCCAAGAGCATATGTTGCTAAAACCAGTCTGTACTTACCAATGGTGGGACAGGTCAGGGGAATTACGGGGGTATACCACTACATTTTTCCGAGCCCCTCATGGTATTTTGGTAACATTGGTTGATATCTAGTATCTCGGCAAGAATGCGGCGAACAAGGAATATTAAAGATTACTATTCAGAAACATGTCCGCTGGCTATAAATAAAAAAAACCGCTAGAAACTCCTTCTAGCGGCTCTAAGCATGAGCAGTTTTCCTGTTCACACCAGACGGAGCGAGGCCCTTGATAGTGAGGTTCCGCCATTACCACCGCTGATTGCCGCCACACCGTAAAGTAGACTGCTCAGTTCATCAACAGGCACGTTAAGCGCATCACTCAGTTGAGTCAGATGAATGCCGTTACCTGCTAAAGCGGCCATCATTTTTTCAATAATGAGCG
>NZ_JMPL01000215.1 GCF_000735365.1 Kluyvera ascorbata ATCC 33433 | reverse complement strand
CGCGTTCAGCCTGTTTCAGGCAGTCGGCAAGCTGCTGGTGCATCACGTCGTTAAAGCTGTTGAGTCGGTCCGGGCGGTTCAGGGTGAGGGTCATCACGCCCTGTTCCACTTCGCTGAGAATGAATGCGTCCACGATTAGCGTCCTTTAAATTCCGGTGTGCGTTTTTCTAAAAAGGCGCTTACGCCTTCACGACGATCTTCTGTGCCGCTCAGCAGCGTAAATAACTGACGTTCCTGCACCAGACCGGCCTGTAAGCCCACTTCATGCGCCAGACGCAGCGACTGTTTCGCCGCCCGCAGCGCCAGCGGTGAGCGGCTGGCGATGGTCGCCGCCAGCTTCAGCGCATATTCATCTGAGAGGTTCGCCGGGTGAATGTCGCTCACCAGCCCAGCCTGCTGCGCGCGTTCGGCGTCAATACTTTCGCCGCTCAGCACCATGCGGCTCGCCAGCGCTTTGCCAACGCTGCGAATAAGACGCTGCGTGCCGCCTGCGCCCGGCATGGTACCGAGGGTAATTTCCGGCAGGCCAAAGCGGGCGTTATCACCGGCAATCACCAGGTCACACAGCAGCGCCAGCTCGCAGCCCGCGCCCAGCGCGTAGCCGTTCACCACCGCAATCAGCGGCTTGTTGAAGGCGTCAATGCGTGCCCACAGACGCGGACGAATATCGTCGAAGGTGGCGGGCAGGTCTTTTTCCGCCATTTCGTTGAGATCGGCACCCGCTGCAAAATAACGCGAGTTGCCGCTAATCACGCACACGCTCACGCTGGCGTCTGCCGCCGCGGTTTCCAGCGCGTCCGCAATCTGCGTTAGCAGCGCGTTGTTTAACGCATTACGCGCCTGCGGGCGGTTCAGCGTCAGTTGCAGCACGCGGTCATGACGGGTAATCAGCAGTTCGCTCATGCCATCCCCCGCGCATCGAAGTCGACCACCACGTCGCCGCTGGTTGGCAGCGCCTGGCAGCTCAGTACGTAACCCGCCGCCACTTCATCGGCTTCGAGGCTGTAGTTGGCGGCCATCGCCACCTCACCGCTCACCACCTTGCATTTGCAGGTGGCGCAGACGCCGCCTTTACAGGCGAACGGCAGGTCAGCGCCCTGACGCAGCGCCGCATCAAGAATGCTGTCATCTTCGGCGTTCAGCGAAATCAGGCGATCGCGGCCATCCTGACGAATGGTCACCGTGCGGCCTTCCGCCTGCACGCCGGTGGCGCGTTTCACGCTGGTACCCGGCGTATTGAAGCGCTCAAGGTGAATGGATTTTTCCGGCACGCCCAGTTCGCGCAGCGCCACTTCGGCTTCGTCCATCATCGCCGATGGGCCGCAGATAAAGGCGTCGTCAAAGCGGCTGAAATCAAGCAGCGTTTTGCCGAGCGCATGCAACTTGTCGCCGTCAATGCGCCCTTGCAGCAGGTCGCTGTCCATCGACTCCTGGCTGAACAGATGCACCACCTGCAAACGCTGCGGGTAGCGGTCTTTCAGGTCAGCCAGCGCCTGACGGAACATCATGCTGTGGCTGCTGCGGTTGCCGTAAATCAGGGTGAACTGGCTGGCCGGTTCGGTCGTCAGCGTCGCTTCAATAATCGCCATCATCGGCGTAATGCCGGAACCGGCGGCAATCGCCAGATATTCCGCTTCACGCTCAGCCTGCGGCTGGTAACCAAAGTGCCCCTGCGGCACCATCACCTCAAATTCCATACCCTGCTGAATATCGCTCTGGGCATAGCGGGAGAAACGACCGCCGTCGATAGCTTTGACCGCCACGCTGATTTCAGACGGCGAACGGCTGCGGCAAATGGAGTAGCAGCGGCGTAACTCTTCCCCGCCCAAGCGGGTTTTCAGCGTCAGGTGCTGGCCCGGACGGAAGGCATAAACGCTACGTAGCGCGTCGGGAATGGCAAAAGTGATGGTGACCGAATCACGGGTTTCCGGTTCGACCTTTGCCACGGTAAGCGAATGAAATGTTGTCATCGCAGCCTCAAATACATTTAAAGTAATCAAAGGGTTCACGGCAGCTATCGCAGCGGTACAGCGCTTTACAGGCCGTGGAACCGAATTCACTAATCAGCGACGTGTGGATGCTGCCGCAGCGTGGACAGACCACATCCTTTGGCATCTCGTCGGCGTGGCAGGTATGAGCCTGCGGCGGGCTGATACCGTACTGACGCAGACGCTCGCGGGCATCCGGGCTCATCCAGTCGGTGGTCCACGGCGGATCGAGCTGCAGCACGATGTGCACCGGCGTATAGCCGTGCTCCGCCATCACCGTCCGAATTTCACCCAGCAGATGTTCGGTGGCCGGGCAACCCGAGTAGGTCGGCGTAAAGCCAATCACCCAGCCGTCGCCGTGGCGCTCAACGCGGCGCACCATGCCGAGGTCGGTAATGGTCAGCACCGGGACTTCCGGGTCTGGAATGGCGCTTAACAATCCCCAGACGGTACGAACCTCCGGGGGTGCGATTGCGGCGAGACGTTGCATAGCCACCTCCTGCTACCACTGCTGGCCGGGATACGACCGCTGTAAATACTGCATCTCTGCCAGCATCGGGCCGAGAT
>NZ_JMPL01000214.1 GCF_000735365.1 Kluyvera ascorbata ATCC 33433 | reverse complement strand
AATGTACGCACGGAGTAAAACCCTCACCCCAACCCTCTCCCTTAAAAAGGGAGAGGGGGCAGTCCGTGCGAGGGAATAATATTGTGCGCTCTTTCTTCTTTCCTGAACAACAGGCAAAAAAAGGCCCTCCGAAAGGAGGGCAAGGCCAGTTACAGAAACACAAAACTCAGAAGGTAATTATGCTTTCACTAATACACGTTCAGAGGGCAGCTTAGCGATGTACAGCGCCGGCTTGCCGTCCTTGTCAGAGCTGAACAGCACCGCGCTATCATCCGGGGTAAAGGACGGATGCGGGTGAGTCACCTGACGGCTGTTTTGTACCGTTGCCCACGACGTATCGTGACGAGCAACGCGGAAGTAGGCCTGTTTCGCCACGTCAAAGGCGTACAGATATGGATCGTTATCGATGGTGTAGCCGCTGGTGTCTTTCACATCGACCGGCGTACCGGAGCCGTCACCAACCAGCATGGTGCCGTCGAAGTTACTCATCAGGTGTGAGCAGGCAGGCATCTGCATCAGCGCTTCGTTAACGTTGGTATCCGGGTTGAAGCGATAGATAGTGCGGCCCTGTTTCCCTTTCAGGTAGGAGACGTACACCAGCGCGGAGCCGTTTGGTACCCAGAATTCGTGCGTACAGCTTTCGCCTTCCGCATGTTCTTTTACTTTGCGAACGTTAGTGCCGTCTTCGTTGACCAGCCACATGCGCGCGTCCACCAGGTCATGCGGGCCTTCATGGCAGAATGCGACGGTGCTGTCGTCAAACGGACGGTAAATTGGGTGACCAAGCCAGATTTTTTCTTCGTGGATCACCGCGCTTTCGCCGGTTTTCAGGTCAACGCGCAGCAGGCGGCAGTGCGGACCTTTATGGAAGAAATCGTGGAACAGCTGCCAGTCGTTCAGCGGCGTCCAGTCGCTTTTCGCAATCTCAATGCCAACCAGCTTGGTGCAGTCGCTGTTAGAGACCCAGGTGCCGTAGCCAACCCACTCTTCCGGCACGCGGTACACTTCGCGCTCGGCCATGGTTTTCAGGTTCACTTCCAGCAGGGTGCGGTCGTTCTTCACGTAATAGAGTGATTTATCATCTGGAGAGAGGAAACCACCAAACGTATTGTCGCCCGCGCCTTCGGTAAGCTGTACCGCTTCGGCGTTAGCCACGTCCAATAAGTAGTAGTTCCAATGGCCATCGAACTCGCCGGCAAATAACAGATGACTGCCATCATTAAAGAAACACTTCTGATAGAAGTAGTTACGATGACAAGTTACCTCCGGTGGCGTTAAGCGGGTGACTTCCGCGCCGGTATCTGGGTCGCGGCTGACCTCATAGTTCAATTTAACCCGCATGCCTTTAGCCATGATGCTCTCCTTTTACTCAAGCGGTCTCGGGGTGCTATCTCCCTCACAGGCCGATTTAGATGTTATTTTAAAAACTGAGTGTCAATTTATCAAAACAGCGTTTCATTGTTTGTGATGTCAGACTCACTTTATACGAAAAATTATCATCTCTGCTACTTTTTTGAGTAGCCATTCAGCGCGTTGTCAAGCCCACCTTTGTTTTCACGTCGTCCTTTCCACTAAAGTGGTAATTTTTCAAAGAAAGCTGTAACTGAATGAATAATATTGTTTTTTATTTTTTCGTAACGCGGATGAGGTGCGTATTCGTGATCGGTTTTGCATTTTTGAGAATATTACCCAGGAAAAATGAAACGATGTTTTATTTGCAATTGAAAACCCATTTCATCAGGGATAAGATACAAGCATTAAACAAATCGGAACGTAGTTTCGTTTCAATAAATAGAACATAAGACCACATTATCCTGGAGGTTCAGGTGGAAGTACGACAGAGCATTCATAGCGCTCATGCTAAAACGCTGGATACGCAGGGTCTTCGCGATGAGTTTTTAGTTGAGCAGGTTTTCAAGGCTGATGAATACACCATGGTGTATAGCCATATCGACCGCATTATCGTTGGCGGCATTATGCCGGTAGCGAAAACGGTCTCCGTCGGCGGTGAAGTTGGTAAACAGCTTGGCGTCAGCTATTTCCTTGAGCGTCGCGAGCTTGGCGTTATCAACATTGGCGGCGCGGGCACGATTACCGTTGACGGCCAGTGCTACGAAATTGGCCATCGCGATGCGCTTTACGTGGGTAAAGGCGCGAAAGAGGTGGTGTTCGCCAGCGTCGATGCGGCGAAACCGGCGAAGTTTTACTACAACTGCGCACCGGCCCATACGACTTATCCGACGAAAAAGGTCACGCCTGCGGACGTTGCGCCAGTGACGCTTGGGGATAACCTCACCAGCAACCGACGCACCATCAATAAATACTTTGTTCCCGATGTGCTGGAAACCTGCCAGCTCAGCATGGGCCTGACCGAACTGGCGCCAGGCAACCTGTGGAACACCATGCCGTGCCATACCCATGAGCGCCGCATGGAAGTGTACTTCTACTTCAACATGGATGAAGACAGCTGCGTGTTCCATATGATGGGGCAGCCGCAGGAGACGCGTCATATCGTCATGCATAACGAACAGGCGGTGATTTCACCGAGCTGGTCAATTCATTCCGGTGTCGGTACCAAAGCGTATA
>NZ_JMPL01000213.1 GCF_000735365.1 Kluyvera ascorbata ATCC 33433 | reverse complement strand
ACGTGGAAGTTGGTGACGACGTGGCCGGCGTCGTCCCAGATGAAGCCCGATCCAGTGCCGCGCGGCACGGAGAACACGTTGCGCGTCCAGACATCGCGTACTAATTGCGCGGTGGTGATGTAGACCACCGAGGCGCGCGATTTTTCGAACAGTTCGATGGTGGTTTTCTCGTCCGCCGCCAGATCGCCACGCGCCATCACGGTGCGTTCTGCTGCCTCGCGCGGACTGAACCATGCTTCGATGGCGGGCAGAAACTGCCACAGCAGCATGAGCGCGGCAATGCAGGCGGTGATGAAGAGCCCGCGCCGGACGAAGCGGTCCGGCGCGGGGCGTTGGTACGGGTCGAGATAGGCCATGAGACGTCTCCTGTTGATGGGCAATCAGCGCCACAGCCCGCTCGGGCGCCAGCGCGGTGGGCGCGTCGCCAAAGCGGATTCCGGCAAAAAATGGGGCGCGCGGAGTGGCAACGCTGATGCTGGCCCAGGCGCCAACGTCAGCAGGCGTGCGATGCGCTCTTGCGTTGCCGGACGCGTGCGCAAGCAGGAGGGCTCGGGATTGCCCCATCCCGGCCATAGCCAGGCACGCCAGGAGCGGCTGACCCGCTCGATTTTCGCCAGCGCGGACGCCAGCCCCTGCGGGTCGCCAGTCAGTTCCGCCGCAAGGCGGTCAGCGTCGAACTCACGCACGCGAGACAAGCCGAGCAGTGCGAGCAGAGCCAGCTGGGGCGATGCGGCCAATAACAATAGACCAGGCCAATAGACCTCCGCCGCGCCAACCAGCTGCGCGGGCAGGCTGAGCAGGATCGCGATCTGTCCCATAAGGGCCAGTAGGCTCGTGAGGCGACTGTCGGAATCCGCCAGCCCCATGACACGCAGATCCTCATTAGCGATGTGCGCGACCTCGTGCACGAGCACACCCGCCAGCTCGCGTGGGCTCAGGCTGCGCAGCAGGCCATCGGTGAGGGCGATCGATGCCTCCTGCTTCGATCCGGTGGCGAAGGCGTTGACGACGGCACTGGGCACATAGTGCGGCACCGGCGTGGCGGGCAAACCGGCACGGGCGGGCAGCTCGCGCAACCGGGCCCACATCTCGTGGGCTTCTTGCGGGTGCAAGGCCCGTACGCGGTACAGGCGCAAGCTCAGCGCCGACGCGGCTACCGGTTCCAGCAGCAACGCACCTGCAACGGCAAACAGCGCGAGCCACAGGCAGCCTTCCCCAAACGGCAGTCTCCCTGCTGCGGCTGCGATCCCGACCAGGGTCAGGACCAACAGCCCGGTCTGCAGGCGGTTGAGCCAGCGGTGTTGCAAGAGCGCCGTGCGCGGATCACTGGGATGATGACGGGTCATGCTCAGAGGTCTCGGCGGCGCGGTCGCCGCGCTTGCGCAGCAGCCAGTAGGTCGCACCCAGAGCCAGCGTGGCGCTTGCCAGCGCGGCTATCTTTGCGGGGCTCGCGTCGGAGTCGAGGACCACGAACTTGCGGGAGAGTGCGATCAGCGCGATCAGGACCACTGTCTTGACCTGGATGATGCTGTCCCGACGCAGCGCCACGCGCACGATGGAATGCTTGAACTCCATCGCGATCAAGAGCGTCATGATCATACCGAACACGCTCTGGAATACCTTGTGGTCCAGGGGATTGAAGGCATCGAGAACCAGCAGCGTGAAGACGATGGAGATGAGCTGGAACAGCGACACCACGATGATGACGGCGATCACCGCCGACAGCACGAGCGCGACGACCTGCTCGAAGCGCTCGTAAAAACTCATGATGGCTAATTGGTCACGCAAGACCTGAAATGGGTTAAGGCGTGTTGATTTCATGACGATGAACTCCCTGGAAAACGGCTGCTGTCGAGACGGCGGCGCATTGCGTTGATGTGTCCTTCAATCAGCTCGGTCGACATGCCAAGCGTCGACATCACCTGTTCCGCCAGCCCAATAGCTGCGGCAAAGGATTGCTGATACACGCGCACGTTGGGCATGGCGCGAAATGCATCGGCCGCGGTCGTACTTCTGCATGACACCCACAAGGTCAGCGCCGGACGGCGCTCGGCAATCGCCTGGGCGATGCGCAACGCTTGCTGGGCATGGGCGAACGTCAGCACCACCAAGTGCGCATGCGTCAAGCCGGCAGCCAGCAAGGTATCGGGCCGACTGGCATCGCCATGGAACACCGGCGCGCCGGCGGCACGCGCGGCCTCGACCTTCTGCGCGTCCGCCTCCAGCAGCAGATGCGCCACGCCGGCGTGGCGAAGAATCTCGCTGACTGTAAGGCCAAGCTCGCCCGCGCCGCAAACGATGACATGGTCTCGATATCGCGTCGTCTGCGCGGCGATCTCGACTTCTTCAGCCTGGGGTGGCTGAATGACGCCGCCGGTGCGGCTCAAGAACCGGGCAAGTACATCGTGATGGCGGATCAGTAGCGGTGCCAGAGCCATGCTGAGCACCAGCGCGACCAGCATGGGTTGGACGACGGTCGCGGGGATCAGATGCTGCTGCAAGACCGTGCCCAACAACAGCAGGGCGAACTCGCCGCCGTGCCCCAACGCTATGCCCGCGCGCCAGGCATCGAGGGCGGACAGGCGCGTCGCCCGCAAGGCCAGCGTATTGAGCAGGATCTTGACTGGTACCAGCACCACCAGCCACGCCAGCACCGCCAGCGGTGCCGAAAGAATCTGTTGCTGCGTCCAGTTTGCAGGCCGATGGTCACGAAGAACACGCCCGACAACACTATCGCG
>NZ_JMPL01000212.1 GCF_000735365.1 Kluyvera ascorbata ATCC 33433 | reverse complement strand
CTGACCGCACCTTTCTTACCGATAATCTGCACCGGCACAATTTCCTGCGCCAGAATGCCGTCGCGCTGCGCTTTGGCGGTACGCTGCTGGCTGCGGTAAGCGAAGGCGTCCTGATCGGCACGGTTGATATTTAACAATTCTGCTACATTCTCTGCCGTTTCCGGCATGCTGTCAGTACCAAATTGTTGCTGCATGAGCGGGTTCACAAAACGCCAGCCGATGGTGGTATCAAACATTTCAGCCTGACGCTGGTAAGGCGTGGTCGCCTTGCCCATCACGAACGGCGCGCGGGACATCGACTCCACGCCACCGGCAATCATCAGGTCCGCATCGCCCGCTTTTATGGCCCGCGCGGCAAAGCCAATCGCGTCGAGACCGGAGCCGCACAGGCGGTTAATGGTGGTACCAGACACGCCGTACGGATAACCCGCCAGCAGCGTCGCCATATGCGCGACGTTACGGTTATCTTCCCCGGCCTGGTTAGCGCAGCCGAAAATCACATCGTCGATACAGGTTGGGTCTAACGTCGGGTTACGGCTCAGCAGCTCGCGCAGCGGAATCGCCGCCAGATCGTCGGCGCGAACCCCGGCTAGCCCGCCCGCGTAGCGGCCAATCGGGGTACGAATACCGTCACAAATAAACGCATCACGCATTAGACTTCTCCTGTAATAGTGCCGCCGATGCGGTGCGATTTGCCGCGAAACAGCGCCACGGTTTTTTGCTGTTGATTCACAATTTCAATGTCATACACGCCGGTCAGTTTGCCCTGCTGTTTCACCCGCGCGGTGGCGGTGAGCAGGTCGCCGGTGAAGGCCGGACGCAGAAAATCGATGCTCGCCGCCGACGCCACCGCCGCCAGCCCCTGGCTGTTGCAGGCGTAGGCAAACGCGGTATCCGCCAGTGAAAACAGCTGACCGCCGTGGCAGGTCTGATGGCCGTTGAGCATTTTTGGCGTGACTACCATCGTCATCTGCGCAAAACCCTGGTCCATTTCGATAAGCTCAATCCCCAGCTCACGAGCGCAGGTGTCCTTCTCGTACATGGCGCGGGCGTTGCGCCAGGCTTCATTACTCATGACGCATCTCCATCAGCGCTTTCTGGCGCAGCAGCGCACTTGGGCGATAGCGTTCTTCGCCGTAGTGCTGTTGTAGATTTTCCAGCAGACGCAGCACGCGTCCCCAGCCGAGCGATTCTCCCCAGGCCAGTGGCCCACGCGGGTAGTTCACCCCTAAGCGCATCGCGGTATCGATATCGTCCGCGTTAGCGACGCCTTTTTGCACCGCATCCAGCGCTTCATTCGCCAGCATCGCTACCGTGCGCCACACCAGAAGGCCCGGGTAGTCGGCAATACGCAGCACGTTTTTGCCCTGCTGCTGGAAGTAGTACACCGCTTTGTCGGTGGCTGAATCCGGGTTGGTTGGCGCGCCTGCCAGCACGACGGTATTTCCCGCCGCATGGTCATACACCACCACCGGGCACTGGTGCTGCACGCTTAAGGCCAGTGCCGTTTCACCGGTGGTTTCCAGCAGCAGTACATCGTCCAGTACGGTGACAACGTCACTTTTAACGGTATTCGCCGCGCGGTCAGCAGAAACGGCTGCCAGCGCCAGTTCAGGCTGATTTTCTACAGGCCAGCGGTAGACGCCGTGCCCGCTCTTCTTGCCCAGACGCCCCGCCAGCGCCAGCTCCTGTTGCAGCAGCGACGGCAGAAAACGGCGGTCCTGCCAGAAGGCGTTAAACACCGAACAGGTCACGGCAAAGTTCACGTCCTGGCCGATAAGGTCGGTCAGCGCCAACGGCCCCATCGGGAAACCGCCGCCGTCGCGCAGCGCCGCGTCAATCACTTCCGCGGATGCGACCTGCTCTTCCAGCGCGCGCCAAGCTTCGGCGTAGAACGGGCGCGCCACGCGGTTGACGATAAAGCCCGGCGTGGAACGGCAGCGTACCGGCTGTTTGCCCCAGGCGCTGACGCACTGGCAAAGCTGCTCAACCACTTCCGTTGAGGTGGCAAGACCGCTCACCACTTCCACCAGTTTCATTACCGGTGCCGGGTTAAAGAAGTGCAGCCCCGCCACGCGTTCCGGATGCTTGATGCCCGCCGCAATGGCGGTAATGGAAATCGACGAGGTGTTGCTGGTCAGCAGCGCTGACGGCGAGCAAATCTCTGCCAGTTCGCTGAACAGCGCCTTTTTAATCTCAAGACGTTCGGACGCTGCTTCAATCACCAGCTGCGCATCGGCTAGCTGCGTTAATTCGGTTGCTGGCGTAATGCGCGCCAACAGCGCCTGCGCCTGCTCGGCGCTGACTTTGCCGCGGCTAACGCGGGCATTCAGACGCTGGGCAATGCCGTCAATGGCGCGAGTAATCGCCTCGGCGGAAATGTCATACAGCAGCACCGAGTGCCCGGCGCTGGCCGCTACTTCAACAATCCCGGCACCCATAGTGCCGCCGCCAATCACGGCGACGGTGTGAAGAGTCTGACTCATGGCTTATTTCCCGCTGAACTGTGGTGGACGTTTGGCGAGGAAGGCGCTGACGCCTTCGCGATAGTCGTCACTGCGACCGGCCATACGCTGGTAGTCGCGCTCAAGCTCAAGCTGCTCATCAAGCGTATTGGTTTCGGAAAGCTGTAAGGCTTTCTTAATTAGCCCCAGGCCGTAGGTCGGCTGAGTGGCAAAATGGCGAGCCATGGTCAGCGCGGTGTCTTTCAACTCGGCGTCGTCCACCACCTGCCAGATCATCCCCCATGCGCGGCCTGTTCGGCGCTGACGGTT
>NZ_JMPL01000211.1 GCF_000735365.1 Kluyvera ascorbata ATCC 33433 | reverse complement strand
AGCCGATATGAATGAATATAGAAATACTCATGAGATGTTACGTAAAACGTTGCTAGCACTAATGTCAAACGTTATTGTTCTTGATAAGAAAGCCCTGTTTATTAACTCCCAGTATATTGCAAGAATAAACCTTCATGATATTCCATTCCTGTTAAGAAATGATTTTATAAAAATGAAATCTGATTTAGAGAGATTGCAGGAGAAAACATCACCATCATCTAATCAGAATGATGATTTTTACCTATTAAACAATGAGTTAATTAATATTTATACAAAACTAACGGCCTGGATTGCTATTGATGGTTATATCGAAAACCAGAATATCATGATCCACTCTAACCACGGATATTTTTGGACAACCCATTAGTCTAAAAAATGATAAGTCAAACGTTATGGCAGCTTATAAAAACTGCCTATTTTCTCTGATCGTTGATATCTTTTTTTTAGCCATCTTTTTTATATTTTTAACGTATCACAGGTCGTGGCCCTTTCCTACTTGCGCCTCTCTGCTTCATTATTAACCACTACGTTAAGGCTCCGGCGGCTCAACATCCGGAACATCTGTACCCGGGTTGCAGTGAAATAATCAGCAGGAAGGAAAAAACAGCCAAAGGAAGGGTGAAAACGAGAAATAGACCGAGACGTTACTCACGGTAAAAAGCAAAAAGGGCTTGTCTTTCGACAAGCCCTTTTCTAATTTGGCGGAAGCGTAGAGATTCGAACTCTAGAACCCTTTCGGGTCGCCGGTTTTCAAGACCGGTGCCTTCAACCGCTCGGCCACGCTTCCAATGAGGCGCACTATAAACATCCCGAACGGACCTGTAAAGCACCAAAACGTTCGTTTGCCTGAAAAACAGCCAAAATGTTGTTATTCGCCTGAAAAAACAACAAAATGGCTATTTTTACGACGCTTTATTCCTCAAATTTCTGCTTAATGCTTCTTGATGTAGATATCTTTCGTGGAGAAATTCCCCAGGCGATCCGGCGCAAATCCGCCCACCCACGGTTTTACCAGGTGCGTGCGTACGTAGTGATAGACCGGAATAGCCGGTACATCGCGCGCCAGCAGGTCTTCGGCCTTCTGGTAATCACGCGCACGCTGGGCGACATCCTGCGTCTTCGCCGCGTCGCGTAGCGCCTCGTCATAGTCCGGGTTGCTGTACTTCGCCGTATTCTCACTGTCGCCGGTACGGAAGGTGTTGAGGAACGTCGAGGCGTCGTCGTAGTCTGCAATCCAGGCGTAGCGCACAACGTCAAAGTTGCCGGTATGCATCGCATCCAGCATGGTCTTCCATTCCTGGTTTTGCAGCTTGGCTTCAACGCCGAGATTTTTCTTCCACATCGAGGCTGCCGCTATCGCGATGCGCTGGTGTGATTCCGACGTGTTGTACAGCAGGTTGAACGACAGTGGGTGCGCGTCATTAAATCCGGCTTCCGCCAGCAGCTTTTTCGCTTCAGCCATACGCTTATCGCGCGGCCAGGAGGCGTAATCAGGGCCGTGCAGCTTCACGCCGCCAATATCCGGCTGGCTAATCACCCATGCCGGGCTTTGCCCCTGCCCTAACACTTTGTCGGCAATAATGTCTTTATCCAGCGCCATATTCAGCGCGCGGCGCACACGGGCATCGTTAAACGGTGGTTTCGTGGTGTTGAACTCATAGTAGTAGGTCGCCAACTGCGGCTTAACGTCCACCTGATCGCCGAGCGTCTTTTTCAACTGGCTGAACTGGTTAATCGGTAAGGTGTAGACGATATCCACTTCACCCGCTTTATAGCGGTTCACATCAGAAGCTTCAGAGCGAATAGGCAGGTAGGTTACTTTATTAACCACGGTCTTCGCGTTGTCCCAGTAACGTGGGTTTCGCTCGGCCACAATGCGCTCGTTAACCACCCACTGCGACAGTGTGTAAGCACCGCTGCTAACAAAGTGCTCCGGCTTCACCCATTTATCACCAAACTGGCCGATCAGCACTTTATCCAGCGGCACCATTGATGGATGCGCAAGCATGGCGAGGAAGGCGGAGTTGGGCTGCGTCAGGGTAACTTCGACCGTGGTGTCATTCAGCGCCTTCACGCCGAGGGTATCCGGGGCCTTCTTACCTAAGGCGATATCCGCCGCGTTCACTATATGCATATTGCCTGGGTAACTGGCGTAAGGCGATGCGGTGGTTGGCGTGACCAGACGCTGCCAGCTCCAGACCACATCTTGTGCGGTAATCGCTGAACCATCAGACCAGGTAATGCCTGGGCGCAGATGGAACGTCCAGACGGTATTGTCCTTATTGTCCCAGGATTCCGCCAGCCGCGGCTCAATGCTACCGTCGGGCTTCACCGCCACCAGCCCATCAAACATATCGTTGAGGATGTTGAACTCAACATCACTCTCAACTTTATGCGGATCAAGTGAGGCAGGTTCATTGCCGTTGCCGCGTACCAGCTCCTGTTTATCGGCAAGCACGGTACCTTGCGGCACGTTTGCCGCCTGAACGGTTGCGGTTATACCTAGCGCCAATAGCGCGATCGTGACGTTGTTATAGTGTTTTAATTTCATTTCCATTGCCTTGTTGTTATAACCCTCTTCACTGTTAGCATGAAGCCGCAACAACGCAAATGCTTTCAACAACCTATAAGAGTTTGATCTCGATCTTCGTGATTTTATTAATGGAATTTGTGACCCACCAGTAATACCCTGATTCGACAGAGTAAAGATGGGTAAAATCATTAGGGAATAAAGAAGAGATTTTTTATTCTGTCTCACTAATAACATCTGTCATATAAAGGGTGACTTATGGATCGCATAATTACTTCATCGCGTGACCGCTCATCGCTGCTGAGCACACACAAAGTTCTGCGTAACACCTATTTTCTGCTGAGCCTGACGCTGGCGTTTTCCGCCATTACCGCAACAGCCAGCACCGTGCTGATGCTGCCGTCTCCGGGCCTTATTCTGACGCTGGTCGGCATGTATGGTTT
>NZ_JMPL01000210.1 GCF_000735365.1 Kluyvera ascorbata ATCC 33433 | reverse complement strand
CGCCAAAACATCTTCGGCGTTGTAAGGTTAAGCCTCACGGTTCATTAGTACTGGTTAGCTCAATGTATCGCTACACTTACACACCCAGCCTATCAACGTCGTCGTCTTCAACGTTCCTTCAGGACTCTCAAGGAGTCAGGGAGAACTCATCTTGGGGCAAGTTTCGTGCTTAGATGCTTTCAGCACTTATCTTTTCCGCATTTAGCTACCGGGCAATGCCATTGGCATGACAACCCGAACACCAGTGATGCGTCCACTCCGGTCCTCTCGTACTAGGAGCAGCCCCCCTCAATTCTCCAGCGCCCACGGCAGATAGGGACCGAACTGTCTCACGACGTTCTAAACCCAGCTCGCGTACCACTTTAAATGGCGAACAGCCATACCCTTGGGACCTACTTCAGCCCCAGGATGTGATGAGCCGACATCGAGGTGCCAAACACCGCCGTCGATATGAACTCTTGGGCGGTATCAGCCTGTTATCCCCGGAGTACCTTTTATCCGTTGAGCGATGGCCCTTCCATACAGAACCACCGGATCACTAAGACCTGCTTTCGCACCTGCTCGAGCCGTCACTCTCGCAGTCAAGCTAGCTTATGCCTTTGCACTAACCTCCTGATGTCCGACCAGGATTAGCTAACCTTCGTGCTCCTCCGTTACTCTTTAGGAGGAGACCGCCCCAGTCAAACTACCCACCAGACACTGTCCGCAACCCGGATTACGGGTCTACGTTAGAACACCAGCCATTAAAGGGTGGTATTTCAAGGTTGGCTCCATGCGAACTGGCGTCCACACTTCAAAGCCTCCCACCTATCCTACACATCAAGGACCAGTGTTCAGTGTCAAGCTATAGTAAAGGTTCACGGGGTCTTTCCGTCTTGCCGCGGGTACACTGCATCTTCACAGCGAGTTCAATTTCACTGAGTCTCGGGTGGAGACAGCCTGGCCATCATTACGCCATTCGTGCAGGTCGGAACTTACCCGACAAGGAATTTCGCTACCTTAGGACCGTTATAGTTACGGCCGCCGTTTACCGGGGCTTCGATCAAGAGCTTCGCGTTGCCGCTAACCCCATCAATTAACCTTCCGGCACCGGGCAGGCGTCACACCGTATACGTCCACTTTCGTGTTTGCACAGTGCTGTGTTTTTAATAAACAGTTGCAGCCAGCTGGTATCTTCGACTGATTTCAGCTCCATGAGTAAATCACTTCACCTACATATCAGCGTGCCTTCTCCCGAAGTTACGGCACCATTTTGCCTAGTTCCTTCACCCGAGTTCTCTCAAGCGCCTTGGTATTCTCTACCTGACCACCTGTGTCGGTTTGGGGTACGATTTGATGTTACCTGATGCTTAGAGGCTTTTCCTGGAAGCAGGGCATTTGTTACTTCAGCACCGTAGTGCCTCGTCATCACACCTCAGCGTTAATAAGCGTCCGGATTTACCTAAACTTCCGCCTACATGCTTAAACCGGGACAACCGTCGCCCGGCTAACATAGCCTTCTCCGTCCCCCCTTCGCAGTAACACCAAGTACAGGAATATTAACCTGTTTCCCATCGACTACGCCTTTCGGCCTCGCCTTAGGGGTCGACTCACCCTGCCCCGATTAACGTTGGACAGGAACCCTTGGTCTTCCGGCGTGCGGGTTTTTCACCCGCATTATCGTTACTTATGTCAGCATTCGCACTTCTGATACCTCCAGCATCCCTCACAGGACACCTTCACAGGCTTACAGAACGCTCCCCTACCCAACAACACATAGTGTCGCTGCCGCAGCTTCGGTGCACAGTTTAGCCCCGTTACATCTTCCGCGCAGGCCGACTCGACCAGTGAGCTATTACGCTTTCTTTAAATGATGGCTGCTTCTAAGCCAACATCCTGGCTGTCTGAGCCTTCCCACATCGTTTCCCACTTAACTGTGACTTTGGGACCTTAGCTGGCGGTCTGGGTTGTTTCCCTCTTCACGACGGACGTTAGCACCCGCCGTGTGTCTCCCGTGATAACATTCTTCGGTATTCGTAGTTTGCATCGGGTTGGTAAGTCGGGATGACCCCCTAGCCGAAACAGTGCTCTACCCCCGAAGATGAATTCACGAGGCGCTACCTAAATAGCTTTCGGGGAGAACCAGCTATCTCCCGGTTTGATTGGCCTTTCACCCCCAGCCACAAGTCATCCGCTAATTTTTCAACATTAGTCGGTTCGGTCCTCCAGTTAGTGTTACCCAACCTTCAACCTGCCCATGGCTAGATCACCGGGTTTCGGGTCTATACCCTGCAACTTAACGCCCAGTTAAGACTCGGTTTCCCTGCGGCTCCCCTATTCGGTTAACCTTGCTACAGAATATAAGTCGCTGACCCATTATACAAAAGGTACGCAGTCACACCCCGAAGGATGCTCCCACTGCTTGTACGTACACGGTTTCAGGTTCTTTTTCACTCCCCTCGCCGGGGTTCTTTTCGCCTTTCCCTCACGGTACTGGTTCACTATCGGTCAGTCAGGAGTATTTAGCCTTGGAGGATGGTCCCCCCATATTCAGACAGGATACCACGTGTCCCGCCCTACTCATCGAGCTCACAACACATGCAATTTTGTGTACGGGGCTATCACCCTGTATCGCCGGCCTTTCCATACCGTTCCACTATCACACATGCTGATTCAGGCTCTGGGCTGCTCCCCGTTCGCTCGCCGCTACTGGGGGAATCTCGGTTGATTTCTTTTCCTCGGGGTACTTAGATGTTTCAGTTCCCCCGGTTCGCTTCGTTAAGCTATGTATTCACTTAACGATAGTGTGTCGAAACACACTGGGTTTCCCCATTCGGAAATCGTCGGTTATAACGGTTCATATCACCTTACCGACGCTTATCGCAGATTAGCACGTCCTTCATCGCCTCTGACTGCCAGGGCATCCACCGTGTACGCTTAGTCGCTTAACCTCACAACCCGAAGATGTTTCTTACGATTCATCATCGCGCTGCAAAAATTTGAGAGACTCAAACACACCTCAGTCTGTTCTTATTACGGAGAACAGAGTTCAGTGTGCTGTTTCAATTTTCAGCTTGATCCAGATTTTTAAAG
>NZ_JMPL01000209.1 GCF_000735365.1 Kluyvera ascorbata ATCC 33433 | reverse complement strand
CCTTACGGCGTGGCGCGCGGGCGTGAGGATTTCATCGGGATCGCCCAGATAATCACCGACCCCAGCACCAGCAGCGCGGCGACAAACCACAACCCGCTGTTAAAGCTACCGGTCACATCCTTCAGCCAGCCGATCATAAACGGACTTAATGCCGATCCGATGTTGCCGGTGGCGTTGATCACCGCAATACCGATCGCGCGAGCGCGCAGGCTGATCGATTGATCCGGCGTGGTCCAGAAGATCGCCATCGCACTGAATGAGCCCGTCGATGCCATCACGATCCCCAAAAGTTGGATCAGGCTATGGCTGGTCGCCGAGGCCAGCAGCCAGCCCGCGGCGGCAAACAGGAACGGCAGTGCCGTGTGGTGCTTACGCTCCTGGTATTTATCGGAATGGCGGCTCCAGTAAATCATGCCGAGAATGGTGCACACCTGCGGAATAGCCGCCAGCAGGCCGATGGTGATGTTACTGCTGCCCTCGTTAAAGCTCTTGAGGATCTGCGGCGTCCAGATGCTGATGGCGCTAAGCGTGTTGGTCAGGCAGAAGTAGGCCAGCGTGTACATCAGGACGATCGGCGTAAATACTTCGCGCCACAGGCTGCGCTTTTGCATGGCGCTGTGGCTAACCGCCCCTTCCGGCTGCACTAGCGTCAGATGGTCTTTATCCATCATCTCCTGTAAGCACTTTTTATCCTCGTCGGTCAGCCATTTGGCCTTCGCCGGGGAATCATCAAGCCAGTACCAGACCATCACACCGAGCAGCACCGCCGGGAAACCTTCCAGCAGAAACAGCCACTGCCAGCCGTGCATGTTCAGCAGACCGTCCATCGACAGAATATAGCCCGAGACAATTGAGCCCAGCGCGGTGGTCACCGGCATGGCAATCATAAACAGGGCGTTGGCGCGGGCGCGGAAGAACGCCGGGAACCAGTAGGTTAAATACAGCAGAATGCCAGGCAGGAATCCGGCTTCGGTGATGCCCACCAGCATGCGCAGCACGTAGAGGCTTTTTGGCCCGACGGCGAACATAGTGGCGGTAGAGGCAATGCCCCACAGCACCATAATGGTGGCAATCCAGCGCCGCGCGCCGACGATGCTCAGCATGATGTTGCTGGGAATGCCGAAAATCACATAGGTGGCGTAAAACAGCGTGGTGGCGAGGCCGAACATGGTGGCGTTGAGGCCGAGATCCGCCCCCATCGTCAGCCCGGCAAAGCCGATATTAATACGGTCTAAGAATGAGAAGATAAACAGCACAAACAAAAACAGAACCAGACGACGAAACAGTTTGTTGATAACCGATTGTTGGCCCGCCGTCAGCTGCTTATGCTGGTCGGCCGGGTTGAGTTGCTCCGGAATGGCAGGTGATGTATCGCTCATTATCCTTTCCTCTGATGGGAATTTGCGTAGGGTGAAGCAGGGTTTTCCCGAGGCGCTTTGCTTGTCGGGCCTACGGGGAGGCCAGATAAGCGCAGCGCCATCCGGCAGGGGTTAATACACGCCGGACGAACCCAGCGAGGTTTTCTCCGCGCCAAAGCGCGCCGCCAGCGCTTCTGCGCCGCGGGCCAGCAGCGTGGTATCGACGCCGACGGCGACAAACAGCGCCCCCAGCTCCAGATAACGCTTCGCCAGCGGTTCATTTGCCATCAGAATGCCCGGCGCTTTCCCCGCCGCACGAATCTGCACGATGGCTTTTTCAATGGTCGCCTGCACTTCCAGGTGCTGCGGATTACCGGCAAAGCCCATATCGGCGCTGAGATCCGCCGGGCCGATAAACACGCCGTCCACGCCGTCGACATCGAGGATCTGCGCCAGGTTACTCACCGCTTCGCGGGTTTCAATCTGCACCAGCACGCACATCGCTTCGTTGGCCTGATGGATATAGTCCGGCACGCGGTTCCAGCGGGATGCACGCGCCAGCGCGCTGCCAACACCGCGAACGCCCAGCGGTGGATAGCGCGTCGCCGCCACCGCCGCCCGCGCTTCATCGGCGTTCTGCACCATCGGCACCAGCAGGGTCTGCGCGCCCACGTCGAGCAGCTGTTTAATCTGCACCGCATCGTTCCAAGACGGACGCACCACCGGCTGACTGGGGTATGGCGCAATCGCCTGTAGCTGGGTCAGCACCGTCTGGACGTTGTTCGGCGCGTGTTCACCGTCAATCAGCAGCCAGTCAAAGCCCGCCCCCGCCAGCAGTTCGGCGCTGTAGCTGCTGGAAAGCCCCAGCCACAGGCCAATTTGCGGCTGGCCTGCTTTCAGCGCGTCTTTAAAACTGTTCTTCATCATCGTCATTTCCTTTTATACGAACCGGCAGGTGATCGCGCCCATGTTGCCGTAATCGACGTGGAAGGTGTCACCCTTACGCGCCGGAACCGGACGGGTGAACGAGCCACCGAGAATAATCTGCCCCGCTTCCAGCTGAACATCGTACGGTGCCAGCTTGTTCGCCAGCCACGCCACGCCGTTCGCCGGGTGGTTAAGCACGCCCGCAGCGACGCCGGTCTCTTCAATCACGCCATTGCGATACAGCAGCGCGGAGATCCAGCGCAGGTCCAGTTCATCGGGCTTAATCGGGCGGCCGCCGAGGATCACGCCCGCGTTAGCCGCGTTATCGGAGATGGTGTCGAACACCTTACGCGGGCGCTGGGTTTCCGGGTCCACGTTGTGGCTGCGGGCGTCAATCAGCTCCAGCGCCGGGATCACGTAGTCGGTGGCGTTATAGACATCGAACAGCGTGCAGTTCGGTCCGCGCAGCGGTTTTGCCAGCACGAACGCCAGCTCCACTTCAATGCGCGGCACGATAAAGCGGTTGGTCGGAATATCGCTGCCGTCGTGGAAGAACATGTCGTCGAGCAGCGCGCCGTAGTCCGGTTCGCTAATCTGCGAGCTGGCCTGCATCGCTTTTGAGGTCAGGCCGATTTTGTGGCCCTTGAGCGTGCGCCCTTCGGCAATCTTCATCTCAACCCATTCGCGCTGGACGGCATAGGCGTCTTCAATGGTGATGTCCGGATAATCCAGCGAGACGGCACGGATCTGCTCACGCTGTTTTTCAGCCTGATTCAGCCGCTGGGCAATCAGGGTACGAGTCTGTTTATCGAGCATAGTGATTCCTGTGGCTATGTTTTCTCCCTCTCCCTGTGGGAGA
>NZ_JMPL01000208.1 GCF_000735365.1 Kluyvera ascorbata ATCC 33433 | reverse complement strand
GAATATAATAAATGGAGTGGGCAGTATTAATACCAATTGTACTTTGTGTATTAGGATTATTAGGAGGATTCCTAAGGTTCTTGTATTTAACCGTACAGTCATATAATAAGAGAGTCGGAGATATTGAAGCAAAAGTATCCGTTTTAGAAACTAAAACAGAAGGTATTGTTAAAGATATTGATGAGTTGAAAGAACTGGTTAAGGAATTAACAGACATTAAAGTAGAGATTTCACATATTCGAGCTGTATTAGATATTATCGTAAAAAAAGGGACATAAAAGCCCCCTTTGTTATTTTAGAATTAAATCCATTGCTTTTACTCTATTTGGTGTTTGTTTATACCAGAGTGAATCACGTGCCTGTACTTTCATTTCAGTACGATCACCAATAGCCGCAGCCGCCAATAGTTTCTTGAATTTCTTCATCCCAACTAAACCAAGTTGGAATACCATAATGATTAGATACTCTTCAATATCAGGTGCAAATGTACCAAGTGCTTTTACACCAGTACGGGCAATTTCAATATCCTTATCTAGAAGGTTATTGGCTTCAGTTTCTGTTAATCCACAGCTAAAGTTTTCACCGGGTAGTACTAAGTGTCCGTGGCCGATTGTGTTTTTACCTAGTGAATCTTTATATACACGGAATGTACCATCACGGTAATAGCCTAACTTTGTCTGGTACGCTTTAGTACCTTCATATTCTTTTAATCTCTCTCTCAAATTCATAAATACCTCAGAATAATTAATATGAGGTATTTATGATGGTTATTAAGAGTTGGGAGATTCACGATCCCGAAATATGGGATATTACGGATGTAAATGATACTAGCTATGCCGCTTTTGTTTACCTAATTATATTCCCTGATGGTGATTACTATCTTGGAATGAAACAAATATATAAGGGCATAAAGGATATTAACGACCTAAAGACTACATCCAAAGAAGCAGACTGGATGAAATACTATTCAAGTTCTAAAACAGTACAGGCACGTATAGAAGAAGGTGAGGATTATAACAAGTACATACTCTGGTGTTTCCCTACAACCAATCAAGCCGCATTAATTGAAGCAATGTTGATTGGTACAGTTGGGATGAAGTGTAATTGTCTGAATAAAGCCATTATGACTAAATCACGATTACCTAAACCGGGTGAACGGGCAGGACTCTTTAAAACATTCCAGTACTTATACGAGAGATTATCATGAAGAATAAAGTAACAGGTATTGAAGGTGCAAAGAAGTACCTCAATAAAAGCGGTAAAGATTATAAGAATGAATTTAGCGATGAACTATTACACCGAGTTCGATCCCTAAGTAAAAAGATGCAAATGGAAATGAGTGTAGCCGCCGAAGGTGGAGTTGTACCGTTCACTAACAATTCTATGTTAGTCACATATTCTAAACGTGCTACGGGAATTAGTATTAACTTGATGGTTAAGGACATACAGACGGGGTACTTATACGATGTTGTAGTAAAACCTTCTAGTATTGATAAGTTCATTCCGACCAGTGCAGCCAAATTAACAATGCAAGGTAACATTACAGGTCTTAAAAGCAATTTGAAGTCTGGTAAATACAAAGTAGTGGAATCGCACGGTACTAAAAGAATTATTGATACACGTATTAAGAAATCTGATAAACGAGTGATTGCACTCAAAGATGAGAAAACACGTAAATTATTCTATGACTGGTATAAAGAAGGATACAAAGGAATAGATTTAATCATTACGCAAATCAAAGGACAATACACCATAGGAAATAATAAATCATGATTGAAAATCACTATGAAGGGAAAACACAAGAAATCCTAGTTAACAGTACTACGCCATTTATGAATAGTCTACCTTACCATAAATGCCTACTTACTAATAAACTAATCAAAAAAACATTGAAGCAATATCCTACCGAACACTTAATGAATATTGCATTTGAACAACCACAGACAATGAAAATTGGTGATTCTCTTACATGGACATTAGAAGATGTCGTACTAGATATTACGGTACTATCTAATAATAAGATTTTTGTGAAGGGTAATCACTACTATTTGGTTGTTGTCGCTATCAAAGAATAACGAGGAACATATGTTATTATCATTAATTGAACTTGCAAAAACTGCCTTTAGTTTTTTCGTGAAAACAAAAACTATCGAAAAGGAAGTAAAGGAAACCAATGTAGAGGGACAACTTGAAATCAATAAAATTGAAATTGAGAAGAACACTCTACATTGGCGTAATATCTTAGGAATGGTACTTACCCTTATCATCGCCTATAACTGGTTAATCGTCCCAGTACTAGACTATTTTGGAATCGTCGTGATCCAAGTACCTATGGGGCAACTCCTACAGGTACTTTTGATAATGGTTGGTGGAAGCTAATAGAAAGCCCCTTATGGTTTTTTTTTCATATCGTTAAGTACAGATTTTATGATTAGGTAAATAAGGAATACACCAATAATACCATAGCCCAACCGATCAGCGGTCTTTGCTTCACTATCAAATATTGAAACTGGTAGTGCTACTATTGCTACGGCAACGCCAGATAAAAACAATAAATCTAGTTTTTTACCTTTGAACGTAACAGGCTCGAAATATTTTCTAGTTATGGAGAAACCCGGTATTATGGTAAGTATTAAGGCAAGAATCCCAAATGAACCTAATGTTGTAAGATTAAAGTATTTCAATACTATTAAAATTAATGTTAATGAACCAACTACTAATATATATCTAGAAGCCAGATTTATAAATTCTAAACATGTTTTCATTTAATCCCCTTGTAAAGTTTATTTCTCACATTTCCATATAGTGTTTTGTACCCCAGAACCTTTTGGTAGGTGAGGGTTAGCATTTGCACTATGTGTGTAGACGGCTCGACTTTTGCCGTACTGTTTACATGCTTCATTTGCTGTTTTTTGCAGCGAATCTAATCCAAACCATCCATCTGATTGAAGGCTAACGGTATCACCATCATTGTATTGAACCATCGCACAACCAGATAGAAGCAAAGGTATCAGTACTAGAATTGCTTTCATTTTTTCCTTATTCATTAGCTGATGTTTTTGAAAAGGCTTTTTCATATCTTATTTCCAACATTTTATACATTTCGATAATTACTGCAAACTTATTTTCTACATCTTTCTTTGTAATTAAATAATATGCGGCACTATTGTCACGTCCATTATCGAATTCTCTCAAAAAATATTCATCTACTGTTCTACGTAGCTTTGTGCATTCTGTAATGTAATTCAGATATTCATCTTCCACATCACATTTCATATCCCATGATTTTAATCCGTGCAAATCTATTATTAATTCATTCAGTTTAACATCTAATTCTTTGCTTTCTCCTAATGCAGTAATCTTATCTTTTTCAAAAGATTCAAATTGAGATGTGTTTAGAAAGGATGTAATATAATAAGTTGAGCAGAAAAATTCCCATGTATTAGCAAGAGATATCGTCATTAAACTTGA
>NZ_JMPL01000207.1 GCF_000735365.1 Kluyvera ascorbata ATCC 33433 | reverse complement strand
TGGCTGGCGCAGGCACAGGAGCAGGTTCAACCTGGGCGACGGGTTCGGACTCAGCCTGCGTAGTGGGGATCATCAACGGGACGGCAATGGCTACGGCTGCAACCGCAGCGGCCAGCGGCAGCCCCCAGACCCAACGCGGACGACACGTTTTTGGCGCTGCTATTACTGCGGCAGCCGGTGTATGCGGCTCTTCGGCGTCTTCCACCGGCAGCGTATAGGCGTTTATTAATGGTTCATTGGCGGAGATAAGCGGAGCATCGGCTTCACTAAACGTGACGAGAACCTCTTCAGGCTCTTCCACTTCAGGCACTTCGGTGATTACCGGCTCTTCTTCGACTATGATTTCCGGCTCGACGTAGCGTAGGCAATCGAGCGCATCTTCACGCGCGCTTTCGTTAAGATTCACGAAGCCCCAGAAGCTGATAACCGGTTTGCCCGCTACCAGAAAGAGGTGGTTTTCGCCGGGAAACTGCAGCGATTTTTCCAGCAGCGCGCCAAAAAGCTGCTGTGCGGTTTTATCTGATTGCAGGCATTTTTTACTGAGCGCTCGGGCGCTTTCCTGCAAGCTTTCTAAATAGTGTAGCGCGCGGGTGCGCTCGGCCTCATCGGCGGCTTTCCAGCCAATGATCTCGCCATCGACCGGGGAGTACCAGTCAACGCGGTCGCCTTCATCATTCAGTTGCGGTATCGCCAGGCAGTCGGCCAACGCCAGCTGTTTGCGTAAACGCAGCGTTTCGCGCACCTGAAGCGCAGAATGAAATACGGTTTGCCCGCCGCCGCCTACGGCCTGAAAGTCATCAAGACTTCCACTGCGTAAAAGAGTTTTTGCCACGTTCCTGTCCCATAGACTTCTTCACGGGATTACTTTACCCAAAGCAAAAAGCAACAAACGGCGAAAGAGAGGGGTAAATAGGGTAATTCTCGCGGCATTGAATGGCTGGACTTAAGTCAAATCAAAAGACAGGCGATGAAGAAACCAGCAATAAACGGTTATTCAGCATAACCTGAGACAAATTGGTTATTTGCCAGTTATCTGCCCCTGTGCTGTTATTAAGCCGTCCATATAATAAAATCGAAAGGCTTATAACCATGATCACAGGGAACACCACAGGGAAAACGCTCCTCGCGCTGGCCTTCAGCGCGCTGTTACCGGCAAGCGCCTATGCGGCAAACACCGACACGCTGGTTTACTGTTCCGAAGCATCGCCAGAATCCTTCAACCCGCAGATTGCCAGCTCCGGCCCGTCTTTCGTGGCTAGCTCGCAGGTGCTGTATAACCGCTTGATCAACTTTGATCCGGTGAAAAATACCCCGGTGCCTTCACTGGCAACGGACTGGACCATCTCTCCGGATGGCCTGACCTATACCTTCACGCTGCGTCAGGGCGTGAAGTTCAACAGCAACAAATTCTTCAAACCAACGCGTGATTTCAACGCTGATGACGTGATTTTCTCCGTCATGCGCCAGAAAGATGTCAATCACCCGTATCACAAAGTGTCGCAGGGCAACTACGAGTACTTCAGCGATGTTGGCCTCGATAAGCTCATCAAAGAGGTGAAGAAGGTCGATGATTATCATGTCCAGTTTGTGCTGAGCGAACCGAACGCCGCGTTCCTTGCTGACTGGGGGATGGACTTCGCTTCGATTCTGTCGGCGGAATATGCCGACCAGATGATGAAAAAAGGCACGCCGGAAAACGTCGACAACTGGCCAATTGGTACCGGCCCGTACGTACTGCAACAGTACAAGGTGGATTCACAGATTCGTTACCTGGCAAACCCGAACTATTGGGACGGCGCGGTACCGACTAAGCATCTGATCTTCTCCATTACCCCGAATGTGGAAACGCGCATGGCGAAACTGCAAACCAACGAATGCCAGATAATCCCGGCACCGTCGCCGGTTCAGTTCGACGTCATTAAGGGCAATAAAGATCTGACGCTGCATGCGGTTGAGGCACTGAACGTCGGCTATCTGGCGTTTAATACCGAGAAAAAACCGTTTGATAACGTGCTGGTGCGCCAGGCGCTAAACTACGCCACCGACAAACAGGCTATCGTTAACGCGGTGTTTATGGGCTCCGGCACCGTGGCGAAATCGCCGATCCCGCCGAACATGATGGGCTACAGCAAAGATCTCAAAGACTACAGTTACGATCCGGAAAAAGCGAAAGCGTTACTGAAACAGGCAGGGCTTGAGAAGGGCGCGGAAGTGACCCTGTGGTCGATGCCGGTACAGCGTCCGTATAACCCGAACTCGCGCCGTATTGCGGAGATGATCCAGAACGACTGGGCGAAAGTGGGTATCAAAGCGAAGATCGTCAGCTATGAGTGGGGTGAATACCTCACCGGTATCCGCAAGGGTGAGCACGACAGCGCGCTGTACGGCTGGATGTCGGACAACGGCGATCCGGATAACTTTGCCAATACGCTGCTCGGCTGCGACAGCATTAAAACGGGCTCTAACGCCGCGCGCTGGTGCAATAAAGAGTATGATGGTCTGGTGAAAAAGGCGCTGGTGGTGAGCGACCCGGCTAAGCGTGCCGCGCTCTACGGCCAGGCGCAGGAGATTTTCTACCAACAGGCACCGTGGATTGCGCTGGCAAACGGCAAAACCTTCTACGCGACGCGCAGCAACATTACCGGTTATAGCGTCAGCCTGATGGGCAGCGATTTCTCGAAAGTGAAAATCAATTAAGGAGTGAATATGTCACATCTGGATGAGGTCATCGCGCGCGTGGATGCCGCGGTGCAGGAAAGCGTGATTACGCATATGAATGAATTGCTGGTGGTATTAAGCGACGACCCAGAACTGAGTCGTGAAGATCGTTTCACCCAGCAGCAGCGCCTGCGCGTGGCGATTTCACATCATGGTCAACACCTGCGCGAGCAGGAAGAGACGCGTAAAGAGCAGCTCACTTCAGGTGGGGCCATTCTTTAAGTTTGGTATTGTTCCCGGCAGCGCTTCGCTTGGCCGGGCTACGGTTGTTCACGACATTCTGTAGCCCGGCAGAGCCACGCGCCGCCGGGAATGGCTGTGCATCAAAACTGGCGCTTTGCTACCAGCCATGCTCCCAGAATCAACATCACCGCGCCGCATACCGGCCCGACCAGCGCTCGCCAGGGGACGCCGTGGCTTCTGACGACGTCCATCACCAGCCCGCCGATGAGTTGACTCGCGACCAGCACCGCAATGGTCGTTGCCGCCCCCACGTACTGATAGCCGCTGATGCTGGCAAACACGAAGAACGACCCGAGCAGGCCCGGAATTAGCGTCCACCATTTAATGGTCGCCACCAGCTCGCTTACGCCCGCGAGGCCGTGTTTAATCAACAAAATACTGACAAACAGCACGATGCCCACCAGCGAGTTCAGCAGCATCGCCACCAGAATAGTGGAGGCTGACTGGGTAATACGGACCATCAGCGTGTTCTGGATAACCAGCCCAATACCGGCGGCTATCAGGAACGTCAGCGTGAGGGACTGATTCATACCT
>NZ_JMPL01000206.1 GCF_000735365.1 Kluyvera ascorbata ATCC 33433 | reverse complement strand
ATGTGATTCGCTTCCGCCAACTGCGGCGCTCTGAGCTGATGCTGCTGGCACAGCGCGGCGGCGCGGCCAACGACTTCGCCGAGTAGCCCGCAGGTACACATTACGCGGGCGCTGCCGAAGGCCACGTGAGAAGCCGAAATCAGGCGACCGGTCAGGAACAGATTGTCCAGCGAGCGGCTGTAGAGGCTGCGATACGGAATGGTGTAGGTGCCTTTGCTGTGGAACTGGCGGCAGCCGTCATGTTTGCTATAGACGCCGTCCGCCGGGTGCAGGTCGATAGACCAGCCGCCGTAGCCCACCGCGTCGTAGTGGTCACGCTGCTCGATGATGTCCTGCTGGCACAGCAGATGGTCACCGATAAAGCGGCGGCTTTCACGTTTACCGGGAATAGAACCAACCCATTCGATGGTCAAATTCTCAGCTTCCGGAAACTCGCCGGAGTTTTTAATGTAATTCCAGACGCCCCAGACGATTTTCCACAGCTCCCACTTAATTTGTTCGCTGTCGTGAACGGTATCAAGTCGGCCGCCCCACTCCAGCCACCATAGATCGCAGCCGTTAAGCGTTGAGGTCAAGCGTTTGTAGCGCGGAATAGCTTCAATATCCTGGAGGGCAAATGAGGGGGGCACGAACTTCACCGCTTCGCTGCTTTTACGGGTATAGAAATAGATGGAGTGACCGAGTTTGTGACCGAAATTGTCGCCAGGAGCCATTTTTTCGCCCAGCTCTTCGGCATCTTCCGCACCGATGCGGTATTCTGCCCCAGCGAGATGCCCCAGCACGCCATCACCCGTGGCATCGCAAAACTGCGTGGCTTGAATATGGTAGAAGGTTTCGTTGACGGCGTTAAAACCAGTTGCTTCGGTAATCCGCTGGCCTTCGCGGTTCACGGCATAAATGGCGGTGTTAAGCAGCAGAGTAAGGTTCTTCTCGCGCTGTGCCAAATCCAGCAGCAGTAGGTCGAACATCATCGGATTGCCTTCTTTGTTACGCCATAAATTCTCCTCGAGGATCTCGCCCATGATACCCCCCTCACGCGACCAGCGGTTGTTGTTGCCCATATGCGAAGTAGCGCCGTTAGCCCATAGACGAACTTCACTGGAGGCGTTGCCGCCGAGCACCGGTCGGTCCTGCACCAGGACCACCTGCAAACCGTCACGGGCGGCGGCGAGGGCGGCGCAAAGCCCAGACAGACCGCCGCCAGCGACCAGAAGATCGGTGCGCAGCGTTTGGTGGGGAAAATCTCGTTCATAGGTTTGCTGAAAAATTTGCATAAATTGTAATTCCTGCCTTTCTGGCGATAAAATAATAGTCTTTAAAAAAATGGGATCCCGCTATGTCGTCTCAACCTAATCAAAGCCTTATCGACGGCATTCGCTGCCTGCAATATCTGGTCTCCAGCGATCGGGCTATTGGTTGTCGCGAACTGGCGCGCCTGATGGGCATTAACCCAACCCGCGTGAATCGCCTGCTGATGACCATGGCCGCTATCGGTCTGACTACCCAGGATGAGCAGCGTCGCTACCTGCCAGGGCCTGGTATCCACGCGCTGGCGGCGCAGGCGATCCGCGGTTCCACGCTGTTCTCAAAGGCCCTCCCTCTGCTGGAAACCTATGCCCCGAAAGATATCGTGGTGGCCATGGGTGTCCTATGGGAGGACCAGGTTATCTACATCTTCCACTCCCGCCCCGGCAGTCATATCAGCCAAGCGCTGGCGGGATTCCATATGATGCCGGCCTGTCAGTCGGTCATCGGTATTGCGCTGCTGGCAGCAGAAAGCGATGAGGTGCTAGCTGCGCGCTTCAGTGCCGATGAAATGGCACGTATTGCGCCGTTTCTTCAGCAGCAGCGCCAGCAGGGGCACGTGGTCTGGCCGCACGATGACGGTGAGTTGTCCCTCGCGCAGCCTATCCAGTTCGGTTCGCATAAAGCCGCGCTGGCCTTTGCCGGGATGTACGACGTCACCCCAGAGCAAACGGCTTCGCGGCTGGCTGAACTTGTCACGCTTTGCGACCGGTTGACGGCATAGCGCTGTCGCCGTCGAGGTCAATCTTTCCGACCACGAACAGATAAGAGCAGATCCCCAGACAGGCCAATACGGCGATGAAGCCAAGCGCTGGGGCGAAGTTGTGTCCGTCGATCAGCGCGCCGATGGCAATCGGTACAACGATGGACGAGAGTGCGCCGGTAAAGTTGAATACGCCGCCTGCCAGGCCAATCAGATGACGTGGCGCGAGAGCGGTCACAAACACCCAGGTAATTGTCGCCAGGCCGTTACCGAAGAAGGCGATGGACATAAACAGGATGATGAGCGTTGGGTTATCGGTGTAGTTGGCGCCGAGAATAAACAGCGTCAGCGCCATGCCGAGGATTACCGGCGCTTTGCGAGCAAAGCTGGTGGAGACGCCACGCCGGATCAGTCGGTCGGAAACAAATCCTGCCAGCAGCACGCCGACGAAGGCTGCAAGGTAAGGGACGGAGGCCACGTAGCCAGATTTAATGAAGTCCATATGGCGATACTGCACCAGGTACGTCGGGAACCAGGTCAGGAAGAACCAGAAGGTTGCGGAGATGGTGAACTGGCCGAAGTAGATGCCAATTAGCTTACGGCTTTTGAACATCAGCCCCAGATCCTGCCAACTGAACGGGCGCTTCGCGGCGTTCTCGCGGCTTTCCATCACGGCACCGCCCTCGCGCAGGTGATCCAGTTCGGCTTTCGATACCGATTTATGATCCAGCGGGTCGCGGTAGACGCAGTACCACAGCACGCCCCAGATCATCCCCACCACGCCGGTAATCAGAAACAGACCTCGCCAGCCGAAGAGATCCTGCACGTGGAACAACACTGGCGTCATCAGCGCCATCCCGACAAATTGAGCAGAAGAGTAGATGCCGATAGCGGTCGCGCGTTCCTGCTCCGGGAACCAACTAGAGATGACGCGGTTGTTAGACGGCATGACCGGTGCTTCAAAGGCCCCCACCCCTAAACGCAGGCCGACCAGTGAACCAAAGCTACTGGCGACGGCGTGCAGCGCGGTAATCAGCGACCAGATAAACAGCCCAACGCCATAAACCAGGCGAGAGCCAAGGCGGTCAATCAGAAAGCCACCGGGGATCTGTAGCGCGGCGTAGATCCAGCCGAAAGCAGAAAAAATTAGCCCCATTTGTAGCGGAGTAAACTGCAGTTCTCCGGACATTTGCGTGGCGGCAACCGAGAGGTTGGTTCGATCCATGTAATTGATAATAATATTAATAAACACCAGGCCTAGCACAAAGAAGCGTACCCGTCCGGTTGAACGGGTGGCAGATCCTGTTATCGGTTGTTCTGACATAGTGGTGTTCTCATCATGTGAGGTTTTAAAGGGTACGAAGCGTAATATCATTGTTGTTATTGTTTCTTTTATAGAAACACTTAGTGGGATGCAAAGCGAGATATTAAGAAGTGTGATCTGTCTTAGATTTGTACAGGAATAAAACCGGTTTCAGGTTTTGGGGGAGGGAA
>NZ_JMPL01000205.1 GCF_000735365.1 Kluyvera ascorbata ATCC 33433 | reverse complement strand
ACGCCTGAGCGTGGGTTTTTATTTATCCGTTGAGCGTCAGGCTTACGCCAGAACCTCACGAACAAAAGCTTCGATCTCTTTGTTCTGGCAGTTTTCGAAGAAACATTCCTGGAAACGCTGACCGGAAACGGCGGTTTTCACCAGCGCTGGGTCGATAGCGCGCAGGGTATCCAGATAGTTTTCTTTCACCACGGCCGCTTTCACCTGGTTCAGAATACCGGCGTTGCGAACCTGCGGCTCTTTACGCTCTGGCGGATAGCCTTCGCCGTTACGACCGGTGAACGCTTTTTCAAACATGTAGCGAACGTTCAGCTCTGCGCCCCAGCCATAGCCTTTTGCAAAGGCCAGAGACAGTGCGTTACCGTTGTTGATCTGAGCAAACAGGAAGGCGTCTGCTGGATCCAGGCAGTAACCGCACACAACGCCTGGGTGAATGTTCAGAGACATCATCGCGCCCTGGCCGGTACCGCAACCGGTCACGACGAAATCGACCGCTTTGGAGTTCAGCAGGATGCTGGCCATGATGCCCAGATGGATGTAGGTCAGGTGATGATCGTTTTCATCGCTCATACCCACGTTATAGACCGGGAAGCCTTTTTCATCGGCAACGGCTTTTAACTCATGATGAATAGTCGCGTTTTTGCTGGCCTGGCTATTTTCCATCATCAGTGCAATTTTCATTCTTTCCTCTCCTGAAAGCTAAGCGGGGTTATCCGCAGTCGTTCGATTAGTATTCTCACCTTACTACCAGTCAAACATACTTTCAAATTTTATGAAAAGTAGTTTTAATTTTTACTAATGGGGTCACATTTTTGCCTTTGACCTGTAGATAAAACCTTACATAAACCATTAATTATTTACTATCACCTGGGTGAATGGTCGACTAGACTGGGTAAATGGGCAGAAAGCCCCTGCTGTTTGTCAGCGTTTCAATGGATGAAATAGTCACTGCAAAGGAACTGACTTGTGACACAGGACCGCCGAGGATTTCGACACGCGCTGGGTCTCCTTGTTCTACTGACCCTTATGCTACTTTGGGCGCCCCGCGCTCATGCCGTGCCACCGCAAAAAATTCGAGCGGCGGCGCCTATCCCTGTATGGATTCTCGATGCGGATAGCTTTGAGTTCTGGCGCGACAATCACGGTCAATTCCAGGGTTTCTATCCCGAATTGCTGCACGCGATTAACGCGCGTTACGGCTACAACCTGACGCTACGCCCCACCGACGGCACCACCTTTGAGCAGCGCTTCGCCCATCATGACTACGGGCTCTACGCCAGCGTGCTGCAAACGCGAGAACACCTCAAAAAAACCATTTTATCGTCCCGGCTGCTTGAGAATCCCATCGTTACCGCCAGCATTACCCGCCAGGCTAAATCCATCAGTGATATCAATAACACGCGGGTCATTTTCCGGCGAAACGACCCGACTCAGCGGTTGGTGAAGCAGGCGTATCCTACGTTAAAGTTCCAGCAGGTTATCGAAGTCGACAGCAGCAGAGAAGCGCTGCAAATTCTGCGCAGCGGCGGCGCAGATTTCTATATTAATGAAAATCGTGAAATTGGCGGACCACAGTACTACTACACGATTTCACGACCGTTTGACTCATTGCGTATCACGGCCTCCTTCGGTATCAGCCCGGAGCTGATTTCGCTTCGTAGCAATATCAATCAACTGATTAACGAATGGCAGCAGAACGGAAAACTCCGGGCGCTAGAGGAACAAAGTCGTCTTGAGTATTTTCGTCAACGTTTGACGATAACGCCTGACGAGCGCATCTGGATGGAGAAAAACCGGCTCACCCTTTGGTTGCCAAAGAATGAAAACTTCGCGCCCATTATCTGGCGTGACGACCAGGGCTATCATGGCAGTGCTATCAGTCTGGTCAACGATCTTCGCGATTTGTTGAATATTAACGTCGACGTGCAGTTCGTTGATAACTACATGATAAGAATGAAAAATGAAGATTGGCCAATCCGCCTGGCCGAGATTTTTGACGTGAGCAATGGTACGCAAATGGAGGGTCAGGTTGGCCCGCTGGTCAACTGGTATAACGCCTATTACAACAAAGCCACCGCGCCCTTTATTCTCGACGAAGAGCAGGTTCGCCATCAGCGGGTCGGCGTCATTCGCGGCTCGTTTGCCGCCGACTATCTGCGTCAGCGCTTTGGTAACGATGTTACGCTTATTGCCCGCGCGTCAATTGATGAACTGCTCGATACCATCGACAGCAATCATATTGATTACATTCTTGGGGATTTGAGTTCAATGGAACAGGCGCTACGCGGAAGCGATTTGTTCCGTGGGGCATTAAAAGTTGCCGGGATGACCCACTCAAACTACCAGATTGGCACCTGGATGAACATTGCCCATCCGCTGTACGCCCTGATATCACAGGTGCATCTTATCTCCAGCTATCGTTACCAGCAGGTACCGCCAGCGAGCGTAGTGCAACCCACCTCCTTAAGCAAAAACGCGCTGCAAATTATCAGCGCCGGGCTTCTGGCCCTGTTGTTCTTTATTCTCAGTCTGATGCTGATGATGTGGCGCCATATGAATAAGAACCGGGCCATTAACCGCAGCATTGTTGAAGCGATGGAGAAGATAAATCACGTTCACGATGATGAAACCGGCTGTCATATTCGTCGCGTGGCCGCCTACTGCCGCTTGCTTGCCGACGCGCTCAAACTGCCACCGAAGCAAATTCGTGATATTGAGACGTTTGCCTCCCTGCACGACATCGGAAAAATTGCGGTACCTGAGCATATCCTGCGTAAAAAGGGCAAACTCACCGACGAGGAATTTAAGCAGATTCAAAAACATACCACTAAGGGATGGCGAATTGTCCAGGGACTGGTGCTCGGTTCAGTGGCCGAAAATTTGATTCACTACCATCATGAAAAATGGGACGGCTCTGGGTATCCGGAAGGTCTCGCCGGCAAAGAGATTCCGCTGGAGGCGCGTATCCTGGCACTGGCAGATGTCTACGATGCGCTGCGGCAAAAGCGCGTTTATAAACCGAGCTTTTCCCATGAAAGCGCCTCTGAAATTATCGTTAACAGCGCCGGAACCCACTTTGACCCGACGCTGGTGAAACATTTTTGCGCGCTACACCTGCAGTTTCAGGAAATTTATGAGTCACAGAAGGATTAACCCCAGGTTATAGCGACTATTCAAAGGATTGCTTGCAGCGGCGATGGTTACAATGAGGTCACGACTGATTGCGCAGAGCGAATTAATGAAAAGCCTCATTCTTATTCCCGCCCTCCTGGCCCTGACGGCTTGTACCGTGCCCCGTGCGGCGAGCGTAAGCGAAGTGGATGCCAACAGCGGCATCGTGCGCCTGACCTACGGGCAGGCCATTTTGCAGAATGCCAAAACCGATAGCTATCTGGCTCAATCTGAAGCCAATAAAGCCTGCCAGCAAATAGGATATGCCACCGCGTTTTCCTACGGCCAACCCATCACCACCTGCACCACCACCAGCGGCTCACTGTGCCTCAATGAGCATGTTACCTTGCAA
>NZ_JMPL01000204.1 GCF_000735365.1 Kluyvera ascorbata ATCC 33433 | reverse complement strand
CGTTCACGCCGTTTGCCGATGTGGTGGAAGAGTATCAGCGCTATCGGGACAGCGAGGCGTTCCAGCGGGATAAAGCCTTCTGGGCCGAACAGCGTAAAGCCTTGCCGTCTCCGGCCTCGCTCTCCTCTGCGCCGCTGCCGGGCCGCGCGCAAAGCACCACTATCTGGCGGCTGAAGCTCACCGCCGACCGCCGAGCATTTACTCGCCTGGCCGCTTCCGCTCCACAGTGCCAGCCTGCCGATCTGGCGCTGGCGCTGGTCGCACTCTGGCTGGGCCGTCTATGCGGGCGCAGCGATTACGCCGCCGGGTTTATCTTTATGCGCCGCATGGGCTCGGTCGCGCTGACCGCCACCGGCCCGGTGCTTAACGTACTGCCGCTTGGCGTGACGCTGAACGGCCAGGAAACGTTGCCGGAGCTGGCAACTCGCCTTTCCGGGCAGTTGAAAAAGATGCGCCGCCATCAACGCTATGATGCGGAGCAGATTGTGCGCGATGCCGGAAAAGCCGCGGGCGATGAAGCGCTGTTTGGTCCGGTATTTAACGTCAAAATGTTTGATTATCGCCTCGGTTTCGCCGACGTTAGCGCAATAACCCATACGCTGGCGACCGGTCCGGTTAATGACCTTGAGCTGGCGCTGTTTCCGGACGAAGACGGTGGACTGTCGCTGGAAATACTGGCCAACCAGCAGCGCTATGATGAAGCGACGTTGCAGCAGCATATCGCCCGTTTAACGGCGCTTTTGCAGCAGTTTGCCGATAATCCAGCGCTAATGTGTGCCGATGCGGAATTGCTGTCGGAGGATGAATATCAGCGTCTGGCACAGATCAACGCCACCGAAAAATCCCTGCCGCGTGCTACGCTCAGTTCACTGGTAGCCGAGCAAGCTGCGAAAACGCCGGATGCCGTGGCGCTGGTGGATGCTAACTATCGCTTTACCTACCGCGAGATGCGCCAGCAGGCGATCGCACTGGCAAACGTCCTGCGCGAGCGCGGCGTCAAACCTGGCGATAGCGTCGCCGTGGCGCTACCTCGCTCGGTATTCCTGACGCTGGCGCTGCACGCTATTGTTGAGGCGGGGGCGGCATGGCTACCGCTGGATACCGGCTACCCGGACGACCGTCTGCAAATGATGCTGGAAGACGCGTGCCCAACCTTGCTGATAACCGCCCCAGACCAGCTGCACCGTTTCCCGAATATCGACAGTCTGTGCCTGAACGCACCGCTGGCGGCAGGAGACGATCGGCCGCTCGCGCTCGCGACGCCGGAACAGACGGCCTATATCATCTTTACCTCGGGGTCGACCGGCCGTCCGAAAGGGGTGATGGTCGGCCATGAAGCTATCGTTAACCGCCTGCTGTGGATGCAAGACCACTATCCGCTGACCGCCGATGATGTGGTGGCGCAAAAAACACCATGCAGTTTTGATGTGTCGGTGTGGGAATTCTGGTGGCCGTTTATCACCGGCGCTAGCCTGGTGATGGCCGAGCCGGAAGCGCACCGCGACCCGCTGGCGATGCAGCGATTCTTCGCCGACTACGGCGTGACCACGACCCACTTCGTGCCGTCGATGCTGGCGGCATTTGTGGCCTCGCTGACGCCGGAAACGGTGGACAGCTGCTGCTCGCTACAGCGGGTGTTCTGCAGCGGTGAAGCGCTGCCGACTGCACTATGCCGCGAGTGGGAAGTTCTGACCCACGTACCGCTGCACAACCTCTATGGGCCAACGGAAGCGGCGGTGGACGTGAGCTGGTACCCGGCCTACGGTGAAGCGCTGGCGGCGGTGTCGGGCAACAGCGTGCCGATAGGTTTCCCGGTATGGAATACCGGCTTGCGTATCCTCGACGCCATGATGCGCCCGGTGCCGTTTGGCGTGGCGGGCGATCTCTATCTTACGGGAATTCAATTGGCGCAAGGTTATCTGGGAAGACCGGATCTGACCGCCAGCCGCTTTATTGCCGACCCGTTTGCCCCCGGTGAACGGATGTACCGTACTGGCGACGTAGCGCGCTGGCTGAATAACGGCGCGGTGGAATACCTCGGTCGCAGCGACGATCAGCTCAAAATTCGCGGTCAGCGCATCGAGCTGGGTGAAATCGACCGGGTGATGCAGAGCCTGCCGGACGTGGAACAGGCGGTGACGCATGCTTGTGTTATCAATCAGGCGGCGGCCACCGGCGGCGATGCGCGCCAATTGGTGGGTTATGTGGTGTCGGTTTCCGGCCTGCCGCTCGATACCGAAGCCCTGCTGGCGCAGCTTCGCCAACAGCTACCGCCGCATATGGTGCCGGTGGTGCTGTTACAGCTGAGCGCGCTGCCGCTGAGCGCCAACGGCAAGCTGGATCGTAAAGCGCTGCCGCTACCGTCGCTGACGCAGAAAACCAGCGGCCGCGCGCCGCAAACGGCAACCGAGGTGCAGGTTGCCGCGGCGTTCAGCCAGTTGCTCGGCTGCGACATTCAGGACATCGACGCTGACTTCTTCGCGCTTGGCGGCCACTCGCTGCTCGCCATGCGCCTTGCTGCAACGCTGAGTCAGCAAACCGGGCGCAAGGTGACGCCGGGGCAGGTGATGGTGTCATCAACGGTTGGCCAATTGAGCGCGCTGCTGGACAACAGCAACGACGAACAGGCGCAGCGTCTGGGCTATGAGCCGTTGCTGCCGCTGCGCTCCGGCGATGGACCGACGCTGTTCTGCTTCCATCCGGCATCCGGTTTTGCCTGGCAGTTCAGCGTGCTGTCGCGCTATCTGTCGCCGCGATGGTCAATTACCGGCATTCAGTCGCCGCGCCCGGAAGGGCCGATGCAAACCGCTGCGACGCTGGACGAGGTGTGCGAGCATCATCTGGCAACCTTGCTCGCCCAGCAGCCGCACGGGCCGTATTACCTGCTTGGCTACTCGCTTGGCGGTACGCTGGCGCAGGGCATTGCCGCCCGTTTACGTCAGCGCGGCGAAACGGTGGCGTTCCTTGGGCTACTCGATACCTGGCCGCCGGAAACGCAAAATTGGGCAGAAAAAGAGGCTAACGGTCTTGATCCTGCGGTATTGGCGGAGATTGACCGCGAACGTGAAGCGTTTCTCGCCGCCCAGCAGGGGCAAGGCTCGAGCGAATTGTTCAGTGCAATTGAAGGCAACTACGCCGACGCCGTGCGCCTGCTGACCACCGCGCACAGCGCGACGTTTGACGGTAAAGCGACGCTGTTTGTCGCCGAGAAAACCCGACAGGCGGAGCCGCATACGGCCTGGGGGCCGTGGGTGGGTGAGCTGGAGGTTTATAGTCAGGATTGTGCGCACGTCGACATTATTACGCCTGCGGCGTTTGAGGCGATTGGGCCGGTGATTCGGGAGATATTGGGGTAGGTTCAGTGCTTCCCGGGGTCACTGCGTTCGCCCGGCTACAATGCTTATGTAGCCGGGCGAGCGTCAGCGACCCCGGGGTAACTCACCGCCGTCCGAGCGGCACCACCAGCGGCGTATTCGCCACCGGGTCGTCAATAATCACGCAGCGCAGGCCGTAAATCGCCTCAATCAGCGCCGGTGTGACAATCTCTTTCGGCGCGCCTTCCGCCACAATCTTCCCATCACGGAGTGCAATCAGGTGCGTCGCGTAGCGGCACGCCTGGTTT
>NZ_JMPL01000203.1 GCF_000735365.1 Kluyvera ascorbata ATCC 33433 | reverse complement strand
AATTCCCCTTCATTTGGGACTTTTTTTACAGAGACAAATCAAATAAATGTATAGCAATAATAAGGAATAGTAATGGAAAAGAAAAAAGATAAACAAGTAAACGTACGGCTAAGTGAAGAACATATAAAGTACTTAGATACTATTGTACAAAGTGGTAAGGCAAAATCAATTAGTGGTGCGATGGTCTATCTAATCAATAAGGAAACAATCCTAAGTAATAAAAACGTTTGATACTATCGTAAAAAGTATTATTACTGTACTGGCATGGAATGCACAGTACACCCTATATCATGGAAGAAGAAATGGCAGTATGGAAAAAACACAATATGAAAATTATGAAGTAAGTAATGAAGGTGAAGTACGTAATACTAAGACTGGAAATTATCTAACTAAAAGTAGAAGTAAAAGTAATAATTACTATAAAGTTACTCTAACAGTATATGTAAATGGCAAATCTAATCCATTCCCAATTGAGATACATCGTTTAGTAGCCCAGACATTTGTACCTAAACCACAAACAAATGAAAGATTAGTTGTAGATCATATTGATGATGATAAACATAATAATAATCTTTCCAATTTACAGTGGTTAACACATAACGAAAATATTCTCAAAGCTAAACGTAATAAAGTACAAAATCCTAAGCTAACACAAGTACAGAAAGATGAAATAGTACATCTATATAGTACTGGTATGTCATGTATCAATATCACTATCTATATGAATGAAAAGTACGGTAGAAGTTCACAGAGACAGACATACACCAAGATAGCAAAAGGAAAATAAAAAAAGCCCTTAGTACAGGAATACTAAGGGCAATTAATTAGTACATCATTTTATAAGGGTATTTATTATGGCAAACACTGAAAAAGTACATGACAACCGCATAGTACAAAAAGAACTAAAAACGATCAAATTCAAAGAGTTATCATTAGAAGCAAAAGATGCTATTAACAGTGCGATACAGGGATGTAAATCACTTGGTCGCAATAAAGTAGATTCAGAAGAAATTTATGAGGTAGTACAAAAATGTGAGTATCTAACGAAAGCACAAACTTTGTATGTAATCAATTTAAAGCGTAGTACTGGTGTGATTACGAAGAATCAACTAAGAGGGGTATCACAGGAAGATAAGTATAAGACCGTATCTAAACGAGTTTCAGAGGCATTAGAGCTACTCATTGTGCAGGGTATCCCACTAAAGAATTCAATGAAGCGTACAGTAAGTAAGGTACAAGGTAAGCAACTGGAAGAGAAGCAACAGAAAGAGTTAGTGGATAAGGTGAACGCGGGTGTACCGATCAATGATCTTATCAAGTATCTGTCTGGTTTACTCTAAATTAATTAGCCCCCCTATTAGCCCAGACATATGGGCTAATTATGGGCTAATGGTGAATCAATGTATGGGCTAATGAACCACATATAGTGTTTAAACCCTTGATATATAATGATATATTTATTTTCTGTATGTGTTATTCCCATTAGCCCCCCTTAATATAATATATTCTTTTATTCTATTGTGTCTTAATAAGAAAGGAAGAAATAACTAAGTAATTCTCTAAGTCTCGTAAACGAGCCTTTAAAAATTATCAGGTATTACCCCTTAACTTTGCGTTTTTCTCGCAGTACTCGAAACAACGCAAGGCGTTATGGCTCGCTCTGCTCAAACAAGAACAGTACTGACAAAAGAATTATTCAAAGTGATTTGGTAAGTATTCGTGAGTCACCACCGAGTCACCCCGCAAGCAGTCCGCCGAAATAGATCTAGCCAAGTAGCCCACCTCAAACATACAAAGGGACGAAAACCTTAACACGATTAGGGGGCTTTACAATTTATCTCTTACTAATAAAGCAGAGGGAACAAACTCTTAATACTGACATTCATTAACACACCGAAGTCAGCAAATCGGGTGTCAATGTTTGATACATAGCGTAAAGTGAAGACATAACTTATCAGTGAAATGACTAAGATAACGAAGAAATAGAAAAGTTGTTTACTGACAATTCTTAGGTTTTTAACTATCTTAGTGGTATAACTGATATTAATAATCGGTTTGATTGCATACTGTGTTAGTTCATATTCTATATTCATTTTATCTTTGCTGGTAATGGAAAGTCCGATAAGGAAACCAGATAATAGGATTAATGAATAAACAACAGTTCCTATTATTATTGTGTTTTTGAAATTGTCTGTTAGTAGTAGTATTGATAATTCAAATAATAATACCCAACAAGTGAAGGCGATCCAAATGAACATTGAATTGAGTTTTGAGAGTGAGAATCTACTATTCCCAATTCCAAGGTGTGTACGGTATAGACTACCAGAGAATATAGGTTCAAGCATTACTATATGTAGCTCCCAGTTACGACACCATAAGTGACTTACTTTTAGCATCGATATAGATATCTTAGATACAATAATTCCAACAATCGAAAATAGTAGAATGATAAAGATGAATAATTCTTTTTTAGTAGGATCTGCTGTAAGGTATAAACTAAGAACAGCACCAGTGGCAACAATTAAACCTAGAATGAGTGTCCATAGATGTGTAGTCCTTTTCCAATGGAGGTAAATCTCAAACTGGGCTTTCTCATGTGCTTTGTCGTATGCCTCTTTTAATAATGGAATATCACTGTCTACTAGGGCATTTCTGCCGTTAAGCCGACTACCTAGTAAAGACTTAAAATATGTTTTGTTTTGAGAGAAATGGTCCTGAATGAAAGCATTTTCATACTCACATCGTTGGTTCGTAACAGGAGGGTTTGTTAGTACATTAGGTGTCTGCAAATTACGATTTCTTCTTGTATTGTTGAAGATACTCATAGCATTCCTTCTATGGGAAGTTGTTCAGATAGCTATTAAATATTATGGTTAGTAATTTTTTAAGAATTGATGTTGACAGGAAGATTAAGAGATATTACTCAAGCTCCATTATGTCATTTTCTCTCTTAGTGACCGATTTCCCTATTTCCCTGAATGCAAGCCAAATTATGATTGAGATTAAAAGTTGTATCCACATTGCATGATCATTAGTAATCTGAGGTGGAATGATGGCGGAAAATATTGCGGAGCAAAGCCAAAGGATCAAAAGTGCATAATTAAATATTTTCACACTTCTACTTATTGATGCATTTTTTTTGTTTTTATACTTAAACTGGATCGCATATAAATGACCAGACACAAAAGGCTCAAGAGCATAGATATGGTACTCCCAAACCTTCTGCCAGTGCTTGCCTGCATCAATGATAAAGCTGGTAAAAATTGTTACAATGCCACCAACAAGTGAAAGGAATGATAATGAAGCAAACATAATATACGGTACTTCTCCGCCTTTGGATTCAATAATCTTATAAATTAACGCCCCCCAACCTGCAAATAGTAATGCAGTGATAGCCCAAAGGTAGTTTAGTCTTTGCCAATATAAACCTATTTCAAATTCACGTATTCTATGGGATATTTCGAAGGATTTTTCTATTTTGTTTCTATCATCTTCTGTGACATTAATAGTTTGGTCGCGAAAATCCTTGGCTAGTAACTTATTAAAGTAATCAATGTTATTGATGA
This sequence comes from Kluyvera ascorbata ATCC 33433, assembly GCF_000735365.1. Lineage (GTDB taxonomy): Bacteria > Pseudomonadota > Gammaproteobacteria > Enterobacterales > Enterobacteriaceae > Kluyvera > Kluyvera ascorbata. The sequence continues at coordinate 59 of NZ_JMPL01000203.1, read as the reverse complement.
AATGATCAACCAATTCAGAAGATAAGTTGTAATTTCTTGATTGTGCGGTCATTTACTAT
>NZ_JMPL01000202.1 GCF_000735365.1 Kluyvera ascorbata ATCC 33433 | reverse complement strand
TGAATCGTTATGCACGCCAATGACTGACACCACGTTACGGACGGAAAATCCCATCAATCAGGCATTTTTATCCCTTTCCGGTGTATCTTCTCCCGGTAGCTACACTCGTTGATGTACACACAGCGCAACCAGGACACGATATGAAAAAGTGGCTCACCGAATTTTTCGACGATATGCGTTATATCTGGGGTGAATTCGTCCGCGAAGTAAACAGCGTCACGATAGATGACGACACGGATGCTCTGGATGCGGAATACTCGGCAGAGTGGAACGCAACGCCGGATTTGGATCCGCAAAAGGCGATAAACAACATTGATAACGTGTACACCCACGATACCCTTCACGCGAACATCTATGGCCACGGCTATGACCACTGAATATCATGCAGGAGCGCCCGGAAAACGAGTCCGGTGGGGTTCGCTGACCAGCACGGAAAAAGCATCACCCGACTTCCTAGTCGAGCGACCCGATGTGATAGAAGATCAGGCGCGATTCATCGAAGGGATAACGCCTTCGGAGTCAGGAACAGGACACCCCGCGAAAAAATAGCCAGAATCGCATCCAGAATTCATGCTTAAAAAGCCGAAAGCCTGAAACACACTAATATCCCCAAAAACCGTATCCGCGCTACACCCTAAAAACCAACAAAAACACTTATAAAACATTAAATTACAATTAGATCGTAGATAAAAAGTGTAGCGGTGAGCGCTACACTTTTTATTCCATATAAAACAATGGGATAAGATTGTTTTTTTTGATTCGCGCTACAATTCAGACAGTGGGGGTGTAGCGCCGCAAAGCCTTGTCCTGCAAGGCTTTGGGAGCAGTACTGTATAGTGCGTCAGGTGTGACACGATTTTCTGGTCGTTTTCAGCCACCAGAAGACTTATCGATCAGACAGGAAACAGAAGCGGTGAACGGGCACGCAATTTATTGCGTGGCGGTGAGGCGCTGGCGGGTGTCGGGGTGCAGCCCTGACAGGGTAAACCGATTTTTTGCATGCAAAAAATCGTACTGAAAAGGCCCGTTTTTAGGAAAATTCAGCCCTTCCAGAACTGCCACCATGGCTTTGCAGGAACCTTCTGCGGGTCAGAAGCGCTCTGTTTATGCTCCAGGAGCTGCATCGCCTGTTTCAGACTATCGATATGAGAATTCTGAGCAGAAACCAGCGATTTCAGGTGTTCAACTTCCTGTTTCAACGCCCTGACCACCTGTTCATTCTCAGACAATGATGCTGTAACACGCTGTCCAGTGACCTGTTCAACAACCTGTTCATCAGGAAGACCACGTAAAGCACCAAATACGCGCAATAACTCTGATGTATCTAACATTTTTGCATTCCGTTCGCCGTGACAGGTGGACAACTCACCTGCTTTAATCAACCTGTGCAGCGTGGTACGACTTTTCCCGGTAAGACGAGCTGCTTCACTGATAGATACCTGAGCCATTAGTACTTCTCCTGAAGACCATCAATCCGTGTCATGAGGCTACGAAAAAGGTGTTCCGCATCCTCATGTAATGCTTCGCACAAGTCGGCTTCAGTATCGAGGTCCAGTTCGTTAAGCTTCTCAAGCAGAAGCAGAGATTGCGCCTGAATGAATTTCGCCATATTCAGTGCTGTTTTCTGTTGTTTAGTCATCACTGCGTCAGTGCTCCAGGTTATATCCGGTTCTTTTCCGCTTCCTCGACCGTTCGCTCGCTACGCTCGGTCACTTGTCTGCGGCGAGCGGACCGGTCTTTCAAAGTGACAAGTAAGATAGACGACAAGCGTAACCAAAAAACAGGACAAGGACGATAAGCTCACGCCCCTCCGGGCGTTTTTTCATAGGCTTCGCCCCCCTGACGAGCATCACAAAATATGACGTTCAAATCAGTGGTGGCGAAACCCGACAGGACTATAAAGATACCAGGCGTTTCCCCCTGGCGGCTCCCTCGTGCGCTCTCCTGTTCCTGCCTTTCGGTTTACCGGTGTCATTCCGCTGTTATGGCCGCGGTTCTCTCATTCCACGCCAGACACTCAGTTCCGGGAAGGCAGTTCGCTCCAAGCTGGACTGTATGCACGAACCCCCCGTTCAGTCCGACTGCTGCGCCTTATCCGGTAACTATCATCTTGAGTCCAACCCGGAAAGACACGACAAAACGCCACTGGCAGCAGCCACTGGTAAAGGATGTACAAGATATTACTGATGCAGAGTTCTTGAACTCTCAGCCCAACTACGGCTAAACTGAAAGGACAAATTTGGTGGCAGCGGTCTTGTACACCCTGTTACCACGGTTCATAAACTTGCCGGTTTAATGAACCTTCGAAAAACCACCTTGCCGGGTGGTTTTTTCGTTTTCAGGCAAGAGATTACTCGTAGAAAAAAAGGATCTCAAGAAGATCCTTTTTGGTTTGAGTCCTATACAGAACTGTCCCTTCATACCGAGCTAATGAAAACCCCAAAGCAACTCAACTAATGCCCCCATCATTTATGGTTCACGGTGAACCATATTTAAGTATTCACCAATACCAAAACGAAACAAAAAATCGATAAAAAACAATAAAATAATTAAAAACCTAATTTTTTATCTTTCTAGATAGATTTTCCTGAAGGCGTTACAACGCCTTCAGCTATTGAGATAATTGCGACAACAAAAGCTATCACGAGGGTGCAATATGTTCGAGAAAAGCGTTCGTCTGGCAGAAAGGCTTGCGAAGGTCGCGGTTGTGTTAACCAACCTTTCGCTGTCACTCTCCATATTAGGATTGGTCTATTTCATCTTTCAACATTCGGGATTGGGGTGATTATGCTGTTCTGGAAAAAAATGCCATCTCTGTGGATAGGAAATCAGATCGCTGAATTCAGCGATCTCGATACAGCAAAGGCCATAGCAGCATTAAAAATTTATCTGACATTCTGCCTATTCAGCAAAGAATCCAGCTCTGGTCGTAGAACGGTTGAACTAACCTTCAGCAACCTTTGTGAGATAGCATCATTAAGCCGATCGTTAGTTAACGAGGGGCTCAAAATTCTTTATACAAAAGGGCTGATCAAAAACATTTCCCCGACTGTACGGAAAAAGATTTATACCGTCGATGTACTCGAAGACCATGATGATGGATGGTGCAAACTTCCCTTCAAAGGGGTTGTAGATGAAGACCAAAAAATAAGTGCATTTCAATCAATGCACAACCGATACCCCTTTGAACTTCTGGCTCTACAAACTTACATGTACCTTCTTTACGCCCGTGATAATTATAACGAATATACGCTGGCTAGAAAAAAGACCATATGCGAAAAACTGAGGTGCAAGCTGCCTGAGCTAAACAAAGCAATCACATATCTGGTGCATATCGGCTTACTTGATAAAGTAATAAAAAAGGCTGTTGAAAAATACCCACTCGAGCTGTTTCACGACTCGTACTATTTCTATATGACAAAAGGAGGCATCAGCGCTTTAACTTACAGAAGGCAATCAAAGTCGCTGTCTATTTCAGAAAAAGACCTGCCATTTTGACCTTTCCAACGCCTTATCCAACTACTAGTATTTACCATAACGCCTCATTACGCGCACCGCTCAGACGGGCTGTACGCGATTTTCCTGCCGAAGCCGCAAAACCACATATCTTCCCTCCTGAAAACGCCCCAGAATCGCGCTGGTGCGTTTTACA
>NZ_JMPL01000201.1 GCF_000735365.1 Kluyvera ascorbata ATCC 33433 | reverse complement strand
TTTTTTATTGGCGGTTACGCGTTGCCGGGAGGAGCACAATGAGAAAGACCACGATTATTATGCTGATCATCGCCATTATTACCGTCGTAGGCGTTCAGCTAGGCTGGTGGTAAACCAGAGATAAGCCGCGCATCTGCCCGGCTTATCACCTTTCCCCGCGACGCTTCTTCATCTGATACATGTCGAGATCGGCCTGCTGAATGGCCGCATCCAGCGTCGTCACGCAAGGCGCAACCCCCCATGATACCGATAGCGGAACCTCCTGCCCCTGCGGGCTAAAGGGAAAGACCGCAATCTTCGCCGCAATCCGTTCTGCCACCATGTGCGCATGCGCAATATCAGTACGACTCAGCAACACCACAAACTCATCACCGCCGCTGCGAATCACCCAATCACCGTTTGCGCGAATATCACTCAGCATACACTGCGAGATAGCCTGCAGCGCTCGATCGCCCGCCTGGTGCCCGTAGCTGTCGTTTATCGCCTTAAACTTATTACAGTCAAAGAGAATAACCGTCATAAAAGGCAGAGCGCGCTGTTGGATAAGCGCAAAAATATTGCGCGTAAAGCAGCCGGTGAGCGGGTCGCGATAAAATCTCAGGTCAGCATGGTTAAGATGGTAACGGATCAATAAGAATAACAAGAGCAGCAGCACCGGGGCTAATGCCATCATCACCTGCGCTTGCGGGGTGTGCGTAATAAAAAGCCACAAGGGAAGCGCATACTTTATTTCATAGCGCGACGATACGGTGTGAATACGGTGACTATCCAGCCAACCGCAGTTGCCAATGATGCACAGCACTTCACCGGTTTCTTTGCTTTGATACCCCATAATCAACCCTGGCGGCACCTGTTGATTAAAGGCAAGCCCCAGCATCCGCTGTAGCTCGACTCGCGACAGATCGTAGGCCAGATAACCGATGATATGGTTGCTCGGTTCACCTTCCGAGAGATCGTAGATATAGCTCACTACGCTGTAAGCTTTATCGCCGGTGATTTTATCGGAGTAAAAGGTTGTCGAACTGAGTGACTTTTTGCGTACGCTCTTTTGCAGCACACGATCGTAGAACATCTCCGGCTCATTAAAAAAATGACTCGGGTCATGTGCCATCTGCGAGGTTTCAAAGCTAAACGGGATGGAATCTGTTGGGGTGAACCAGTAAAACCAGCGGCCGTCGCTGGCAATAATATAGCGATGGATATCATGCTGTTCGGGATTGAGTGCGCGAACTTTATCCCGAATGTATTCGGCCGCGACGTAGATACAACGAGCGCTGCGCTCCGGGCTGCGGGAGATCAATGCACCATGCTGATTATCGATATTTTTTGCATCGGCGTTAATTCCCCAGGCCTCACCGCGAGGCTCAAAAACATCGGCATCACCGCACAAAAAGTGACGGCTTATTTGCTGATAACGCACGCCGGCGGCTTCCGCCATCAGCTCGTTATCGTTAAACAAGGTAACCATCTGATTTTGAAGTTCGTGAATGCCTTCATTCACCTGCGATAGCGTACGCTGGTACAAGAAAAAAATGGCAAGACAGATAAGCAGGCAGGTGACCGCCACTGAGACCAGTAGGGACTGCTTTTTACGCAAACTATCCTGAATAATTCTCACTGACACCCCGTGCGGATGGGTTAATTCCCTAAAACGCTACCCGCGCAGTCAGCCACAGCGACACGGTACGTTTTCAATACGTATCAGATCATTATGGACGAGAACTTTCGCAAGCGAGAATTCGATCCTGTCAGGAGTCAGGCCTAATGGCAATAGGATTTCAGGAAGGGTGAGCGCCGTCCCTCACCCAAAGTGATTAGTGCTGGTTATCGGAACCTAAGAAATAAAACCCCAGCGGAATGGAACACAGTATGGTAAATATCGAGCTATAGACCATCACCATCGCGCCTTGCAGCACAAACATACCGGTGGTCCACTCGGCGTACGGCAGATTATACTCTCTGACCACACCACCAAAAGTCGCTCGCCCTACCACTACCACGGCAATGGTAAATACCACTACAGCACACAGCAGGAATTTCTTGCCGTTTGGTGTCCGCAGTTTCTCCAGAATCATCGCATCCTCCCGACGCTGACTACACGATATTTTGCTGTATTTGTAACACTAATGAAGCATGAATTGAATGTTTTTGTTTGCGTGAGGTAACTAAGTGACTATCAAACCGCTCCCGTCTTGATGCAGGTCATCATGCTAAAGCATGACCATAGCGGGGCAGATTCATTCTTTTGCAGGAGCGCCCTTCCGCCTTGATTTGCCATGTTTAAAACAACGGCAACGGAGGACAAGACGATGGCCTGGCACCCCTTTCTTTATGTAATAACCAATGCGACCCCTCGCCGTTCGGCAAAACGCGGCAAGCTCACACTCGTTAAAAAAACGTTAACGCCGCCCGCAGGCGGCGTTGGGGGGATTATTCGAAGAAGACTTCCGGGTTATCCGCCAGCGAGACAAACGTTTTGGTGTTTTTATCCAGCGCGCGAATAGCACCGCTTTCAATGTCATACACCCATCCATGCAGACGAATCGCGTTATCGCGCAGACCCACCGCTACCGACGGGTGCGTTTTGATGTTGTTCAACTGCGCAATGACGTTCTCTTCTACCATCGCGTTAACCTTATCGGTTTCGTTCGCGTAGGTTTTCTTCTCAACAACCGCTTTGGCAGCATCAGAATAGCGCAGCCAATGGGAAACCGCTGGCATCGGCTCCAGGCACTGGCAGGTGGCGATAGCTTTCATCGCGCCGCAGTTAGAGTGGCCACAAATCACAATATCGGTTACGCCAAGCGCCACAACCGCGTACTCAATGGTTGCAGATACCCCACCCGGCTCCGGGCCGAAGGACGGCACGATATTACCGGCGTTACGGATGACGAACAGCTGCCCCGGTTCCTGCTGGGTAACCAGCTCAGGGACCAGACGGCTGTCAGAACAGGAGATGAACAGCGCTTTTGGGTTCTGGCTGGACGCCAGGCTGCGGAAGAGTTCCTTACGTTGAGGAAAAACTTCTTTCTGAAAGTTGAGGAACCCTTCAATGATATGTTGCATAGCAGTATCTCTTTTTCGTTTTTACGCAGGTCATGATTGATATCACATTTTCAGTGTACCACCTGTGTGCAGAAGAGAAAGCACTCAATAGCGTTACCCCTTCGTTACTCACTGACAACAACTCGGTTTCGCCCACTTCTTTTGGCAACGTATAACGCTTTATCAGCAAACGAAATACACTCATCTGCTGTGAAACGTTTATCCGGTGACGTAAACACGCCAATACTCACCGTCATCGGTTCCGGCGTTAATTGCGGCACATTTTTTTCGGTCTCTATCGCGATACGGGCGCGGATTCTTTCTGCAACGATCTGCGCCACCTGCGGTGATGCGTTATACATCAGCACGGCGAACTCCTCACCGCCAATACGAGCAAGGACATCGTTTTCACGAATCGCACTCCTGGCCAGTTCAACAACGCATCTGATAACCGCATCCCCGACCGGGTGGCCATAGCGGTCATTGATACGCTTAAAATGGTCAATATCAAGAATCATCACACTGATATCGTCCCTGGAAGCTACTCGCTGCTGTAACTCTTTGTAGAAATACGCGCGATTGTAGATGCCGGTTAATGGGTCATGAATCGAGAGCATGGTGGAGTTTTTGTGCATCAGAAAAATGTCATACAGCAGCACAATAATCACAAAGAAAGTGCAGACTACCTCAATGCCGCGGCTCAGATACCAGACGGAAAAATTGTACTCA
>NZ_JMPL01000200.1 GCF_000735365.1 Kluyvera ascorbata ATCC 33433 | reverse complement strand
CTCAAGCGCGCTGCTGCGATCATGAGTTTGATCCAGTCGGCCCGTAATAATGGGCACGATCCGTATGCCTATCTCAAGGATGTGCTGACACGGTTGCCGTCCCTGTAACAGCCTGAAGTTGACCTGGGTAATCAAATACCGGTGTAGTGATTAGGAAACAGGGCTCGGATAACATCATGGCGCAGGTCACCCTGATCTTGACCCTCCATCTCCGAACAGCTTTTGTATCTTAAGTTAACGATGTCCGCTGCCGCCGGTATTCCCTCGGGGAGTGATATCCCAGCGCGCTGTGCGGGTGGCTTCCATTTCCATCAGATGTCCTTCCTGCTCCGCTACTGAAGGCGTGGTGCGTAACGGCAAAAGCACTGCCGGACATCAGCGCTATCTCTGCTCTCACTGCCGTAAAACATGGCAACTACAGTTCACTTACACCGCCTCTCAGCCCGGTACGCACCAGAAAATCATTGATATGGCCATGAATGGCGTTGGATGCCGGGCAACCGCCCGCATTATGGGCGTTGGCCTCAACACGATTTTACGTCACTTAAAAAACTCAGACCGCAGTCGGTAACCTCACGCATACAACCGGGCAGTGACGTCATTGTTTGCGCGGAAATGGACGAACAGTGGGGTTATGTCGGCGCTAAATCACGCCAGCGCTGGTTGTTTTACGCGTATGACAGGATACGGAGGACGGTTGTGGCGCACGTATTCGGTGAATGCACGTTGTCCATGCTGGAGCGTCTTCTGGGCCTGCTGTCGGCCTTTGAGGTCGTGGTATGGATGACGGATGGCTGGCCGCTTTATGAATCACGCCTGAAGGGAGAACTGCACGTTATCAGCAAGCGATATACGCAGCGCATTGAGCGGCATAACCTGAATCTGAGGCAGCATCTGTCAAGGCTGGGCAGGAAGTCACTGTCGTTCTCAAAATCGGTGGAGCTGCATGACAAAGTCATCGGGCATTATCTGAACATAAAACACTATCAGTAAGTTGGAGTCATTACCGAATGTTTAGCGTGGGCAAAGAAATGGCAGAGGCGGAAGATATAAGCGTTTCCCATCAGTTCAAAACATAAGCGAGTGGGTCGTTGATCGTTTGATATCAGAAATTATCACAGAGGGTAGAGATGACTGATATCACCGAACTGACACAGTATGAAATAAACTGTCCGGGCGTCGGGCTTGCAAATAGCGGCGAGCCCGACGCCCGGTGGTGTCAACCTTCCAGATTCAGCTCCACGCTGCGCTTAAGCACCAGGCGCATAATGGCGTAATAAACCATGCCGACGGCAAGCCAGCTCAGGCCGAGCACTTTGGCTTCAATATCCATTTCATAAATGACAAAGCCGATAATGCACAAACCAATCACTGGGAAGAGCAGATGCATCACCAGATTGCGCGATTTTTGACGGATCAGATAGTGGTTGATAACCGCCACGTGCAGCACAAGGAAGCCCATAAGCGCGCCGAAGTTAACCAGCCTGCTGAGGTTGTCGATATCGCCGTAGAACCAGAGACCGGAAACCAGTGAAATCAGTGCGACTAATAATGTACTGACATACGGTGTTTTCAGGCGTGGATGAACCTTCGCAAGCAACTGCGGGAGTTGCTTATCACGAGCCATCGCAAACAGGATGCGTGAAACCGCCGCCTGGGCAACCAGCGCGTTTGCGATCCCCCAGGAAATCACCGTGGACCACATGGTGACGTATTTCAGCCATTGGCCGCCGGCCAGATTGGCAGTATCGTAGAACGCGGTATCGAGGCTGCCAAATTTCATTCCTTGCGCAAGGTCCGCCGCAATCCAGGTTTGGAGAATGAACAGCGTACCGACCAGCATCAGGGCGCCCAACGAGGCCTTACCCACGGTATCGACGCCGCCTTTGGTTTCTTCGGACAGCGTCGATATTCCATCGAAGCCGAGGAAAGAGAGCACGGCAATTGAGACTGCGCCCATGACCAGAGGCAGGCTGAATTTATCGGCATTATACAAGGGGGCGAGCGTCAGATGGCCTGCCCCGGCTCCGGAATAAAGCGCAATCAATCCCAGTACCACAAAAATTGCGAGCACCACGATTTCAGCCACCAAAATGGTATTATTCGCCCGTGCGGTAAAGGTAATGCCGCGTAAGTTAATCAGGCTGTTAAGCGCGATAAAGCCGATAATCCAGACCCAGCCCGGAACGCCCGGTAACATCGGCCCCACCGCCGCCGCGCTGACAATATACAGTAGCGATGGCACCAGAATGTAATCCAGCAATATCAGCCAGCCAGCAAAAAAACCTACGATAGGGTGTATTCCGCGCTGAGCGTATGCGTATACCGAACCTGAAACGGGGAACGCGCGTGACATCGACCAGTAGCTCATGGCGGTGAAAAACATTGCCACCATGCCGATCAGATAAGCCAGCGCCACCATGCCCTGCGCGCCATCCCAGACGTAGCCGAAGACACCGAAAGGGGCTATGGGTACCATAAAAATCATGCCGTAAACCAGCAGATCGCGAAAGGTCAATGCTCGATGGAGCTCCTGTTTATAACCGAACTGTTCGATGCTCATGCCTGCTTCCCTTCAATACTCAGCGAAAGCTGCGCCGCCACCGATTTGGGTAACGCGTAGCGGCAAGTTTTCAGCGGGTCGACCACCTGACAGATTTGCAGGTCGCCAGCGATACTCAGTATATTGATAGCTTCCGCCAGCATCAGGGAAGTATTATCGGCGATAAAATGTGCCATATTACGTGCCGCAAGGGCTGCCGCATCGTCGAGGGTAACGGCAGAAGCGAGGGTGAAAATCGTTTCGTTGTTTTCCAGCATCGGCAAGGGTAGCTGACGGTTTTTAACAACGGTTAACTCAACGAGGACTTCGCCCGGCACTTCCAGGCCGCAAACTGAGACTTCGCCATCACCCATCGCGGCGTGTAAATCTCCCAGCGCGAAAAGCGCACCAGGTACGTTGACCGGTAGCCAGAGGGTGCTGCCTGCGGTGATCATTTTGCAGTCCATATTACCGCCGTGGCTATCCGGCGTGCCGCAGGAGATAGCCTTTCCGGCAGGCGCGACGCCGATAACGCCAACCATCGGATTAAGCGGCACACGTACATTGCCAGGCATGATCGCATGGCCCTGTTCAATGGGCACTATGGTCACTTTTGGAGCACTAAGTTCGTCGCCAATCACCCCGAGTTGCGGGGCGGTGACCATCACCGCCTGCTGGCTCGTCAGGGTAATTTTCTTGATGGTGACTTTAAGCGCATCGCCCGGTTCGGCGCCTACAATGTAGACCGGCCCGGTGGCCGGGTTAATACGCTGCCAGTCCAACTCGTTGAACACGGTCTCGGCAGAGGTGATTTGGTCGGAGAAGCAGTCGCAGGTTTCAAATAACACTTCACTTCCACTGTTGACGGTGGCGACAGGAACGTTATCGCGCGACATGGCGTAAACCATCCGATCTTTGGGTATTTTCATTAGATTCATCCCGGTAATATTGTTGTGTTTTTTTTGGTGTTTCCCGTAGGGGAAAGGGTGAATGTATCGGGAATTTTGCAGAAAGGCAATTATGAGTACCCTAAGAGGGTTTACGGTGATTATTATTTAAAATCAAAATTTTATAGTTAGTAGTGTTTAATGGCTTTGTTGAATAAATCGAACTTTTGCTGAGTTGAAGGATCAGATCGGCTTTGTTGAATAAATAAGATTTCGTGCGAACGACTCTGTAGCTGGCTGGATTTTCAGGCAATACGCACGCTTTCTGGCATCCCAGCCTTTGTCATCCTGTTCAACGCACGCACCATGGCCATAGTGTAAGTATCCCGGCAAAACGAACCACT
>NZ_JMPL01000199.1 GCF_000735365.1 Kluyvera ascorbata ATCC 33433 | reverse complement strand
GGTTACCGACTGCGGCCTGAGTTTTTTAAGTGACGTAAAACCGTGTTGAGGCCAACGCCCATAATGCGTGCACTGGCGCGACATCCGACGCCATTCATGGCCATATCAATGATTTTCTGGTGTGTACCGGGCTGAGAGACGGTGTAAGTGAACTGTAGTTGCCATGTTTTACGGCAATGAGAGCAGAGATAGCGATGATGTCCGGCAGTGCTTTTGCCGTTACGCACCACGCCTTCAGTAGTGGAGCAGGAAGGACATCTGATGGAAATGGAAGCCACGCAAGCACCTTAAAATCACCATCATACACTAAATCAGTAAGTTGGCAGCATTACCAGTCCCGCTTAGCAATTAATTTATCTGCTGAGCCTGTATTTAATCTGTTTTCTAAAAGAACACTGATTTTTATATTCATAATCACTATTTCACTTTTATACAATTATCTCAGGTGAGAAATACCCAGAAACTGAAAATTAGCGTGTATCTACAGCCTGGCAGAATTGGCATGGTGGATGCTACGAGCCACCATGCCCCTGTCGCTGATTAAAAACTATATTTAAAACCTATTGTCATAGTTGTATCACTATAGCCTTTAGCACCTATTTGTTGAGCAACGTTGGTCCATAAATTCATATTCTTATTAAATTTCCCTTCAGTGCCCAGTTTAAGCTCAGCAACATTTTTGTTACCCGCTTGTTTAATACTGACGCCATTCATTTCAGCCCCCACCTGCCGGCTGTTGTTCAGCCAGTTCGCTTCTGCATAAACAGTAAACAGCTTATCTTTTCCTTTGTCGATCTTACTTGTACCTTCACGAGATAACTTTACACCTAATCGACTCTGTATATTGTTATTGCCTGAAGTGGTTACATGAGTTCCATTAAATTCCTTCACATCATCTGCCTCAACACCGCTGAAAATAAACTGTCCTTGCGGAATGAGAAAAACATTTCCGTTAGCTCCCTGATAGATTAATTTGCGATATCCAGTCTCGACTGAAGCACTTAGACCATCTATCTTGTAGTTTTCATTAGATAATTGATCTCCCTTTACCATCCCATTTAACCAGCTGTACTGTAACCAGGTATCAATATATATTCCATTCAAAGTGCCAGCATCCTGATACCAGGTGGCGTATAAACCGGCACTGTAACCATCTACGGATCCTTTGGAATGATACCCTGTACGATTAGAGCCAGTATTGTTACTTGAGTTACCATAGGCCAGCATCATGCCAATCCCAAGGCGATCCAAATCGCTGAAGTTTGCACTGAATAATTCTCCGCCACCCTGTACCACATATGTGTTTGTAGCGCTGTAGGACTGTCCAGAAGTGTCATAAAAGGTGGTTCTTGTTCCTTGCTGACGTAACCACATACTTGAATTTTCTGACCGTCTTTCGCGGCCCTCCAGGCGTGAATTAAATATCTTTCTGGCCGTATCTATGTTGGCCATATAACTTCCAGCTTCTGGACGAATGGTTGGGTTGTCAGGGTTGTAAGGATCAGGATTTGTCAGGAACCAGCTTTGAGTATTGGTTCCTGATGCATTACCTTTTACGAGTTTATAGTCATATGCTCCCGCGACTATACGTCCTGCCTGAGTAAATGCAGTATCAGTTGACGTACCATTTACCTGGATGAGTTCAATACCATCAATGGTATGTGCCCCAGTTCCACCTGCATTATTCACAACTACGGAGGTTGTACCCATAGCATTACCACATATAACTAACTTATCGCTGAGGGAATGATCACTTCCTAAAGCTGTATTAAATACCAGAACACCATTGCTACCATTATAATCACCTTTTACATTCAGCGTATTACCAACATTTCCTGTAGTGTTTAAAGATATTTTTCCACCATTAATGAGCGTATCCCATGTCTGACTCTTCCATAAGTTAAGGGTGCCACCTTCAACATTAACCTGAGGGGTAACTAATGTTCCAACTAAATTCACAACCCCGGATTTTTGTGTATAGCTATCGCTAAATATGCCATTATCATTCAGCGTCCATTCATCCCCCTCCATTACCAGCTTGTTAAAATCATTAAATTTGGAGAGATCTTCACTGTTTGTACCCTGTAAAATCAAAGAGTCGTCGAAAGCTCCACCTAAGACGCTCCCTTTAATCTGAGACCCAGAGGTAAGAGTCAGCGTATTTATTTCATTCGCAAAATGTACGGCAATATTATTATCGCTGCTAATCGTTCCAGCATTGAAAACATTGCCTTGCACTCCAGTGTTAAAATTTATTCCAATATCTGAGGCTGAAATTTCCCCGGTATTGATGATATTCGCTCCGCGCAGTGCAGAATCTATCTCAATACCATCGCTCCCTGCGCCAGATGCAATAATTTTGCTGGCGGTTTTAATGTTAACTTCTCCGTCATCATTGCTAATGAATAATACACTTGCGTTTTTTCCATGAGTCTCTATATTTGCACCAGATGCCAGTTCGAAAACTGTTAAGTCACCACCACCAGACTCAATTTGCATATCAATACCATGCGAATTTTCACCCTGGGTGACGAGCATGCTTCCCGCGGGAAGAACAAATCCATTTGCCGGATTATTCTTGGATGCAATTGCATTACTCCCGCCCCCCAGGGTTTCTATCGATATAGCGTCCTGGAAGTACAATGTTACACCATTGGTTGGAGTATTTATGATATTTATACCATTAGCATTATCACCTTGGGTTTGAATATCAGTACGAGCTAATATCGCTTTTGCATCGCCAGAAAGAACTATTCCTTGCGAGTCATTAGATTTAGTAAGGATTGACAATGCATCTGTAGAAGAAAAAGCCCCTCCATTGAGGGAAATAGCAGTGGAACCTTTCCCTTCGGTGATGATTTCCCCCCCAGAAATATAGACTATTCCGCGGTCAGATATCGCAATACCATTTCCAACTCCGCTTTTCACATCAATATAAAGCTCACGGGCATTTAATACCCCCCCACTTGTTTTTATTCCGTTACCAGTTGTGGTGTTGATTGTTAAATCACCATTAAAATTAACGGTCCCTCCAGATTGAAGTATTCCATTGGATCCGCTTACATTTATCGATGTGGACCCCCTGAATGTACTATTAGCATCCCCTCTATTACGAAGTGCATCAGAGACATTGGATGTCAGAGAGGTTTTACCTGCAACCAATAAGTCCCCGCCTGTATTTTCGATAACAGCCCCATAAAGACCGCCAGTCCTCGTTGCAGTCAGGTTTCCATCTATCTGAAGTGAGTTACGTTTTCCCCCTGCATCTGTACCAGAAAAGATAAAAATACTCCGAGTACTGCCCAGAGCATTCCCATTAACTGTTAAATCTCCTTTTGCATGAACCGTTGCTCCAGCTCCAGGGATCGAACCGCCACTATTGACTCCTCCCACGGCAAGCGTATAAACGGCAGCAACACCCTTACTACTGATTACAGTTCCAGGTAAGAAATTAAGAACAGAACCTGACCCGCTCGCATAAGCGGTATTATTCCCTATATATGACGTACCGCTGTTATCGCAGGTACTACCTTCGGTGGCACTATCTACGCCGTTTGGGCCAGCTGCACCATCCACACATGCAGCCCATGCTTGTCCCGTACACAGGATGGCAGAAAAAGTTATTAATTTTTTTAACATTTATATTCCAAGATATGAATCGCCACAGATAATCTAGACACTTCCGAGCCGTTGATAATACTGGTTTTCATATTCTGTCGGTGACATCTGATCGCTAGAACCATGCCGACGTTTACTGTTATAAAACATTTCGATGTAATCAAAAATATCGCTGCGGGCTTCTTCCCGCGTTCCGTAGATCTTTTTCTTTATCCGTTCGCGTTTCAACAACTGGAAAAAGCTTTCTGCAACCGCATTATCAGGTAATGACTCCAACTTACTGATAGTGTTTTATGTTCAGATAATGCCCGATGACTTT
>NZ_JMPL01000198.1 GCF_000735365.1 Kluyvera ascorbata ATCC 33433 | reverse complement strand
CGCGCCTTCAGCCGTCGCTGGATGATGTCCGAACCCAGGTTGGACGTGGCGATGATGATGGTGTTGGTGAAATCCACCACCCGGCCCTTGCCGTCGGTGAGGCGACCGTCGTCGAACACTTGCAGCAGGATGTTGTATACGTCAGGGTGTGCCTTCTCGATCTCGTCGAGCAGCAGCACGCTGTAGGGCTTGCGCCGCACCTTCTCGGTGAGCTGACCGCCTTCGTCGTAACCGACATAGCCCGGAGGCGCGCCCACCAATCGCGCCACGGTATGGCGTTCGCCATATTCCGACATGTCGATGCGCAACAGGGCGTGCTCATCGCCGTAGATCGATTCGGCCAATGCCTTGGCGAGCTCGGTCTTGCCCACCCCGGTCGGGCCCAGAAACAGGAAGGTAGCCACCGGTTTGCTGCCTTCACGCAGGCCGGCGCGGGACAGCCGCACGGCATCGGCCACGGCACGGACCGCCTCGTCTTGTCCCACCAGGCGCTCGTGCAGCCGTTGTTCCAAGTGCAGCAGCTTTTCGCGCTCTTCCACCGTCAACTCGTTGACCGGGATGCCGGTCAGGCGCGAGACGATCTGCGCCACGTGTTCCGCCTTGACCTCGGCACTGCCGGAGGCCCGCTCCCGCTCCCAGTCCTCGACGAGCTTCTTGAGCTCGGCCTCCTTGGCTTCGATGCGCTTGCCGAGCTCGGCGGCCTGGTCGTACTGCTTGCGCGCGGCCACGTAATCCTGTTCACGCCGCAGCTGGTGCAGTTCGGACTCCAGCTCCTGCACGGCCACCGGCCGGGCCGTGGCCGACAGCTTCACGCGCGCGGCCGCCTGGTCGAGCAGGTCGATCGCCTTGTCCGGCAGGAAGCGCGCCGTGATGTAGCGGTCGGACAACTCGGCCGCCGCGATGATCGCGTCCTCGGAGATGCTGACCTTGTGGTGCGCCTCGAAGGTGTCGCGCAGGCCGCGCAGAATCATGATGGCCTGGGCCACCGTCGGCTCGGGTACCGTCACCGGCTGGAAGCGCCGCTCCAGTGCGGCATCCTTCTCGATGTATTTCTGGTACTCGTTCAGCGTCGTGGCGCCGATCAGGTTGAGTTCACCGCGCGCCATCATCGGTTTGAACACGTTGGCCACGTCCAGCCCGCCTTCGCCACCGCCCTGGCCGGCACCGACGATGGTGTGCACCTCGTCGATGAACAAAATCAGCTCGCCCTGGTGCTCGGTCACCTCCTTCAGCACCTTCTGCACGCGCTCCTCGAACTCGCCGCGATATTTGGCGCCGGCCACCATGGCGTTGATGTTGAGTTCCACCAGGCGCTTGTCGCGCAAGGTCTCGGGCACTTCACCCGCCACCATGCGCTGCGCCAGCCCTTCGACGATGGCGGTCTTGCCCACACCCGGCTCGCCGATCAGCACCGGGTTGTTCTTCTTGCGCCGGGCCAGCACCTCGATGGTGGTTTCGATCTCCTGCGCGCGGCCGATCACCGGGTCGAGCTTGCCGTCGCGCGCCATCTTGGTCAGGTCGCGCGAGTACTTGTCGAGTTCTGGCGTGTTGGTCGGCGTCTCAGCGCGGCCATCCTCGGCGCCCTTGCCGACCACCTTGCTGACCTGTTGGCGCAGCGCCTGCGGCGTCAGGCCGTAGCGGCGCAGCAGGTTGGCGGCCAGCCCTTCGCCTTCCTCAGCCAGACCGATCAGGAAATGCTCTGGACCGACATAAGAATGGCCGAGTTCATTGGAGGCCACGAAGGCGCGGCTGAGCGCATCCTTCACGCGCGGCGACACGCCGATCTCGCCCTCGAAGGGCTTGTCCCCGCGCTTGGCCTCAGACTCGATCTGCCGCTTGAGGTCATCGACCTTGATCTTGAACTGACCCAGGATGGTCTTGACCACGTCGCTGTCGGCCAGCGCCAGCAGCAGATGTTCGGTATCCACCTCGGAGCGGCCAAATTCGGCAGCGTGTTTGGCGGCCTCCTGCAGCAAGGCTTCCGACTGTTCGCTGATGCGGCTGGCCAGCCCACTGCCGCGACGGCGCGGCGCACCCGAACCTGCGGCGGCGGGCTCGCCAAACGAGGCATCGACCACGTCATCGGTATCGGCGGCAACTGGCGTCGCGTCGTCGCCGATGCGGAAGAAGTCACTGCCGAGGAAGTCCTCGAACAGGCCGCTGCGCGAGCCGAACAAGGCTTCCAGCGGCGAAACGGTGCGCTTTTGCTGGCGCACTAATTGCCGGTAATGGTCGTCGCACAACAGCATGGTGCTGTGACGACCGTTGAGATTGGCTTCCACCCGCACGGTGGCGGGTTGGCCGCAGACCTGGCATTGTTTTCTGGCCATGCTGATGCTCCTGAGAAGGTTGACAAGGTTGAGGCGACGAGGCATCGCGAACCGCGACTCCTCGTCTCGTGCCGGGTTTTTCTTGTGACGAACGAGCCGGCGACGTCAGCCGTTGATCGGGATCGAGCGTCCCTGCTTCGGCGCGCTGACCTCGCGCTTGTCGATCGTGACCGTGAGCACCCCGTTCTTGAACGATGCTTGATCGAATCCTGGTTGGCGTCGTCAGGCAGGTTCAAGGCACGCTGAAAGCTGCCGTAGGAGCGCTCCACACGGTGGAAGCCACCTTCCTTCTTCTCCTGTTCCTGGCGCTTCTCGCCACGCACCATCAGCACGTCGTTGTCGAGAGTGATCTGGATGTCCTTCTCCTCGACACCGGGCACTTCCAGGGCAATCTTGTACTGCTTGTCGGTTTCCTGGATGTCCAGGGCCGGCTTCAGCATGCCCGACCAATCGGATGGCCACTGCGGCATGTTCGACGCCGGAAAACCGAAGCCCCGGAATGCGTCATCGAACAGCCGGTCGATTTCCCGATGCAGTTGCAGGATCGGGCTGACTGGCCCGCTCGCCGCTGGCAGGTCATTGCGCTGCACCGGCAGGGAAGAGACGGTCTGCTGCTCTTGCTGCTCGTTCTTGAACCAGTTCCAGGGAGCCAACTTCTTGAAATCGATGTCCATGTCATACCTCCAGAAAAATTGGAAAACGAGTTACTCAAGCCCTTTGCCTGCTGTGACGGGCAGTGCGCCCAGGCGACACGGGCTGCTCGGATGACTTCTGCTGTTCACGCTTGCGCATCACCTCCTTCTTTGCTCCGGCTCGGGTCTGATCATTGATCCACTGATCGATTTCACTTTGAGGAAACCGCCACGTCCCGCCCACCTTGAAAGCCGGAATTTCCCCGTGCGCGGCGAGCCGATAAAGCGTCCGCTTGCCGACTTTCAAGTACGCAGCCAATTCATCGAGCGTGAAAATCACCTGTAGGTGCGCTTTCATCCCTGTAGGTGCGCTTTCATCTCACCCTCTCCAATCGCGTCGCTTTGCGGTTCCGGCCAAGGAAATCCTTGTAATACTTTGTAAGATATTACGCTTACCATGACAGCCTTCAAGAGTCAATGTACAGCGTTCTCCCGCCCCATTGATGCAGGTCAACTGCTCAGGCAAGGCGCAGCGGGGCGGTCTGATCAGGCAATGGACAGCGCCTGGCTCGTCAGCCTGCGTGTACCACTGGCGCCTCGATCAAACACCGATCCTCACGTTGTAGCCGAGTGCCCGCAGCCCCTTGCTCGTCTGCATGTTCCTTGGCGGAAACTCGTCTGGGCGCGCCCAGACGACGATTTCCCCGAGGCTGCTCAGGCTAACGTGCGGAATTGCCCAGTCGTCGCTGCGGATCGCGTTCCAGAGTCGGGCCGAAACACTTCCGTTGCCCCAGACAACGTAGTTCAACAGTATCCGTCCGGCCAGCACACCTTCCCGACACCGCCGCCGAAGGCCATGGCCCATCAAGCGGATTTTCCATGCGCCCTCAGCGCCGTACCTACAGCAAATCTTTCAAGGCTCAGGTCATTCAGGAGTGTTCTGAACCCGGTGCCTCCATCGCAAACATCGCCTTGGGCTACAGCCTCAATGCCAACCTCGACCACAAATGGATTCGGCTGCCTACCCAGAAAACCACGGCTATCCAGCCAGCGTTCATCCCGTTGCCTTCTCAAATGCTCGGCGTGGGTTCGCATA
>NZ_JMPL01000197.1 GCF_000735365.1 Kluyvera ascorbata ATCC 33433 | reverse complement strand
GTGTGGAAAAGGAAAGCGCGGTGAGGCTTCCGGGATCGCTGCGCTCGCCCGGTCTGCAACACGTCTGGTAGCCCGGACGAGGCGTTCACGCCGACTCCGGGGTGAAGCACGCTGCCGGATGGCGGCGAAAACGCCTTATCCTACCTATTGTTTATACTTACGTTGATATTTTCTCCCTCTATATAACAGCAAGCCTTCCCCGAGCAGATACGGTAAACTATCGGCGATTTAGCATCAGGAAAGCAGCTATGACCCATTCCCTAAAACCCTTGAATACCTTCGGCATTGACCACTGTGCAAAGCACATCGTATGCGCTGAAAACGAACAACAATTACTGAGCGCCTGGCAGCAATCTACCCGTGAAGGGCTGCCAGTTATGATCCTGGGTGAAGGAAGTAACGTCCTGTTTCTGGAAGATTATTCCGGTACAGTGATCCTTAACCGCTTGAAAGGTATTGAGGTTAGTGAAACGGCTGATGCATGGCATCTGCACGTTGGTGCGGGAGAGAACTGGCATAATCTGGTTCGCTATGCACTGGATAACAACATGCCTGGCCTCGAAAATCTGGCGCTTATTCCTGGCTGTGCCGGGTCATCCCCGATTCAGAATATCGGTGCCTATGGTGTTGAGCTGCAGCAAGTCTGCGAATATGTCGATTGCATCGAACTTGCTACCGGTGAACGTAAACGACTTAGTGCGAAGGACTGTCAATTCGGCTACCGCGACAGCATCTTCAAACACGCCTATCAGGACCGCTTTGCTATTGTTGCCGTTGGATTCCGGCTCACGAAAGTGTGGAAACCCGTGTTAACGTACGGAGATCTTACGCGTCTTGACCCTGAAACGGTGACCCCGCGTGAAGTATTCGACTCTGTTTGCCATATGCGTATGACTAAATTGCCCGACCCAAAGGTCAACGGCAACGCAGGCAGCTTCTTTAAAAACCCAGTCGTTAGCGCTGAGTATGCGCAAGCGCTGCTGGTAAACTTCCCGAAAGCGCCACATTATCCTCAGGCCGATGGCAGCGTTAAGCTAGCAGCTGGCTGGCTTATCGATCAGTGCCAGTTGAAAGGCCATATTGAGGGAGGCGCTGCGGTGCATCAACAGCAAGCGTTGGTACTGGTCAACGTCGACAGCGCGCAGAGCTGCGATGTGGTCAAGCTAGCACACCATGTCCGCCAGCAGGTGGGCGACAAATTTAACGTCTGGCTTGAGCCTGAAGTCCGCTTTATTGGACAAACAGGTGAAGTAAATGCGGTTGAGGTAATCAAATGAAAGATAATACGGTGCCATTAACGCTCATTTCCTTGCTAGCCGATGGTGATTTCCACTCCGGGGAGCAGCTGGGGGAGAAACTTGGCATGAGCCGCGCGGCGATCAACAAACATATCCAGACGTTACGCGACTGGGGTGTTGATGTCTTTACCGTTCCCGGTAAGGGCTACTGCCTGCCGGAGCCAATCCAGCTATTGGAAGCGGAGCGGATTCAACGTGCTGTGGATTATGGGGATGTGGCCGTACTGCCGGTGATTGACTCTACCAACCAATATTTGCTCGATCGCATTGGTGAATTGAAATCCGGTGATGCCTGTGTGGCTGAATATCAGCAGGCTGGCCGAGGCCGCCGCGGTCGTAAGTGGTTCTCACCGTTCGGCGCTAACCTCTATTTGTCCATGTACTGGCGCTTAGAGCAGGGGCCTGCCGCAGCGATTGGCCTAAGTTTGGTTATCGGTATTGTCATGGCCGAAGTATTACAAAGTTTGGGCGCCGAGAAGGTTCGGGTGAAGTGGCCAAATGACCTCTATCTCAACGACCGCAAACTGGCCGGCATTCTGGTGGAACTGACCGGTAAAACCGGTGATGCTGCGCAAATTGTCATTGGTGCTGGGATTAACCTTGTGATGCGTCGCGTCGAAAACGATGTCATTAATCAGGGGTGGATTAACCTACAGGAGGCGGGGATCGTTATCGATCGCAATGTCCTGGCGGCGAGGTTGATCAATGAATTACATGACGCGCTGCACCTCTTTGAACAGGAGGGATTAGCCCCATATCTGTCCCGTTGGGATAAATTAGATAACTTTATTAACCGTCCAGTGAAATTAATTATCGGTGATAAAGAGATATTTGGTATTTCCCGTGGGATCGATACTCAAGGTGCTTTATTACTGGAGCAGGAAGGGGTGATTAAACCCTGGATGGGCGGCGAAATTTCGCTACGTAGCGCAGAATAAAAAAAGGGAGCCGCGGCTCCCTTTTCTTTTATCTCGATTATTTCCGAAGACGAACTTGCTCAACAGAGTGGTTGGCGCTTTTTGTCAGGATCAGACTTGCGCGCTCACGCGTTGGTAGGATATTTTCGTTTAAATTCCTGAGGTTAATCTCATTCCACAATGAAGTCGCAACGTTAATTGCCTCTTCTTTAGAAAGCTGTGCATAGTTATGGAAATAAGAATCTGGATCGGTGAAGGCACCTTCGCGGAATTTCAGGAAACGATTGATATACCAGGATTGTAATAACTGCTCCGGAGCATCGACATAAATAGAGAAATCAACGAAATCGGATACAAATACATGGTGTGGGTCGTGAGGATAATCCATTCCGCTTTGTAGTACATTGAGCCCCTCCAGAATGAGTATATCTGGGTGGGTGACCGTTTTATCGCCATCAGGAATAACATCATAAATAAGATGGGAATAAACCGGTGCCGTCACGTCCGGTACTCCTGACTTCAGGTCAGAGACAAACTTCACCAGTCGATGCATATCATAAGACTGTGGGAAGCCTTTCTTCTTCATCAACCCGCGCTCTTTCAACACCTCATTAGGGTGCAGGAAGCCATCGGTGGTAATGAGCTCAACGCGGCGATGCTCTGGCCAGCGGCTGAGAAGCGCCTGGAGAACACGAGCGGTTGTACTTTTACCTACCGCCACGCTGCCGGCGATGCTGATGATATAAGGAATACGCTGGCCGTTGGTGCCAAGGAATTGTTCCAGCACCGCCTGGCGGCGCAGGTTAGAACTAATATAGAAGTTCAGTAAACGGGACAAAGGCAAATAGATTTCCGCCACTTCTTCTAGCGACAGATCTTCGTTGATACCTTTTAAGCGTGTAATTTCGCCTTCAGTCAGGGTCATTGGCACGGAATCGCGAAGCGCCGCCCACTGGCTACGATCGAACTGTAGATAAGGTGTCATTAACGTTTGCTCTTGTTTTCTCATAAGCATGTTCTGGCTGCCGCGCTGATAACACGCGACGCTTCACATTCAGTTAATCAGGACAATGGGCAGGAGGTTAACACCAGATGGATTATAAAAAGAAGAAAAAATCCAAATGAGTGGTGCTTTCGTGAGAAAACCCCAGAGTTTGTTGCCAATGCAACCAGCGAGCGTAAGTGATAGGGAATAGTAAAGAAGCGAAGCCGCTAATGACGACAGCTAGTCGGGAGCTACTAGACCTGAAATGGCAACAGCAAGCCGCAGAGAATAGAGAGAATTGCGCTATTTTTGTTCACGAAAATACTATTTTGCTGAGTTTTTACGCGCGAACGCACAAAACATGAGCGATAGAACATTTTATGCAAATTTTTAGTTGCATGTCGCCGCAGGTCTCCATAGAATGCGCGCTACTTGATGCCGACTTAGCTCAGTAGGTAGAGCAACTGACTTGTAATCAGTAGGTCACCAGTTCGATTCCGGTAGTCGGCACCATCAAGTACCTGGTGGGGTTCCCGAGCGGCCAAAGGGAGCAGACTGTAAATCTGCCGTCACAGACTTCGAAGGTTCGAATCCTTCCCCCACCACCACTTTCCGGCTAAGCATTGCGAAGCCAGAGTTGGTCGGTAAAATGACGAACTCAAACAAAGAAAAGAGAGCAATCTCTTTTTTTTGGCACAGAAAGAACTGGGTAGCCGAGTTTTAGGATGCGGGCATCGTATAATGGCTATTACCTCAGCCTTCCAAGCTGATGATGCGGGTTCGATTCCCGCTGCCCGCTCCAGACGTGCTGATATGGCTCAGTTGGTAGAGCGCACCCTTGGTAAGGGTGAGGTCCCCAGTTCGACTCTGGGTATCAGCACCACTTCTCTTCTCCCTCCCGTTTCTCTCTGTTTAAATTAATGCATTCAACATTTCAGGCTTTTAGTCTGGTTGATGTGGTGATATCACCGA
Source organism: Kluyvera ascorbata ATCC 33433 (assembly GCF_000735365.1). Taxonomy (GTDB): domain Bacteria; phylum Pseudomonadota; class Gammaproteobacteria; order Enterobacterales; family Enterobacteriaceae; genus Kluyvera; species Kluyvera ascorbata. The sequence goes on along the minus strand of NZ_JMPL01000197.1, from coordinate 28 downwards.
TTTATCCGTGTATTAGAGGGACTATCGA
>NZ_JMPL01000196.1 GCF_000735365.1 Kluyvera ascorbata ATCC 33433 | reverse complement strand
CCCGACCACTTTATTGTCAGTCACCGGCAGATCCTGTCCTTTGCTGAACAAGGCCTTTTGTGAACCTGGAGTACACCCCAATGAAGATAGTTCCCCGCCACGAAGCCATGACGATTCATCAGCAACATCCACACAGCCGCCTCTTCCCATTCAGCATGGGTAAATACCGCTGGCGCGGCAACTGCAGCGCGTATTCTGGCAAGGAGGTGCAGGACATACCCGGCGTGCTTGCAGTTTATGCCGAACGACATAAAGACGGTTACGGTGCTTACGTACGTCTGATGTGTGTCACTTTAAACTAACGATCGGAGCAAAGATGCCCTCAACAATATTGCCCCTGAACTGGGGCTTATATCGTGATGTCTTACCCCGTTTTGGCGCCAGACTGGTGCTGGAAAATCGCCGGCTGCATTATCTGGCCGACCGGTCCAGTATTAATGGTACCTTCAGTGAGGCCGACGCCCGTCAGCTTGACCAAGTCTTTCCTTTAATACTCAGAGAACTGGAGTTAATGCTCACTACCGGAAGACTCCATCCGGCACGAGCTCAATGCGTCACCTTGCACCACAATAGTCTCACCTGTGAAGCCGATACACTGGGCTCCTGCGGATATCTGTATCTCGTGATTTACCCGACGCCACCCTAAACACCGCCCCCTGATTGCACAAGGTTCACCGGGAAAGCCAGCAACCTATAACCATCCATGACACACCGGTCGCCAGCTATTGTACTGGCAACCGGTATAGGGAGAAATTCATATGATGAAAACACAATTCCATTCTGGCAAAAGACACATCAACATCAGCAACCATCTCACCACCAGGGAACTGGGCAAAATGAAGAGACAACATCTCAACGGATATCCCCGAATGATAACATACCAGTGCTACCAGAAATGGCTATTCTGAGAGGTGCAATATGTAGCGGCGTCCATATCACGGACAACGGTAATGCGCCACTATTCTCGTCTCATATCGTTATGATGCCTACGGTGATGCTGAGTGGGTACAAAACACGGGGAGCGGTTACCTGCTGAGATTATATGCATAGCGAATACCGGTATTACGGTTAAAACGCATGGGAATATCGAAGATTTACAGGAGGATCGTAATAACCAGGATGAAGCAACACCAGCGTACCACACTGTGTTTTGATGTCGCGGGTGATATGCTGGAAGGTTTCGACATTTTTGACTGGTAAAAAAATCCAGGGTTGCTTTTTTACCTATGCGAATGGGGCCCGTACACCAATGTATTTATCCCGATCAATCAACGAAGAAATAGTGATCTTTGCTATTATCCATTGATAGTAACCATTCAGAATCAAAGCGTCACATTATCGGTCTTTGCTATCATTTTTTTGGTTGATCACGAGTAATGGAGGCATCCCTGCCTCGGTAAATAGCGCATCCCTTCTAAACAAAGCCTGCTGTTGCTTACCTATTAAGTTCCTCGCTATCAGCTTGAGCTAGCAATAATCAACGCACACCCTTATCATTTAAACGAGGATGAAATATTCGACTTTTACTTGATCCTTAAGGCGAGAATTCCCTCGCCCTTTATCCCATCACATAAATGGGCTTTGCAGTTTACAGTTGCTCCGTCGGCTAACGACGGCCGGCATCCCATATTCTTTGCCACATTTATGCGAAGCCTCATTCACGAGTTAATAAATCTCTAAACGCATAGCCCAATCCATGATGACTAATTAAGACTTTACGTTTTTCCTCATCCCAGTCGTCTTTCCAGCATGTTCCATATTTATCGACAAGACTTTTGCCTATCCGAAACGTAAGGTTATTAGTATCCCAATTATCGCGTTGAGCTTCTAATTCCCAAGGTTGAGCATAGTATTTCAATACATTTATAACTTGTTCAGCAAACTCCGGATGACCTTCTGTATAAAGCAAATCAGGAAGAGACTGGAAGTTATATCTTACACCGTCCCAATAAGGATACCCATCGCCACCAATAGATAAACGCCCTGTAGTCATTTGTTGGTGATGGATTGATTCATGTATCCATAAACTCTCAACATCTTCAAAGCGACATGAATTCTGAATAAAAAATAATAAAGAAGGCATATCATTCGTGGCTTCACTGCCAGGCATGGTAAATCCGGCGGGGCCATAGAGATCTGTTTCAACAAAACAAACACAATAGTCGGCATCCCTGGCAACATCCCACAACCTACCGAGTTTTCGTTGTATTGATTTTGTATTTGAATTTCTATCTAAAACATCAGCATCTATCTCGTAAACCGTATGAATATCTGACAAATGTTTTATTTCATTATATGAAACGAGCATCACTAATACTCCAGGGAAAATTATAAATTAGCAATCCCTAGAAAACCTACCAGAAAACCTACCAGAAAACCACAGTTTAATAAAGCCCTGAAATTAAGAGGTGCAGAATCTTCCAGCAGCCCATAAAAAACGACGCACTTAAAGAAATAAAATTCTACTGTCCTTCGGTGATATCAACCAAGATACAATGTATCTTTCGTGTTGAAGCTCACCACTCACGCGCAGGCCAGCTTTTAAAATCACGATACCCAACTCTGCGGTCAATTACTAAAAAGTGTCCATCTCCGATACGAACTTGTTTCCCTTCACCCAGCCTAAGTGGCTCTTAAGAAAACTGATTATACCTCTGAAGAGAGCTATATGCTGAAGATCCCGCTTGAGGTGGATGCAGCACGGCAACAAGTTCGTTAAATGGATACTAAACCCAGGTTATTAATTTTATCCTTTGAAATGCTGGCCATTACGATGGCCAGCATTATGCCGCTTATTTCAGTAGGTAACTTTTGTTTCTCCAGACTTAATTAGTCAAGCTGGCAGAATAGAGGGCTATCACATGTTACTGATAGGGATAATAACTACGACTTAGTCCTCCAATCCAAGTGTCTGGTCCGGGGCCATAATCAACTGCCCCACCGCATCCACTACTGATCGTTGTATAAGCATTTGGCGCACCATTCTTCCAATACCTCACGAAGCAAGAACTATGTCTGTCAGGAGGAGTAATCATTGTGATATATGTTGTAGAAAAATCTCTTGATAGAATATATGCGTCATCTGCAGCAATTTGAGTTACCAACGTCCACTCTGGTCCGGTACGACCACATGAATCACCATCCGCAACCTCACAAACATCGAAACTTGTTGGCGGTACATTATAATAAGCTCGGTAAATGCTTAGATGTGATCCGATATCCTTTTTATACAGAATCGCGTCAGTTAATTTAACCGTCACTGTTTGCTTAAATGTAGCTGGAGCACTTGGATATCTGACATCCATCGACGTATCATTACGACCAGCTGTATTATCGAATGGAGAGGTAATGTCTAAATCTGCAGTGCTAAAACTTTGCCCCGTGGATGGATTAACTGGGTACCATGATGCTTTATTGTATACAGGTCTGGGAAGAACTAATTGCTTTCCGCCACGTTCAAGAGAAGCTTTAAAATTTATATTCCTATATGTAATTTCTGTAATTTTTGGTACGACCGTCAGTTTCGACAGCTCTGCGTTAGCCAGCAGATCTTGTCCCCCCGACTTTGTCAGCACCACCTTTTCCGCAATATAGGAAACCTTATCTGCAGCTCCTGTTGCCCCTGCGGTTACGCTGATAGTATTGGTCGCGGCATCCTTTGTCGTCGTCACATTTGCAGCATTGAATCCGGGTACCGTTACCTGAATATCCGTATCCGTCCACGTTGGCACATTATCAAACCGGTCAAACAGGTGAGTCTGAAATCCCACATTCTGGGTATCAGCCGCAATGGCAGCCTGGGCAAGATTATTAAAAGGCTCAACGATAGTGTGAGCTGCATCGGGCGCAGCGGCAACAGTCTGAACAGAGCCCTGCAGATTAGGCAGTGTATTACCAAATGCCGCACCATTAACCTGAGCGGTTATGGCATATTGCTGTGCTTTAGTAGCGGTCAGCACCGCAGTGTAGGTCCCATCCTGGTTATCAACAACATTTGAGACAGCCACGCCAGCGTCAGCAGGCGTAATGCTGAAGGATACAGTCTGGCCTTTTACAGCATTAGGGGTAGTGGCTGCATCCTTCAGCATTAACGTTAACGTGGCTTTTGTATTCTGGTCTGTATCGGTTTGCTGGCCTGCGGTAATGGTATAAGCGGCCTGCACAGTAGTCACAGTCAATGATGAGTTTACCAGGCTGGCCGGACTGGTTGAAACTGTT
>NZ_JMPL01000195.1 GCF_000735365.1 Kluyvera ascorbata ATCC 33433 | reverse complement strand
CAGTTAACAGCAAAAAACAACACAAATGTCACTGAAACCGATGAGTCCCCGCTGGAAATCGGCGAGCCGGAGAATGGAAGACAAGGTCAGGACGCCATGGATGGCGTCCTGAGGCGAACCGAGACAGGATGTCGAGTTTCGCCGTGCCGCAGGCTGGAGTCGTAGGCGAGCGCAGTGCGAAGCACCGATTTCCCTGCGGGGCCGCGGGGATTGCGAAGGGGGGCGCGGCCGCCCCCCTTGGCCCGTTCACCGGTGATGGAACTTCATATTCCACCTAACGAAAAGTGAACGGAACAGCTTCGCCAAACTAGCAAATTCGAGACTACTTAAACGTCGCCCACACAGGCGCATGATCCGACGGCTTCTCCATCCCACGGATCTCATAATCAATCCCCGTCTCCACGCAGTGCGCCGCCAGCGGTTGGCTCGCCAACAGCAAATCAATACGCAGCCCACGATTATCGTCAAACCCCTTGGAACGATAGTCAAACCACGAAAAACGATCGTTAGTCTCCGGATTCGCATTACGGAACGTATCCACCAGACCCCAGCCCAGCAGACGCTGCATCCACTCGCGTTCTTCCGGCAGGAACGAACACTTACCGGTGCGCAGCCAGCGTTTACGGCTGTCTTCACCAATCCCGATATCGAGGTCGGTCGGGCTGATGTTCATGTCGCCCATAATCAACACCGGGTTCTCTTTGCTCAGTCGGGTTTCCAGATAGTCCTGCAAATCCTGATAAAACTTAGTCTTGGCCGGGAATTTAGTTTCATGGTCACGGCTCTCTCCCTGCGGGAAATAGCCGTTCATCACCGTCACATTACCAAACGGCGACGGGACTTCGGCGATGATCAGACGACGCTGCGCTTCAGGGTCATCGGTCGGGAAACCACGGTGTACCGCAATCGGCTCGGCTTTGGTCAGCAGCGCCACGCCGTAGTGGCCTTTTTGCCCGTGGTAGAAAACGTGGTAACCGAGTTTAGCCACGTCTTCCAACGGAAACATGTCGTCGTGAACTTTTGTCTCCTGCAGGCCAATCACATCAGGTTGATGTTTTTCAACGATGGCTTCCAGTTGATGAGGGCGGGCGCGCAGGCCGTTGATATTAAAAGAGACAAATTTCATAGTCGGAGTCACTTTACCTGGTGAATTGTGACGGGATAGTAGCAGAATTTAACGTGGCTCGCTGCTTCCGGCCGGTGGTATCACCAATTTCTTTTATCGTTACTGCCATGTTACCGAGCAAAAAACGCACCAGATTGAGGCAATCTGCGCCGTAATGAGGCGTAAATCTACGATAAATTTCGCAGTTGATCACAAATCCAGAATGATATTTTGCTGATGCATAATATTTCTTAATTTCACCCTGCAATCATCGACTGTTGTCACTAATATTCACTTTTTATGCATTTTGTATGAATAAGTGACTGATGTAACTTATTGATATTTCGTTGTCAAACCTCGTTTATGCATTTTTATCTCTCGCTGGCACGAACCGTGCAATCTACATTTAAGGTGAAACGCACTCAAATTATTAACATAAAATAAACCATTTATTTACTTATCGAGGTCGCTATGTCTCAGTCAATCAGCCGTCAGTATTTTGATCAGTGGATGATGCAGGTATACGCACCGGCACCGTTTATTCCTGTTCGCGGTGAGGGGGCCTGGCTGTGGGATCAAGAGGGAAAAGGGTATATCGATTTTGCGGGCGGGATTGCCGTGAATGCCCTGGGACACGCGCATCCCGCGATGGTCCGCGCCCTGACCGAGCAGGCGACGAAATTCTGGCATACCGGCAACGGCTATACCAATGAACCGGCGTTAAGGCTGGCGAAGCAGTTGATTGATGCCACCTTTGCTGACCGCATTTTCTTTTGTAACTCCGGGGCGGAGGCCAATGAAGCGGCGCTGAAAACGGCGCGTAAATTCGCCCATGACCGCTTCGGCGCACATAAAAGCGGCATTGTGGCGTTCAAAAATGCGTTTCACGGCCGCACGCTGTTTACCGTTACCGCTGGCGGCCAGCCCGCTTATTCGCAGGACTTTGCGCCGCTGCCGCCGGACGTGCGTCACGGAATATATAACGATCTGGAATCTGCGCGCATGCTGATTGATGACAGCACCTGCGCGGTGATTGTCGAGCCTATTCAGGGGGAAGGTGGGGTGATCCCGGCGACGCCTGCGTTTTTACGTGAACTGCGCGAGCTGTGCGACCGCCACCATGCGGTGCTGATTTTCGATGAAGTACAGACCGGCGTAGGCCGCACCGGCGAACTGTACGCCTACATGCACTATGGCATCACGCCGGATCTGCTCACCACTGCGAAAGCGCTGGGCGGCGGCTTCCCGATTGGTGCGCTGCTGGCGCGTGAAGAGGTGGCGAGCGTCATGACCGTCGGCACCCACGGCACCACCTACGGCGGTAACCCGCTGGCCTGCGCGGTCGCGGGTGAGGTGCTTTCTATCATCAATACGCCTGCGGTGTTAAACGGCGTCAAACAGCGCGAACAGTGGTTTAAAGAGCGCTTACAGGCCATAAATGCCCAGTTTGGATTGTTCAACGAGATTCGCGGCATCGGCCTGCTGATTGGCTGCGCGCTGCGTGACGAATACGCCGGAAAAGCCAAGCAGATTAGCCTGCTGGCCGCCGAAGAGGGGCTGATGGTGCTGATTGCTGGCGCCAACGTGGTGCGTTTTGCCCCTGCGCTCATCGTCAATGAAGAGGATGTGACGCTCGGTCTGAACCGTTTCGCCGCGGCCTGTGAACGTTTTGTCGCGGGAGAATCATCATGATGATAATCCGTCCAATCACGTCCGGTGACTTGTCCGGTCTGCTAAAACTCGCCGGGAAAACGGGCGGCGGGCTGACCTCGCTACCGCAGGATGAAGCGACGCTCGGAGCACGCATTGCCCGCTCGCAGGCCACCTGGCAGGGGACGCTGCCGCGCGGCGACCAGGGCTTTGTGTTCGTGCTGGAAGATACCCGCAGCGGTGATGTGGTGGGGGTCTGCGCCATTGAGGTGGCCGTCGGCATTAACGATCCCTGGTATAACTACCGGGTTGGCACGTTGGTGCATGCGTCAAAAGAGCTGAACGTCTACAACGCGCTGCCAACGCTGTTTCTGACCAACGATCACACCGGCAGTAGCGAACTGTGCTCACTGTTTCTTGACCCAGAATGGCGCAAAGAGAGCAACGGACACCTGCTGTCATCCTCACGTTTTCTGTTTATGGCCGCCTTTCGCGACCGCTTTAACCACAAGGTGGTGGCGGAGATGCGCGGCGTCATCGACGACCACGGCTATTCGCCGTTCTGGGAGAGCCTCGGCAAGCGCTTTTTCTCAATGGAGTTCGCCCGTGCGGATTATCTCTGCGGTACCGGGCAGAAAGCCTTTATCGCCGAACTGATGCCAAAGCACCCGATCTACACCGATTTTCTTAGCGAAGAGGCGCGGGCAGTGATTGGTCAGGTGCATCCGCAAACGGCGCCTGCACGTGCCGTGCTGGAAAAAGAGGGCTTCCGCTATCGTGATTATGTCGACATTTTCGACGGCGGGCCGACGCTGGAGTGCGATATTGACCGCGTACGCGCGGTGCGCAAAAGCCGCCTGGTCACGGTGGTCGCGGGTGAACCGGCGGGAACGGACCTGCCGCTGTGCGTAGTGGCAAATGAACAGTATCAGCACTATCGCGCCATGCTGGTGCATGCGGACCCGCAGGCTGATGTCCTGACGTTAAACGCTGAACAGTCCGATGCCCTGAACTGCCACCCGGGCGATGCCGTTCGCCTGGTACGCCTGTGCCCTGAGGAGAAAAAATAATGAGCCTATGGATTAACGGACAGTGGCTGAAAGGCCATGGCGCGGTGCGTCAGAGCGTAAACCCGGTAACCGCAGAGACGGTGTGGCAGGGTAACGATGCGGATTCCGTCCAGGTGGCGATGTCGGTCGCGGCGGCACGCTCGGCCTTTCCCGCCTGGGCTCGTCTGCCGCTGTGGGAACGTCAGAGGATAGTCGAGGCTTTTGCCGGGCTGCTGGAAGTGAATAAAACGTCGCTCGCTGAAACGATTGCTCGTGAAACCGGCAAACCGCGCTGGGAAGCGGCAACGGAAGTGGTGGCGATGATCAATAAAATCGCCATCTCCATCAAGTCTTATCACAGCCGTACCGGAGAGAGCCATACCGAGATGGCGGACGGTGCAGCGTCACTGCGTCACCGTCCGCACGGTGTGCTGGCGGTTTTCGGCCCTTATAACTTTCCCGGGCATCTGCCGAACGGTCATATCGTTCCGGCGCTGCTGGCGGGTAACACGCTGGTCTTTAAGCCCAGCGAA
>NZ_JMPL01000194.1 GCF_000735365.1 Kluyvera ascorbata ATCC 33433 | reverse complement strand
TAGGTACAGTACGCCCCTGTGGGGTTTTAAAATCCTGTCTACAGAATTTATCTAATTCATTCCATGCTGCGGCTTCTAGTTTCGTACAATCATGAGAGTAAAAGAATTCATGACAAAGTACCCATACGTTCTTTTCATCAAAGGCAATCACCGACGCCTCTAGCCTATCGAGTTGCTGATCTACAGATATTACGGTTGCTAATGCCTGTTCTGGAATATTATGTAGGTTAAATGAATCATCACGTGTTTGTTCAAGTTGGATAATATCAAGTTCTTTTTCATATTCGTCTTCGTATACTTCCCCTAGTTCGTTGTTATAGAACGTTTGGAGATTAAACGAATAAAGAGCGTCGGCATACCTTGAAACCATATCTTCGATAGTTCCAAGTGGCGAATACATACGGCTAATCTGATAACCTACTACACCTTTTTCACCATCTGGATTAGTAGCAATCCATCGGCCTTTGTTTACCATTTGGTGGCGTGTGTGTTCGTCTATTTCTTTTCCACACCCTGGACAAATCAATTTACTACTATTTGAATCTGGAATTGCACGACCATTTTCAAGTTGCTTGAATTCAAATTTAACTTGATCCCATTCAAATTTATATTCATGACCACATTCATGTTTAACGAACCAGTATCTTTTATCACTAAGATTGAATTCACTATTGATTAAATCATTTTTGAATAGTGGAGTACTGGCAACTACTATCAATGCATCATCACCAAATGTAGAAGTACGGGCTTCTGCTAGTTTAATTGGGTTCCCTTCTTCACCAATATCTACGTTTGATACCTCATCAAGTAGTACTGTTGAACATGTAATACCACGTAGGTTTCCTGGTGTATTAAGATTAAGCCAGTAAATGAATGTGCCGTTCTTTAATTCTGTTTGCTTCGCATTGTTCGCGGCGTTCTTATCGCTCTTGTCTGTTACAAGGGGTGATAGTACTGGTGAAGAATCTACTACTGGCATGAACTTACCAAGTCTGAATTTTTTAATCTCGTCTGCTGAACTACTGGCAAATGCAAAATTAGCCGGATCATTAGCCATTTTGTTCATGGCTATTGCCGTCATAACTTGTGTTTTTAATAATTGACTACATGCTTGGATTACAATCTTTTTAGTACTACGTGCTTGTGCAATATCCATTGGTTCACATTGAAAAGCGAAAGGTACGAAATCTAAACCCATACCCGGCCCATCAATTAATTTCATTACTCCACCAGCTTTGATCCACTCACTCGTTTTCTGTATCTTCGGTGGCTTGATCGTCGGTAGTACTTTCTGTAGAAGTGTCGTTAGTTTCTTCTGGTTCTGGTTCATGATCTAATATTTCTCCATCCTCTGGTAGTTCAAATTCCATTTCACCCAGTGAATAAAGATGTGTATCTATAACTTCTTTTAGTTTGTCGCGTAGGTCTTTTGCATCGTCCATTGCAAATAGTTCTAGATAGATCTTATTGGGGATACTTTTAATTGTTGTTTTAATCTGGAATAGATAGGCTGTTAGCACTTGTTCTACGTACTCACAATTTACTACCTGGTTTTCTTTTTCCATTAATTCTAATTCTGATAGGCTTGCTTCGGCCTTTAGTTTTTTGAGACGTTCAAGTTCTATTTGTTCTTTTGTATCGGTATCGCGTAATGGTTTAATTATATTATCAACAATCCATTCACGTGTTTGTGATTCTTCAATACCTTCACCATAAGGCATACCTTTATCACGCCATTGGCGTACTGTGGATTCGTCGTAGCCGTACTGTTTTGCAAGTGCGTTCATGCTAATATGTTTCATTTGTTCTATTCCTTTTTATGCATTATTTATGCAAGCATTATTCATCATCGGTTCGGATATGCTTTAATTTTGCATTTATATTTAAATCAATGCGTGGGCGAAAACTCGCTTTGATTGCCCCCCTTGGGAGTACCTTCTTATTTTATAATCAATGAGTTATGTGATTATCTGGAAATGATACTTTAGCTCTCACCCTATGCCACAACGATTAGCCATGCACTTTACTGCATAAAAATGCTGACTCTGTAGGGGATATGTTCGCCCAATAATGAGCCGCATAGTTCTAGTTCATCCCCTAATGCGTTCAAGTACTGAATAGTGTTTGCTTCGTACCCTGCATAGTTGATTGGATATCGCTTCGTTCCTAGTCTTGCGTACTGCAATGTGTGGTTAACATGTATGTATTTATGTCTTAGTACTGTGCAATATGAATCAATGAAGATATCGATGTAGTAAGGTGCAGGTAGGCGTAGGTGTACGGTATTGGGGATATCTTGACGTGTGGGTTCATAACCGCTCTGAGAGCCATCAGGTGCGATTACGAGAGTGCCGCGGGGATAATGTAGGTAAGTGATCATGCGAGCCTCCTATGTGCGTATAGGAGTATTTAGGACGTAAAAAAGCCCACGTGTTTGTGGGCTTACTTTAGAGAGGTTTACATTTTATATCGTCATACAATGTACCTTCTTTATTCATGTATGATGTACCATAATAATATCCATCACCAAATCTTTCATTGGTTATTACAATCTCTTTATAGTACTGCTCATTTGGTGCTGTTTCATAATGATATGAACCATATGGTGGTGGCATCTTATCAGTATAACGAGTTGCGTATATGCTACCATCAGTACTGAAAGCATCATTATGTATATCCCAACATTGGAAGTCGGGTATTGATGCATATGATGTGAACGGTAATAGTACTGCAATCATAAAACATCTCATCTTATACCCCATCATTAGCACATATTATGCAGTAAGTAATCTGAAAAACTTTCTTGTTTGTACTACGGCAATGATAAAACACCCTATTGCAAAACATGCTCTTAATCCACCATCGCCACTACCCATGTACATGATACTTGTGATAATCATGTTAACTATGATTAAAGGTACATACCAGTACAGTATAAAGTATATGCCCGATAATACACGGCATATCGCAGTGCTACTTTTAATATCGAATAACTTTGCAGTTATCTTAGTTAGTGGTGAAAACAACATCGCAAAGAAACCCGGTACAACCGTAAAAAGAAATATTGCTATTATCATTAATGGAATTTTAGCGGATACTACTTCACTAACATTAACAATAATAATTGCACCAGTGATTGCAGTTATTAAACCACCAATTAAAAGTTCTTTCGTTCCTTCGAACATTTCAGAGATATTATCTACAGTAATTTTCATTTTACTATCATTTGTTATGTACATGTGCTGTAGATAGTAACACAAAAGCCCTATAGGAAAAGTATATAGGGCTTTTTTAGGATTACTACTGTGGTTCAACAATCCATCTACCAGATGCATTTTTACTTACTTTGAATAATTGGCGATCATCACAGCCTATCTCTACATATCCAGAGAAGTTAGCATTGCTGAATGCTGTTACTTCATTACACGTATAATCACGCTGGATTAGTGCTTGTGCAAAGTCTTGAGCATCCTGCTTTTCTTGGTCTGTTAGTTTTACTGATTCAGTTTCTGCAACGGCATTTGTCGGCGTTCCATCTTTGAAATGGAAATACGTTGCTACGATTACAAAGCCCCAGATTAGTTTAGTACTGGTTTTCATATAAGCATCCATGATTATCAATGTGACATACACGGATATTATCGGCAGTTGGAGCAATAACTTTATTGTAGGTTTCATACCCCGTTCCAACCATCAACAAACCTACCCAAAAGGAACGAGGTATGAATATGATATTGTACGTGATAACTTCAGTTGTGTTAACTGTGCTTTGCCATTTCCGTACTCTGTGACGTTCAGTGCAAAGTACTTATGATTCCTTTCCTGCTCGTAGCGTTGATGTACATAGAGAGTTTACCACCTGTTGAAGCGGCCTACCTTGTAGCATCCACATATCCCACTACGTGATGCATTATGCATGATGTTCTTCACCCTGATAGAATTGCCATTTTAATATGCTCCTCTCACCTACCTAATCTTGTGATGTGATGTGATGTGATGTGATGTGATGATTTGAGTATGTACTGTTTGTTCTCACGATGATATTGTATGTAACCACTTATGATTAATAGAGTTCTATCAATGGAAGCCAATACTGTTACACAACTTATTACCGTAGGTGCTACTTTAAGTGGTGTGATCCTTACTGGAATATTCTCACTGGTTAGTCAAAAAATCACACAGAAGAATGATAATTATAAACTGAAGAAACAATTAACATTCAAACTAGTAGAAGAGGAATTAAAAGATAAACGGACGTTAATCAAACCTTTAATGATTTATTTTAACTCTCTAAACCTCCCTAGAAATTATGATTTCATTAATGACGATCAGCAACTAGAACGAATGATTATACAAAAATGCCCTGAGATAAAAGAACAGATAAGCCA
>NZ_JMPL01000193.1 GCF_000735365.1 Kluyvera ascorbata ATCC 33433 | reverse complement strand
GAGAGGGTCGGGGCGAGGGAAAACGACGAAATAGGACCGACGATGACGACTCTAAAAAAGCGCGAACGAGCCAAAACGAATGCATCGTTAATCTCCATGGTGCAACGTTTTTCAGATATCACCATCATGATAGGTGGGCTGTGGCTGGTGTGTCAGGCGGTCGCGTTGCCGTTTTTGTACCTGCATCTGTTGATGGCACTGGTCACGCTGGTGGTATTCCAGATGATTGGTGGGATCACTGATTTTTATCGTTCATGGCGCGGCGTCCGTATTACCACTGAGCTACTGCTGTTGCTGCAAAACTGGACGCTGAGCTTAGTCTTTACCGCTGGGCTGCTGGCGTTTAACGACGACTTTAATACCAACTTCTCCATGTGGCTGGCCTGGTATCTGCTGAGCACCATTGGCATGCTGGCGAGCCGGGCGTTCATCCGCTACGGCGCGGGCGTGTTGCGCCATCGTGGTTATAACACCCGCTATGTGGCGGTGGCCGGTGATATGCCGGAAGGGCAGGCGCTGCTGGAAAGCTTCCGCAATCAGCCATGGCTCGGCTATGCGGTAGTCGGCTGCTATCACGATGCGAAACCAGGCGGCGTTAACACTGACTGGATGGGCAACTTTGAACAGCTGCTGGACGATGCGCGTAACGGCAAAATCCACAACGTCTATATCTCCATGGCGATGCAGGACGAAATCCAGATTAAAAATCTGGTGCGCGACTTAGCGGACACCACCTGCACCGTGCTGCTGATCCCTGACGTCTTCACCTTCAACATCCTGCATTCGCGCGTCGAAGTGGTGAACGGTATTCCCGTTGTTCCGCTGTACGACACGCCGCTCTCTGGCGTGAACCGCATCCTGAAACGGCTGGAGGATATCGTGCTGGCCAGCGGCATTCTGCTGCTTATCTCACCGGCGCTGTGCTGCATCGCGTTGGCGGTGAAGCTGAGTTCGCCGGGGCCAATCATCTTCCGTCAGACCCGTTATGGCATGGACGGCAAATCTATCAAGGTATGGAAATTCCGCTCCATGAAGGTGATGGAGAACGACAAAGTGGTCACGCAGGCGACGCAGAACGACCCGCGTGTGACACGTGTAGGCAACTTCCTGCGTCGAACTTCTCTCGATGAACTGCCGCAGTTTATCAACGTTCTTACCGGCGGAATGTCTATCGTCGGCCCACGTCCGCACGCGGTGGCGCACAACGAACAGTATCGTCAGTTGATTGAGGGCTACATGCTGCGCCACAAAGTGAAGCCCGGTATTACCGGCTGGGCGCAGATCAACGGCTGGCGTGGCGAGACCGACACCCTGGAAAAAATGGAAAAACGCGTGGAGTTCGACCTCGAATACATCCGCGAGTGGAGCCTGTGGCTCGATATCAAAATTGTTTTCCTGACGGTGTTTAAAGGCTTCGTCAATAAAGCAGCCTATTGAGGACGTAACATGGGCTTACGAGAAAAAACCATTAACGGCGCGAAATGGTCGGCGATGGCAACGGTGGTGATTATTGGCCTCGGGCTGGCGCAGATGACCGTGCTGGCGCGGCTGTTTGACGGCCATCAGTTTGGTCTGCTGACCGTGTCGCTGGTGATAATCGCGCTGGCGGACACGCTGTCGGATTTCGGCATTGCCAACTCGATTATCCAGCGTAAAGCAATCAGCCACCTGGAGCTGACCACGCTCTACTGGCTGAATGTGGGCCTCGGAGTGGTGGTCTTTGCGGCGGTCTATCTGCTGAGCGATACCATCGCCAATCTGCTTAACAATCCGGACTTAGCGCCCCTGATTAAAACCTTGTCGCTGGCGTTCGCGGTGATTCCCCACGGCCAGCAGTTCCGCGCGCTGATGCAAAAGGAGCTGGAGTTCAACAAGATTGGTTCCATTGAGACCGCCGCCGTGCTGTCGGGCTTCACCTTTACGGTGGTGAGCGCCTGCTTCTGGCCGCTGGCGATGACAGCCATTCTCGGTTATCTGGTGAACAGCGCGGTGCGTACGCTGCTGTTCGGCTACTTTGGCCGCAAAATTTACCGTCCGGGTCTGCATTTTTCGCTAGCTACCGTGATGCCCAACCTGCGTTTTGGCGCGTGGCTAACGGCGGACAGCATCGTTAACTATATCAACACCAATCTCTCTACCCTGACGCTCGCACGCATTCTCGGGGCGAGCGTGGCGGGTGGCTACAACCTGGCCTATAACGTGGCGGTGGTGCCACCAATGAAGCTCAACCCGATCATCACCCGCGTGTTGTTCCCGGCGTTTGCCAAAATTCAGGACGATAACGACAAACTGCGGGTGAACTTCTACAAGCTGCTGTCGGTGGTGGGGATTATCAACTTCCCGGCGCTGCTGGGGCTGATGGTGGTGAGCAATAACTTTGTACCGCTGGTGTTTGGCGAGAAGTGGATGCACATCGTACCTATCCTGCAATTGCTGTGCGTGGTGGGGCTGCTGCGCTCGGTAGGTAACCCGATTGGCTCGCTGCTGATGGCCAAAGCGCGCGTGGATATCAGCTTTAAATTCAACGTGTTTAAAACCTTTCTGTTTATTCCTGCGGTGATTGTCGGCGGAGAGATGGGCGGCGCGATTGGCGTCACGCTCGGCTTCCTGCTGGTGCAAATCATCAACACCATTCTCAGCTACTTCGTGATGATAAAACCGGTGCTGGGGCCGGGCTACCGTGACTACCTGCTGAGCCTGTGGCTGCCGTTCCGGCTTTCACTACCAACGCTTATCACCAGCTATGCGGTCGGCCGACTGCTGGCGGACAGCGTGTCGCTGCCGATGCTACTGGCGTTACAGGTGCTGGTTGGCGTGCTCAGCTTTGCGCTGGTGATTGTGCTGTCGCGCAATAGCCTGCTGATTGAACTTAAAAAACCGCTCTGTCGGAGCCAGAAACTGAAGACGCTGCTACGCGTCCCTAATTGATTTGCTTGAAACCCCTTTGATGAGGCCATGATGAAATTATTAATTTTGGGAAATCACACCTGCGGCAACCGCGGCGATAGCGCCATTATGCGCGGGCTGCTCGATGCCATCGTCCGCCAACAGCCGGACGTTGAAATGGACGTGATGAGCCGTTTCCCTGTCAGTTCTTCCTGGTTGCAGGGGCGTGAGATTATCGCCGATCCGCTGTATCAGCTGAGCCAGAAGCAGCAGGCGGCAGGGGGCATGAGCGGGCGCGTGAAGAAAGTGCTGCGCCGCCGCTTCCAGCACAAGATCCTGCTGGCGAAGGTGACCGGAGAGGGCAAACTGCGTAACTTTGAAATTGCGCCGGAGTTCCATGAGTTTGTGCGCTTTCTCGGCAATTACGATGCGATTATCCAGGTTGGCGGCTCGAACTACGTCGATCTTTACGGCTTGACCCACTTTGAATACCCGCTGTGCGCTTTTATGGCCAATAAGCCGATCTACATGATTGGCCACAGCGTAGGGCCGTTCCAGAATCCGGACTTTAACCAGCTAGCGAATTACACCTTTGGCCGCACCAATGCGCTGATCCTGCGTGAGACGGTGAGCCGCGAGCTGATGGCAAAAGCGGAGATTGATACCTCGAAAGTGGAGCAGGGGGTGGACACCGCCTGGCTGGTTGAGCACCGTAACGATAGCTTTGAACCGAGCTACGCGGTGCAGCACTGGCTGAACCTGACCGCACAGCGCAAAACCGTGGCGATTACCCTGCGCGAGCTGGAGCCGTTCGATAAACGCCTTGGCACCACCCAGCAGGCGTACGAAAAAGCCTTTGCCGAGGTGGTGAACCGCATGATTGCTGACGGTTATCAGGTGCTGGCGCTCTCAACCTGTACCAGTATCGACCGTTATAACCGCGATGACCGCATGGTCGCGCTGCGTATGGCGCAGTTTGTGGAAAACCGCGAGCATTTCCATATCGCCATGGATGAACTGAACGACGTGGAGATTGGCAAGATCCTCGCCTCCTGCGAGCTGACCATCGGCACACGTCTGCATTCGGCGATTATCTCCATGAACTTTGGCACCCCGGCGATTGCCATTAACTACGAGCACAAGTCCGCAGGCATCATGCAGCAATTGGGGATGCCGGAGATGGCTATCGACATTCGCCACCTGTTGGATGGTTCGATGCAGAGCGTCGTTGGCGATATCCTTAATCAGCTTCCGGCGCTGGGTGAGCGCGTTGCCGCCGCAGTAGAAGGGGAACGCCAGAAGGGCTTCACCATGATCGAATCGGTGCTTAGCCGCATCCGGGAGGGCCGATGAAAGTCAGCTTCTTTCTGCTGAAATTCCCGTTATCGTCAGAGACCTTCGTCCTGAACCAGATTGTGGCGTTTATTGAGATGGGCTATGAGGTGGAGATTGTCGCTCTGCAAAAGGGCGACCTTACTAACACCCATGCCGCCTACACCCAGTATCAGTTGGCGGAGAAAGTCCGCTGGCTGCAGGATG
>NZ_JMPL01000192.1 GCF_000735365.1 Kluyvera ascorbata ATCC 33433 | reverse complement strand
AAACGGTCTGCACCGTTCAGCTCAATATCGGTAATCAGGAGCACCGCGTCTGCACGGCGGATGTCCTCTTCCGTCAGCGCATTTTCAATGCCGAGCGCACCTTGCGTTTCTATCTTTATCGTCCACTTTTCCTGCTGACAGAGTTTTTCCAGACGTTCCGCCGCCATATACGTGTGGGCAACCCCACTGACGCAGGCCGTTACTGCCACTAGCATTCTTCCGCTCGTTACCGTCATCGTCTCCTCCTTGCAGAAAACAAACGCTGGCGGGCGCAAAAAATCCTTTCGCGCCCGCCAGTTGCTGAGTTTCTATTGTATCGGGGTCAAACTTACGCGCTTTGCGCTAAGTGTGCCTCGATCTTATTCATAATAGCGTCGGCGCGTTTAACCGCATCGCTAATATTCACCCGCACGATGGTTTTCCCTGTAAAACGCTCTTCGGCCTTAATGCCGATATCTTTGGTCAGAATCACCATGTCGGCTGCGGCTACATCGCTCGCCGTCAGCTCATTTTCCTGACCAATTGACCCCTGCGTTTCGACCTTCACGTTCCAGCCTTTCGATTTTGCCGCACTCTCCAGCGCTTCCGCTGCCATGTAAGTGTGTGCTACACCGGAAGGACAAGCTGTTACCGCAATAATATTGGTCATAATCTTCTACCTTCTCAATTAGTTAATTTCAAAATCTAAATCTAAGTCGTCTTCTTTTTCGACAACCGCTTTTTTGTTCTTACGCGCCAGGCTTTTCAGGACGTTGACGCTAACCGCCGTCACTACCGCACCAACCACAATCGCTAGCAGGTAGCCCAGCTTGCCTTCAACCACCGGCAGGACAATCAAGCCGCCCCACCCGGCGTAGCACTGTGCCCCCATCAGCGCGGCGGTGACGGTGCCGCAGACGGAACCCAGTATAATGGAAGGGATGACGCGCAGCGGGTCGGCCGCCGCGAACGGAATCGCCCCTTCAGTTACCCCTACGCAGCCCATGACCAGCGCGGCTTTCCCCGCTTCACGCTCTTCATTGTTAAAGTTTTTACGGTTAATCAGCGTCGCTAGCCCCAAACCCAGCGGCGGAACGCAGATGCCGACGGCGGCAATCGCCACCACGGTATAGACGCCCTGAGAAACGCAGATCAGCATGAAAGCGTAGGCCACTTTATTCACCGGGCCGCCCATATCGAACGCCAGCATCAGGCCCATAATCACCGCCAGCACCACGATGCTGCCAGCCTGCATGCCTTGCAGCCACTGCGTCAGGCTGGAGGTCAGCAGCCCCACCGGCTCGCCCAGCCCCCACATCATGACGCCCGCGGTAATAAAGGTGCCGACGATAGGAATCACGAAGATAGGCATCACCGAGCGCAGCACTTTGTGCACCGGAATTTTCTTCAGGTAGTAGACCACGATGCCGCCAATAATCCCGGCAATCAGCGCGCCGAAGAAGCCCGCACCAAAGCTATTACCTACCCACGCGCCGATGGCGCAAGGCGCCAGCGCAGAACGTTCAGCAATCGAGTAACCAATGTAGGCGGCCAGGAACGGTACCATCAGCGTCAGGCCCGCGACGCCAATATCAAATAGCTTTTTCAGGTTAGGGTCGGTTGCTACATCAGGTACGGCCCCTTTGCCGTACAGCATGACGGAGACGGCCAGTAAAATGCCGCCTGCAACAACAAACGGGATCATGTGCGACACGCCAGTCATTAAATGCTGACGGGTGTTTTTGAGTATTTGCACCAATTCTTTCATCAGTCGCTCCTGGGCTTCTTCGGCCCATGTCTATTAGGGTGTTGTGGCAAACAATAGGCAATTGGCGGCGGGACAGACAGTGGATAAAAAGTGCATTTACTGGATTTTTGTAATGTCAGAAGAAAAATGCGAGCGACCTCAAAGTTAGCGCAACAACGCGCAAAACACACCAGGCGAGCAACCTGTGAGGTTGCTCGCATTTTCCAGCAGACCATACATTTGTCCAGTTTTTGACATAAATGTCAGATAGCATGGCCCTTCACAAGCCCCCTATTCTGTTACCCATATCGAATGATTTGGGAGAGAAGGTTATGGCATTGGTTGTTGAATTTGTCTGTGAATTACCGAACGGCGTCCACGCCCGCCCGGCCAGTCACGTGGAGACGCTGTGCAACACATTTAGCTGCGATATTGAGTGGCATAACCTGCGCACGGACCGTAAGGGCAATGCTAAAAGCGCGCTGGCGATTATCGGCACCGATACGCTGTCGGGCGATAGCTGCCGCCTGCTGCTGAACGGTGCGGATGAACAGAGCGCACATCAACGCCTCTCCGCCTGGCTGAAAGAGGAGTTTCCCCTGTGCGATGCGCCGCTGGCGCGAGGTTGCCAACGTCGAGCAGGAGGCACTGCCGGAGTCCTTAACTCGCCTCAACCCGACGCTATTTCGCGCGCTGCCGGTCTGCAACGGCAGCGCGGGCGGCGTGCTCACTCGCCTTGCGGCGCTGGATCTCAACAACCTCGGTGAACTGCCGCCCGCCAAAAGCGCAGAGCAAGAACAGGCAGCGCTGGATAGTGGCCTGACGCGGCTGGTCAGAACGCTGGAACTGCGGCTGTTAGACAACGACAGTACCGCCAGCGCCATCCTGGAAGCGCACCGTTCGCTCGCCACCGATACCTCGCTGCGCCAGCATTTACTGGCAGGCGTGAATAACGGTCTGAGCTGCGCGCAGGCCATCGTTGAGAGCGCCAACCACTTCTGCGCCGAATTTGCCCGCTCCAGCAGCAGCTATTTACAAGAGCGCGCGCTGGACGTGCGCGACGTCGGCTTCCAGCTGCTGCAACATATTTATGGTGAAGACCGCTTCCCGGCACCGGGCCAGCTTACCCAGCCGTCCATCTGCGTTGCGGAAGAATTGACCCCAAGCCAGTTCCTCGAACTGGACAAAACCCTGCTCAAAGGCCTGCTGCTGCAAAGCGGCGGCACCACCTCGCACACGGTCATTCTCGCTCGCTCCTTTAATATTCCGACCCTCGTGGGCGTGGAGATTGAAGCGCTGACGCCGTGGCAGAACCAGCCGGTTTATCTCGATGGCAACGCGGGCGCGGTGATTGTTGCCCCAACGGAGGCCATCTCCCGTTACTACCAACAGGAAGCACGCGTACAGGCCGCCATTCGCGAACAGCAAAGCGTGTGGCTGCATAAAGAAGCGCGCACCGCCGACGGCATTCGTCTGGAAGTTGCCGCCAACATTGCCCACTCCGTTGAAGCACAGGCGGCCTTTGGCAATGGCGCGGAGGCCGTCGGCCTGTTCCGCACCGAAATGCTCTATATGGACAGAGCCAGCGAACCGAGCGAAAGCGAGCTGTATAACATTTTCTGCCAGGCGCTGGAGTCCGCCGAAGGGCGTAGCATTATTATCCGCACCATGGACATCGGCGGCGATAAGCCGGTGGATTACCTCAATATCCCGGCGGAGAACAACCCGTTCCTTGGCTACCGTGCGGTACGCATTTATGAAGAGTACTCCGCACTGTTCACCACCCAGCTGCGCGCGATTCTCCGCGCTTCCGCCCACGGCAGCCTGAAAATCATGATTCCGATGATCTCCTCCATGGAAGAGATTTTATGGGTCAAAGAGAAGGTGGCCGAAGCTAAACAGCAGTTGCGCAGCGAACACGTGCCGTTTGATGAGCGCATTCCGCTGGGCATCATGCTGGAAGTGCCGTCGGTGATGTTCATCATCGATCAGTGCTGTGAAGAAATTGATTTCTTCAGTATCGGCAGCAACGACCTGACCCAGTATCTGCTGGCGGTTGACCGCGATAATGCCAAAGTGACTCGCCACTACAACAGTCTGAATCCGGCCTTCCTGCGCGCCCTCGATTTCGCCGTGCAGGCGGTGCATCGTCAGGGGAAATGGATTGGCCTGTGCGGCGAGCTGGGCGCTAAAGGCTCGGTACTGCCGCTGCTGGTTGGGCTCGGAATGGACGAAATCAGCATGAGCGCGCCGTCGATTCCGGCGACCAAAGCGCGTCTGGCGCAGCTCGACAGCCGCGCCTGCCGTCAGTTGCTCAACCAGGCAATGGCCTGCCGTACGTCGTTGGAAGTGGAGCATCTGCTCGCCCAGTTCCGCATGAGTCAGCAGGACGCCCCGCTGATTACCCCGCGCTGTATTTCGCTCGACAACGACTGGCGCAGCAAAGAAGAGGTCATCAAAGGGATGACCGACAACCTGCTGCTCGCCGGACGCTGCCGTTACCCGCGCAAGCTGGAAGCCGACCTGTGGGCGCGAGAAGCGGTCTTCTCCACCGGGCTGGGCTTCAGCTTCGCCATTCCGCACAGCAAGTCTGAACATATTGAGCAGTCGACCATCAGCGTCGCCCGCCTGCCCGCACCGGTGGCCTGGGGCGATGACGAGGCGCAGTTCATCATTATGCTGACGCTGAACAAACATGCCGCCGGAGACCAGCATATGCGCATCTTCTCGCGCCTGGCCCGCCGCATCATGCATGAAGAATTCCGCAGCGCTCTGGTTAACGCCGCCTCTGCCGACGCTATCGCCAGCCTGCTGCAACACGAACTGGAACTTTAAGAGGAAATAGCATGGAACTGTATCTGGATACCGCCAACGTACAGGAAGTGGAACGTCTGGCCCGAATTTTCCCGATTGTCGGTGTCACCACCAACCCGAGCATTGTGGCCGCCAGCCGCGAATCCATCTGGGACGTGCTGCCGCGACTGAAAAAAGCCGTGGGCGAAAACGGCACCCTGTTTGCCCAGACCATGAGCCGCACCGCCGAAGGCATGGTCGCCGACGCGCGTAAGCTAAAT
>NZ_JMPL01000191.1 GCF_000735365.1 Kluyvera ascorbata ATCC 33433 | reverse complement strand
ATGGCATAGCCAGCGAGACCGTATTATTGAGCTGGCGAGCTGGTATGCCGGTCTTTGCGCGACCCTTGGTAAGTTCGCCAATGACTTTGCGTTGATGATGCAAACGGAAGTCGCTGAAGTGAGTGAACCCATTGCGGAAGGGCGAGGCGGTTCGTCCGCGATGCCGCATAAACGTAATCCGGTTAGCTGTGCTGCGATCCTTGCGGCGGTCGCTCGTACGCCGGGGCTGATGGCGACGCTGTATGCGAGCCAGATTCAACAGCACGAACGCGCGCTGGGTGGCTGGCAGGCCGAATGGGAAACGCTTCCGCAGCTGGTGATGCTGGCGGGGGGCGTGCTCGAAAACAGCGAATATTTGCTTTCAGGGATGCAGGTTAATGCGCAAAAGATGCGTGATAACCTCGATATCACTCATGGCCTGATCATGGCTGAATCCGTCACTCAGGCACTAGCGGCCCATATTGGTAAAGCGGATGCCCACCATCTGATTGAAAAAATTTGCCATCGGGCAATCGCGCTTGATTGTCCGTTACGACCGCTACTGGAAAAGGATTCGCTGGTGAGCCAGCATCTTTCTTCAGAGCAACTTACGCAGCTGCTGGATCCGGCAAACGCTGTCGGTAGCGCGGACCACTTTGTGCGCCAGATATTGGCGCGCTTTCAGGAGTTAGGGACATGAATATCCATTATCGCCTCGACGGACCGGAAAAGGCACCGGTACTGGTGTTATCAAACTCACTGGGCACGACGCTCACGATGTGGGACGCGCAAATGCCCGCGCTGACCGAACACTTTCGGGTGCTGCGCTACGATACGCACGGTCATGGACAAACGACGAAACGCGGAAAGGTGACGTTGTCACAGCTGGGTGAGGACGTGATTACGCTGCTCGATCATCTGAATATCGAACGCGCCAGTTTCTGCGGTATTTCAATGGGTGGCCTGACCGGACTGTGGCTGGCACGCTTCGCGCCGGAACGTTTTGAGGCGGTTGTTGTGGCGAACACCGCGGCTAAAATTGGCGAGCAGGCGGGCTGGTTATCGCGAGCGCGTACCGTGCGCAGTGAAGGCATGGGCGTGGTTGCCGCCGGCTCTGCGGATCGCTGGTTTACTCATGCCTTCCGTGAGCATCATCCCGCGGTGGTAGAGCAACTGTGTCATCAGTTGGCCGAGTCAGAAGCAGAAGGCTACGCCGAATGCTGCGATGCGCTTGCCGCCGCAGACTTGCGTGCCGAGGTGGCGGCTATTCATGTGCCGATGCTGATTATCGCCGGGGAAAATGATCCGGTTACTACCGTGGACGATGCCGATTTCCTGCATCAACAGATTGATGACGCGTTCCAGGTCTGTCTCCCGGCCTCACATTTATCAAATATCGAAGCCAGCGACGAATTTAA
This sequence comes from Kluyvera ascorbata ATCC 33433, assembly GCF_000735365.1. Lineage (GTDB taxonomy): Bacteria > Pseudomonadota > Gammaproteobacteria > Enterobacterales > Enterobacteriaceae > Kluyvera > Kluyvera ascorbata. Next base: position 3,524 of record NZ_JMPL01000191.1, on the reverse strand, counting down.
TGCCGCGCTGGTGGCTTTTTTACGGAGGAATCATGGCGGATAAAGAACGCTATCAGCAGGGTATGGCGGTTCGCCGAAAGGTACTAGGCGACGCTCATGTTGATCGCACTGTGGCGAAACTTTCCCCGCTGAACGAGGAGTTTCAGGACTTTATCACGCGCTACGCCTGGGGTGAAACCTGGACGCGTCCGGGTCTGAGTCACCATACGCGCAGCATGATAACCATCGCCATGCTGATTGCACTCAACCGCGAAGCCGAACTCAAAATGCATCTGAGGGCGTCATTTAATAACGGCGTGACCCGCGACGAACTGAAAGAGCTGATTATGCACTCGGCGCTGTACTGCGGTTTACCGGCGGCAAATGCGACGATGCATCTGGCTCAGCAGGTGTTCGATGATATTGATGCGGGGAATTCGTGATCCCTGGCCTGAAAAATAAAACGTAGTTCCATTATTATCGGTCCTCTTTTCTATTTAACGCTGTTAATGGAGAACCGATGACAAGATTACGTTACCCTGGAATGTCGACGTTGCTCTGTATGCCGCTGGTGCTGCAGGGCTGCGTCGCTGCTTCGTCAACGGGTACGGCAAGCAAGCCGCTGTTGACGGCGCAGGAAGCCGTCGCCTATACCGCAGAGAACTATTTCGCCCACGGTGGGCAGGTTCATGATTTGCAGGGAGCCTGGCAACCCCAACCCATCGTTCCCGACAACAATACTCCGTGGCGCGTCGCGACCTCCGGGGCCCCCTATAATGATATTCAGCAAGCGATTGATGCTGCCATTGCCCAGCATCAGGGAAGCGAACGCCTTTATATCCGCATCGATCCCGGCGTTTACACCGGAACGGTTTATATCCCCGACAATGCGCCGCCAATCACCCTTTTTGGTACCGGCAAACAGCCGCAGGACGTGAGAATCGAATTCGCGCTGGACTCGCAGTTTAGCCCAGCAACCTATCGCAAAACCGTCAGCGCAGACCGCTACCCGCCGGGTTCACCGGCTTACTACCAGTACGCACTGTGCGCCGGAAAAACCAGCGCGCTGATTGGCACCAACTGTGCCGCCGTTTTCTGGGCGCAAAGCCATGATTTACAGCTCTATAACCTGACAATCGCTAACAGTTTGCTGGATACGGTGGACGGGGGTACCCATCAGGGCGTGGCGTTGCGTACCGACGGTGATCGTATCCAGCTACAACACGTCCGGCTGTTGGGACGTCAGGATACGCTGTATCTCAACGTCAGCGATCGCCACAACGAGGCGCTGACTGATAGGATCAACCGCGTACTGATGCAGGACAGTTACGTAGAGGGCGATGTGGATTACGTGTTTGGTCGCGCTAACGTCGTCTTTGACCGCGTGCATTTTCACACCGTCTCCAGCCGTCGCTCGCCGGAAGCGTATGTGCTCGCTCCTAATACGCTGCCGGATAATCCGTACGGTTTTCTGGTGACGAACAGCCGTTTTACCACCGATGATGGCTATAAAGGTGCGTTCAAAGCGAAACTCGGCCGCGCATGGGATCAGGGCGCTGGAAAGACGGGTTATCTGCCGGATAAAACGGCGAACGGTCAGGTGTTAATTGTTGATAGCACTATCGATAGCGGTTACGACGCGCTGTCGCCTTGGGGGGCAGCGGCGACCACCGCAAGGCCGTATAAAGCGAATTCCAGCGCTTTACGAGAGCTTAACGACGTCAATTTCAACCGATTATGGGAGTGGAATACGCGCTGGGAGAAATAAGTCCAGTGCCAGAAAATCACGCACAAACGCACAGTCCGAGGGTAGATTCGGACTGTGCAACACTATTGTGCCTGTGGTTTCAAGCTGGCAGCAGCGTAATATTGGTCTTAATAATCTCTACCGAGCGGGCAAATTTCTCCCGCTCATCGTCGGCCAACTGAAGCTCGATTATCTGCTGTACACCGCTTTGCGCGAGCACCGCAGGTACACCGATTGCCACGCCATCAACGCCATACTCTCCATCCAGAATGCAGGAAATGGCCAGCGCGCGGTGGCTACCGGTAAAGATGTTGCGGCAAATTTCAGCAATCGTTCCCGCAATACCGTACTCCGTGCAGCCTTTACCCGCGTAAATTTCGAAACCCAGCTTGCGTACGTTATCCGCCATGGCCTGACGGTCGAGCGCTTTCCCCGTGCGATGCCGATAAACATTTTCAATGGGGGAGCCGTACACCGACGAATGTGACCAGACCGGGAACTGACTATCGCCGTGTTCACCGAGAATAAATGCGTCAATGCTCTGCGCGCCAATCTCCAGATCCTGAGCAAGCTTACGACGTAGACGTGTGGTATCCAGCCATACGCCGGTACCGATAACCTGGTTACGCGGCAGGCCGGAGAGCTGCCAGACCTGCCAAGTGATGATGTCACAAGGGTTGGTGGCAATCAGGAAAATACCGTTAAAGCCGCCAGCCATCATCTGCGGAACAATACTGTGAACGATATTGGCGGTGCTTTTCAGTTCATCAAGCCTCGTCTGACCGGGCTTGAGCGCGCCGCCGGAAACGGTAATAACCGCAATATCGACATCCGCACAGTCGCTGACGTCGCGACAGGAAATAGTCATCATTCCCGGCATATAGGCCGCGGCATCGCTGAGGTCCTGGGCATGGGCTTCGGCACGGGTTTTATTCAGATCGACCAGGATTAATTCTTCGCAAATATTCTGATTCAGCAGCGCATAGGCTGCCGATGCGCCGACATTGCCGGCACCAATTATCATGACTTTACGCGCTTTCGTGTTCATGGTTATTCCATTGCATGGGCAAACAACAGGGGATAAAACTACTCGTTAACAAGTGGTTAGCGCAATAGCCAGCGCCAATTATAAGTTAATGGTATGAGACTACACGAGGTCGAATGATAGAGTAAAAAAACAACAATAGAACAGGAACCCGCTATGTACTCGACTGCCATAACACACGCTGCTAACCCGGATGTTAATGCCCTGATTGCTGAACTTGACCGCTATCAGGAGGCGCTCTATCCAGAGGAGAGCAATCACCTGCTGGATCTCTCACAGCTGCCGTCCGAGCAGCTTATCGTGATGCTTATCCGCAAAGGTGAAGAGGCTGTGGGATGCGGGGCGATTGTGCTGGGAGAAGAAGGACAGGGCGAGATGAAGCGGGTCTTTATTAACCCGACGCACCGTGGACAGCGTCTGGGTGAAACACTATTGGCAGAACTGGAAACCGCCGCATTGCAGCGCGGTTGCCGCATATTGCAACTGGAGACGGGAGTCCATCAACATGCGGCTATCTGCCTGTATCAGCGCTGTGGCTATCAACTGTGCGACGCTTTTGCGCCGTATCAGCCCGATCCGCTCAGCGTCTTTATGATGAAACCGCTGGTTCATCCAGAAGGGCAATAAAGGCTTCCAGTTGTCGGCTCATCGCCCCGCGTCGCCACACCAGCCAGGTCGTTAGCCAGCGCCATTTCTCCGCCAACGGCCATGCCTCGACCTGATGATGTCCCGGCATGCTTTCCAGCATGCTGC
>NZ_JMPL01000190.1 GCF_000735365.1 Kluyvera ascorbata ATCC 33433 | reverse complement strand
AACATCTGGTAAGAACTTGTGCCATCATGGGAGTTAAGCAGGATAATTTCAGGCACCTGTTTACCGGTAATCTGTCCCTCCCGACGCAGGCGCAACATATGCTTCGTATGTTCACGACGACCAGGGTCACGAACACGGGTCTGACAGGCAAAGAACGGCTGAAAGCCCTCCCGATGCAGACTGTCCAGCAGAGAGATGGTGGGAATATATGTGTAACGTTCACTACGGGATTCGTGTTTGTCCTCGCTGAATACGCTGGGTACCACGCGAAACAGCTCTTCACGGGTTAACGGACGGTCACGACGAATAAGATTTGCAGCGCCAAAGCGCGAAGCCAGACGGGTCATAAGCAGATTCCTCATAATGGGGAAAACAAACAAAAGAAAGCCCTGTCGCACTAGCGACAGGGCTCGGGAAAGAACAGACAGGCGTTAAACGTTCAGAAGAAGAAATTCCAGACAGCCCGGGCAACGGACACCACGGTGTCACGGACGGCCTGTATTACGGCCCGTACCGGAGCCGGTATCAGTGGGAAAGCACTTACCGTGTCCAGTACCGCGCCGACCGTTTCACCAAAATCGTCACGTGCTTTTTCCTGGACTGTCGTTGTGCGAAAGGGAGACTGCAGTTGCGCCACCACCGGGCTACTGGCTTCACGTGGCAGACACTTTATCATCCGCTCGGCCATCACCCGTAACCCCCACTGCAGACGGACCGACACCGCACACACCGGATGTACAGGTTGAAACAGCTCGTGCAGCAGGCAGATTTTGCGGCTGAGATTCTGCTTCTGCGCCGTGGACAATTGACCACTACCGCTGGTGGGTTCAGTCTTGTCCGACTGGCTGATAACAAACAGCACCTTATGCCGGTATGACTCACCAATTACCTGATGATAAAAATGCTCATCCACCGCCAGCGCCCGATCATCGGCCTTGATCAGCCACAATACCAGGTCAAGTCGGGGAAGTTGCTGACGGTAAAGTGCAGCGTATTCCGCATCCCTGCGTTCACTTTCACCGACACCCGGCAAATCAACCAACGTCATAAAACGCTCGCCCAGTTGCAGCCGAAAACTCAGCGGATTACGGGTGCAGGCTGTGACATCGCTGACCGGGGATACATCACCAGCAAAAAGGGCATTGCAAAGGCTACTCTTTCCCGCTCCGGTTTTACCCAGAATACCTATCACTGGCTCGTAGTCTGTTAACTGGTTTATTTGCTGTAGAATCCGCTCTGATGCCCATTGTGGCAGACCAGAAAGCGATTGCTGAAATGACTTCAAACCTTCAGAATTGTTCATTACTACTCCTCTGAAAAATAATACAAAAACGGCAGAATCGTGAGATTCTGCCGTTAACCAGGTATGTTCAGAAGAATGATATCTATCTGAAAATAATTTGAATTAAGGTAGATGACGAGCCACTGCCGCCTGTGCTCTCGGTCCCTGAGTCGTTAGGTAATTCTGGTATCGCTCATCCCCAGACCAGAACAGTAGATAAGGGCAAATTGCCTGAGGGGGCTATATGGCATTGGGCAGCAAGGTTTTATAGTTGGATGGCATAAATATAACGGTATAGAAGCATCAGCCTATACGATGACTGCCTACGTTTAAGCCATAAATTCTAGCTGTTACATAAGTATTAATGCTGATTATCATCAATTTGATTATAACCATGGCATTTTATGGATTATCATATTAAATATTCATTTTTTCCTATAGTGATAATTCATGCTTGGTTCCCCTTCTAAGCGGCTTGAGGACTTGAGTCTGGTCCAGCGCGATCGGCTGGCCTACATAGATTTTCGGCTCTACTTCTTCGGTGAGATCGGTCGCCCAGATCTGATTGAGCGCTTCGGCGTGGCTCCAGCAGGGGCGACTCGCGATTTGGCTTTGTATCGGGAAATCGTGCCGCATAACATCACCTTCGATGGTAGCAACAAGATCTATCGCATCGGGCAGGCGTTTTCCCCGTTGTTCTGAATCGCCACGGATAATCTAGACACTTCCGAGCCGTTGATAATACTGGTTTTCATATTCTGTCGGTGACATCTGATCGCTGGAACCATGCCGACGCTTACTGTTATAAAACATTTCGATGTAATCAAAAATATCGCTGCGGGCTTCCTCCCGCGTTCCGTAGATCTTTTTCTTTATCCGTTCGCGTTTCAACAACTTGAAAAAGCTTTCTGCAACCGCATTATCGTGGCAGTTACCGCGACGGCTCATGCTGCCCTCCAGTCCGTGTGATTTCAGGAACGACTGCCACTCATGGCTTGTGTACTGACTGCCCTGATCCGAATGAACCAGCACCTGTTTTTGGGGATTACGCCGCCATACAGCCATCAGCAGTGCGTTCAGGACAATGTCCTTTGTCATCCGGGATTGCATGGACCAGCCGATAATTTTGCGTGAGAACAGATCAACAACCACAGCAAGATACAGCCAGCCTTCTTGGGTCCTGATATAGGTTATGTCGGTTACCCAACGCTCATCCGGAGCATCCGGATTGAACTGTCGCTGGAGCCTGTTGGGCGACACGATACTGGCCTCGCCTTTACGTGCCCACGGGCTCCGGTATCCGACCTGAGCCTTTATCCCGACACGTTTCATCAGTCGCCAGACTCTGTTGACTCCGCACTGTTGCCCGCTGTCCCGCAGATCCAGATGGATCTTGCGATAACCATAGACGCATCCCGATTCCAGCCAGAACTGTTTAATCTGTCCTGTCAGTCTCAGGTCTGCCCGATGGCGTTGTGAATGCGGCTGCTGAAGCCATGCGTAAAAGCCACTGGGATGAACATCCAGCACCCGACAGAGCAGGCGAACAGGCCAGCAACGGGCGTTGTCACGGATAAAGGCGTACCTCAGTCGGACAGTTTTGCGAAGTACGCCGCGGCTTTTTTTAATATGTCCCGTTCGTCAGTAACCCGCTTCAGCTCTTTCTGGAGACGGCGGATCTCGGTCTGAGCATCTGACTGTTCTTTATGAGTGGAGGAATCCGGCCCGTACTTCTTTATCCAGGCGTAAAGGCTGTGGGTGGTGATATCGAGACGTGTTGCAACGCTGGAAACAGAATAACCACGATCAACAACCTGTTTGACTGCTTCAATTTTAAACTCTTCGGGATAACGCTTACCGCTCATGGGCACCTCTCTTTAAGCCATCTTAAATGACTCTGAGGTGTCTGTTAAACCCGTGTCGATTCAGGTCGCCCGGCGTATCCCTTGATGGCGATGCTGCGTATCCATCTGATGCAGAACTGGTTCGGCTACAGCGATCCGGCCATGGAAGAAGCGCTGTACGAGACGACCATCCTACGTCCGTTAGCCGGGCTGAGCATGGAGCGTATTCCTGACGAAACCACCATCCTCAACTTCCGTCGTCTGCTGGAGAAACATGAGCTGGCAGCCGGCATCCTCTGCGTGATCAATGGCTACCTGGGGGATCGCGGTCTGTCGCTGCGCCAGGGCACTATCGTCGATGCCACGCTGATCCACGCGCCCAGTTCAACCAAGAACCAGGACGGCAAGCGCGACCCGGAAATGCACCAGACCAAGAAGGGGAACCAGTATTACTTTGGCATGAAGGCGCACATCGGCGTTGATGATGGATCGGGGCTGGTACACAGCGTGGTGGGCACGGCAGCCACCGTGGCGGATGTCACCCACGTCGACAAGCTGCTGCACGGCGACGAGAACGTCGTCTGCGCCGATGCCGGCTACACCGGCGTCGAAAAGCGCTCCGAGCATGCCGACCGAGAAGTGATCTGGCAGGTCGCAGCACGCCGCAGCACCTACAAGATGCTCGATAAACGCAGCGCCCTGTACAAAGCCAAGCGCAAGATCGAGAAGGCCAAGGCGCAAGTGCGAGCGAAGGTAGAGCCCCCGTTTCGCGTGATCAAGCGGCAGTTTCGGCTACACCAAGGTACGTTTCCGAGGGCTGGTGAGGAACACTGCACAACTGGTGACGCTGTTTGCCCTGTCGAACCTATGGATGGCCCGCCGACATTTGCTGGCAAGCGCAGGAGAGGTGCGCCTGTAATGCGGAAAATGGCCGTCGCAAGGTGCTCGCGACGGCTGAAAGCACCGAAATGAGCGGGTGATCCGATCGTTTTTGATCGGTTCACCGCTTTCAAAATCAGCAGTGGCTGAAGTCAGCCGGAAATACAGGGCTACTTCAGACCATCCCTAGCTAGGGCTCGTAGTTCGGCGCAAGGCTGAAGTCGCTTGGCTGCTTCGCTGTTCAGATCCATGACCCACTTTCCATCAAACTCCCGGTTGTAGTTCCACAAGCATCTCGCGAGTCTTGCCGGCCCGCTCCACTAACAAGACCACAACATCTCCAACGTTCTTGTCGTCTAGCCGGGCCTGTAATGTGGTGACGTCGTCGACGGCGATACCGTCGATGCTGATAACGCGATCGCCGGGCACGATGCCGCCTGCGGTGACCTCGACGCCGACGAGCCCGGCCCTGTGCGCCGCCGAGCCCGGCGTCACGCGCAATACGAATACGCCCTTACTGCCGGTCAGCGCCTGCAGACGCGCGTTGAGCTGCTCATCCACCTCGATGCCCAGCGCCGGACGGATGTACTTGCCGGTCTTTATGAGTTGCGGCACCACGCGCATGACGGTATCGACCGGCACCGCAAAGCCTATGCCGGCCGAGGCGCCAGACGGACTGTAGATGGCGGTATTGATTCCGATCAGCCGCCCAGCCGAATCGAGCAGCGGGCCACCGGAATTGCCGGGGTTGATGGCGGCGTCGGTCTGGATCAGGTGATCGATGGCCGGGCCGCCCGCTTCTCCCGGCAACGAGCGGTCGAGCGCGGAGACGATACCAGTTGTGAGCGTCCAGTCCAGGCCGAAGGGGTTGCCGATAGCGAACACCTTCTGACCCACCTTGAGGTCGGCACTGGTGCCGACCGGCACGGCCGGCGGGCGCTTGAAACCGACGCCGATCTTGAGCACGGCGATGTCGTGCGCGGGGCTCGTCCCCACCAGCGCGGCCTGGTAGTCGCGGCCGTCGGCCAGTTTGACGGTGGCTTCGGAC
>NZ_JMPL01000189.1 GCF_000735365.1 Kluyvera ascorbata ATCC 33433 | reverse complement strand
AGCGTTGCTGGTAAGCCTGGTGTCAGGTTTTCTCTGTCCTCCGTTTCTGGGGGAGCGCCGGAGTAAGGGTTTTAGTTAAACAAATAATCAATGGAACGCTAATTATTTTCATATTGAATTGATAAGCATTATCAATTCAATATATTGTCGCCAGCACTCTCCAGGATATTGGATATCCTGCATTTTTCGCCTCGGGACAGGCGGGAGGTTCACTGAATTTACCCTGTTCCATAAGGTTATCCGATGAATTCCAGCCTTGCCTCCAGCGCCGACTCTCCCGCGCTGGCGATTGCCGCCCGCTACCGCCGGGTGGTTATGCAGCGTTACCTGCTTGCCGGTGTCGTGCTGCTCTGTATCCTCTGCTCCCTGCTGCTTGATTTCACCCTCGGCCCCTCGGGTATCTCGGTATCCACGCTATGGCAAACGCTGTTCCACGCCAACGCAGCGGACCCCGGCACCCGCGTGATCGTCTGGGAGCTACGTTTACCGTTCGCGCTGATGGCCATTCTGGTCGGCATGGGCTTAGGGCTTGCCGGGGCGGAGATGCAGACTATCCTCAACAACCCGCTTGCCAGCCCGTTTACCCTCGGTGTCTCTTCTGCCGCCTCGTTCGGTGCAGCGCTGGCGATTATTCTTGGGCTTGGGATTCCGGGTATTCCCGACCAGTGGTTTATCTCGGTGAACGCCTTTGTCTTTGCGCTGATGGCCTGCTTTATTCTCGACGGTATCAGCCGCTGGACGCGGGTTGCAACCTCCGGCGTGGTGCTGTTTGGTATCGCGCTGGTCTTCACCTTTAACGCGCTAATCTCTATTTTACAGTTCGTTGCCAGCGAAGATACCTTGCAGGGACTGGTGTTCTGGACGATGGGCAGCCTGGCCCGCGCTTCGTGGGATAAGCTCGCCATTCTGGCGGTCGCGCTGCTGATTATCGCCCCGCTGTCATTGAAAAATGCCTGGAAGCTCACCGCCCTGCGTCTTGGCGAAGACCGCGCCGTCAGCTTTGGTATCAACGTACGCAAGCTGCGTCTGGCCACGCTGCTGCGCATCAGCATTATCTCGGCGCTGACCGTGGCGTTTGTGGGGCCAATTGGCTTTATCGGTCTCGTTGCACCGCATATTTCCCGCATGATGTTCGGCGAAGACCACCGCTTCTACCTGCCCGGCAGTATGCTGATTGGCGCACTGGTGCTGTCGCTGGCGTCGGTGGTGTCTAAAAATATCGTCACCGGGGTCATTATTCCGGTGGGTATCGTGACGTCACTCGTGGGCGTGCCGTTCTTCCTGAGTATTATCATTCGCCACCGAGGGACGCTGTGATGGATGGACTGTCGATTCGCGACCTGCATACCGGGTATGGCAAAAAGAAAATCATCGACGGCCTGACCACACCGCTGCTGCCACGGGGCAAGATTACCGCCCTGCTCGGCCCCAACGGTTCGGGTAAGTCAACGCTGCTGCGCGCGCTGGCGGATCTCAACCCCGCGCATGGCGTACTGTCGCTGAACGGCGTAGATTTGATGACGCTGATACCGGCTAAGCGTGCCCAAAAGGTGGTTTATCTGCCTCAGTCGCTGCCTGCCGGTGTGCACCTGCACGCGCTGGAGTCGGTTATCGTAGCGCGACGCGCCAGCGGCTATCACCAGGGTAACGCTGAGCAGGAAGCCTACGCCATTCTGGAAAAACTCGGCGTCGCCCATCTGGCGATGCACTTCCTCGACCAGCTCTCCGGCGGCCAGAAACAGCTGATTGGCCTGGCGCAGTCTCTGGTTCGTCAGCCGGATCTGCTGCTGCTCGATGAGCCTCTCAGTGCGCTTGACCTCAACTATCAGTTTCACGTGATGGATATCGTCGCCAGAGAGACGCGGCTGCGCAATATCGTCACCGTGGTGGTTATCCACGATATCAACATTGCCCTGCGTCACGCCGAATATGCCGTGATGATGAAAAACGGCGCGCTGGTCGCAAGCGGCGTGCCGGATGAGGTGGTCATTCCACAAAACCTGGCGACCGTTTACGGCGTGCGCGGCCGGGTCGAACATTGTTCACAAGGGCTACCGCACGTGGTGGTCGATGGTTTAACGACATAACAATAATCGCAAGACGGGGAAATCATGACGATGAAGAAGGCAATATTAGGCGCAGCGCTGCTGTTTTCACCGCTGCTGGCCATGGCGGGCAACTGGCCGGTCACGGTCAAAGATATGGACAACCGGACGGTGACGGTTACGCAGGAGCCGCAGCGCATCATTTTGCAGGATGGGCGCGATATTCTGACGCTGGCGATGCTGGAGCGCGACAATCCGTTCGCCAAAGTGGTGGCGTGGAACAACCTGCCGAAAAAGCAGGATACCGAAACCTGGAACGTGCTGAAGCGGAAATGGCCCGAGGCGGAATAAAATCCTCGATATGAAATTCTCCGACCAAGGGAACGTGGATCTGGAGACGGTGATTTCTCGCCATCCGGATCTGATGATTGCCCAGCTGCGCGCGAAGCCGTCGCTGGTGCAAAGCGGCGTGCTGGCAAAACTTGACGCGCTGCACGTGCCGGTTGTTTTCGTTGACTACGAACTGCATCCGGTTGAGAACACCATGCCAAGCATCGCGATGCTCGGTAAGGTACTGGGTCAGAGCGAACGCGCGCAGGCCTATATCAACTTCTATCAGCAGCGTCTGGACACTATTCACCAGCGTCTGGCCAAGGTCGAGAAGAAACCCCTCGTGTTTATCGAGCCGATTGCCGGGGTTGCAGGGCTGGATAACGGCTGTTGCTTCACCCATGCACGCAACGGCTGGGGCGGTCTGGTGGAAGCGGCGGGCGGCGTGAACATCGGCTCACAGCTGCTGCCAGGCGCAACCGGGAATATCTCGGTCGAGAAAATCATCTCCATGAACCCGGATTACTACCTGATGACGGGTTCCAAACGTCCGGGGAAAGGGACGGCGATTATTCCATTTGGCTACAACGTTCCGCAGGCTGATGTGGTGAGCGCCTTTAATGCGCTGCTGGCGCGTCAGGGCGTAAGCAGTATTCCGGCCGTCGTCGCGGGTCATACCGGTGCGCTGTACCATCACTTCTATAACAACCCGTACAACATTATCGCCATCGAGACGCTGAGTAAGATTTTCTACCCGATGCAGTTTAAAGATGTCGATCCATTGGCGGATTATCATCAGCTGATTACCCAATTCACCCATATTCCGGATGATAAGGTGATCCTGAGCTATACGCCTGAGAAATAGTAAACTCATGCTGGTGAGTTAAGGCAACATTGTAGGCCGGATAAGCGAAGCGCTATCCGGCCTACCTTTTTTATTTTAGCGATCAACGATCGCTATTGTGAAACCGTTATTAACGCGGGTAATATCCTGCCCAAATAATAATAAAGGTAGTGATTATCATTCGCTAAACAGTAGCATTTAACCTCACACCAAGTGGGTAATAAATAGAAAACACCAGTAAAAATAAAACACTACATCTCTTCATTTTATCTTTATATATCATAGCGGTTTATCGATTTTACTATTTTTAAAACAGAAGAAACGCATAAAATATAGCGTAAATTGATATATATCAGTTTCAGATTAATTCCCTATAGAAACCGTTAAATTTGATTTTAGTCAACTCCCTGCCTGGCTATAGAATGCATTTTATAGCGCTCTTTGCATTGACGGGATGAATGATTAATTGGTTTTAAGACTTGAACAGATGTTTAGCAGGCCATCGAGCCTGTGGGGTTGGTTGATGTGCAATGCCCTGAATGGCGTTGCTATCGTTATCTGCTTTGCCTCCATTAGCGCCGTTATCGGTATCAGAGAAGGTGTCTGGCATATTGTCATCACCGTCGCCATTATTATTTCCGCATTTTATAGCGCTAATTATTTTGCCGCTCTGGAATCACGTAATGATTCCCGCCGTTATTATTTGCTGGTGTGGGTAGTTATCACTGTCGCAACTAACTTTATTCGCGTCTGGGGCTAATCCCATCACGACATAAAATACACAACGCACAACAATAAGGATTCACGCCTTGACTCTGGCAATGATTTTTATCCTCATCAATAACCATAAAGGGCTGTCGGCACTGCTTCTGCTGATTATCCTGGTGCTATTCTGGGTACTTGGCCCACGGGTAAGAAAGCTGCTGAACGGTATTAAAGACCCTTCCTGATGGCTTGATGGGTTACCGATGCACCCGCATCGGTAACCCATCATCACCATTAGCCCATCGCTTCACACTGGCAGCCAATCTTAATGCTCGCAAATTTATACGCGGCGGCGAGATAAAATAGCGCAATCGCAAAACCGACGATCGGATAGAACAGCAGGCTAAATAGCGCCACCGCCAGAATATGCCCCACGCCCGCCATCAAAAAACCCCGGCGCTTTAAGCGCAGTTTGCCGTAAGAAAACACAAACGCCAGATAGGCGACGATAAACAGTACGATCACAATTTTAAACGATAAAAACTGCACCGAGAAATTCATCCCCGTGACGCCCAGATGCGGCAGCGCGAGAAGAACGAACAGCGTGAGAAAAAGCAACGAGGCGAGCTTAACCCACGCCATTACGCCTTTCCAGAAAGAGATACGGGTCATAACGAAATCCTTAATTTGATGATAAAACAGCATTGTGGCAAGCCGGGAGAATAGCCAATGCGAAGTTCGATGACAGGGCCTGGCTCCCAGGATGCAATACGTTTCAAAGTGAATTTGTCGTGTTAATAAGCATATTGAAAGACGAAGCGTGTCCTATACGACAGGCAGGACTAATAACCGTCGATGCATGGAGACAAAAACAGAACAGATGCCAGAGGAAGCAGCAAAGATAACTAGGGTGTTGAAGGAGGTTTAGTCTGCAGGTAACGTTGACTTCGGGTAGTGATATACGTTTGCTGATCCATAGCATATAACTCGTTGATAAAGAGTGATTAATATTTCCCTTGGTGCAACGGTATTATAGCGTTCTTCCTGTTAAAGATTCTCCAGCCGAACGTAAATAAGTGTCATTTTACTTATTAGTAAAATAACTCCAACGCGGTATATCTGGAATAATTAAATAATCCACTATGGGTAACTATGGAAAATAATCTGTTTAATTATCGTGTAATTTGTGATTATTTCTGACCTGGAACTAGTGCCAGGCATT
>NZ_JMPL01000188.1 GCF_000735365.1 Kluyvera ascorbata ATCC 33433 | reverse complement strand
GGGTCCGCTTGGAAAACGGAAAATATCCTACGCTAAGACTAATTTTATGACAGACGGCTTTGTTCGAAAAGCAGACTCAAAAATTATCGGTGGCTCTATATAAAGGATGACTACATAAAAAAGACACAGAAGTACCCTTCTGAATTCATGCCGAGGGGAACATTTTACTGGTTTATTTCTTCACGCAGACGTCTGATATCACGTAGCGGCGACTCGCCAAACTCTCTGCTGTACTCGCGGCTAAACTGGGAAGCACTCTCATAGCCTACTTTTATCGCCGCGCTCACCGCGTCAAGATGGCTGTTCAGCATTTGCTGTCGTGCCTCCTGAAGTCTGAGCTTCTTGATAAACTGTAGCGGACTCATCCCTGTCACTGACCGGAAATGGTGACGAAATGATGACGTGCTCATCGACGAGCGGGAAGCCAGCTCATCTATGCTGACTGGCTGAGTAAAGTGTTGTTTAAGCCAGGCAACTGCCCCGGAAATTTGTTGCCCAGGCGAACCCGGTGATGCGATATGGCGAAGCGCACTCCCATAGGGGCCTGTCAGCAGCCGAATGATGATCTCCTGCTGTATGAGCGGGGCAAGATGCTGAATTAAAGGTGGTTCGTCATTCAGTGACAGCAGTCTTCTCAACGTATCAGCAAGTCCCGCGTCAAGCTCATTAACGGCCAGCGGATCAAAAACCGATGATTTAGCCGCTGGTCGAAAAGGGATCATTGCCGCCGTCTGCATCACAGCAGCGGGCTCAATAGTGACCATCATCCCCAGGAACGGTGCGGATTCTGTCGCCGTCGCAACATGTGACACGACCGGAAGCTCAAGTGTGGTGAGCAGTGTTTGCCCTGCGCGGTAGCCAGTTACTTTTCCTCCCAGCACCACTTCTTTACTGCCCTGAATAACCACACCTAAGCCAATGCCATAGATACAATGCACGGGAGTGGTCGGTGCATTTCGTCGGTGCACCGATAACGACGGAACTACAGTTGTGAAATCACCATCGTATTGTGCAATCTCGTTAATTTTCTCAGCAAGCATTTTAAGGCTTTGTTCTAAGGAAAAGTCCTGCATCTCTTAGTCCTGGTAACTCTCATGATTCAATAGTAACGTAAAAATTAAAATATCATTTATGGAAGCCAATAACCCAATTCATGAAAAATAAATCATTTCAGGCAATGATTGTGGTGAAGTGAGCAAGCCATCTTAGCGCTTTGTGGTCAATAATGCTTCTATCATGTTCCTGCTTATGGAGTGCTTTGTGACAGGTTTATTTTCTTCATTTTCGCTGAAAGATATTACGCTACGTAATCGGATAGCAGTTTCTCCCATGTGTCAGTACCAGGCTGTCGATGGCTTTATCAATGACTGGCACAGTACCCATTATTCCATGCTCGCACGTGGGGGGGCTGGTCTCGTTGTCGTTGAAGCCACTGCCGTAGCACCTGAGGGCCGAATTACACCCGGTGATGTCGGATTATGGAGTGATGAACACATCTCAGGGCTGTCGTCCATTGCCGCAGCAATTAAGGCAGCCGGGGCTGTCGCAGGGATTCAGCTCGCCCATGCGGGCCGAAAAGCCGGCTGTACGCCACCATGGCAGGGTGGCGCACCTCTGGATCGAGATGATACACAGGCGTGGGAGCCCGTCGGGCCTTCCGCCGTCCCCTTCGTACCCGGGAATGACTATATTCCCCGTGAAATGACCAAAGATAACATCCGACAAACGCAGCAGGACTTTGCCCGAGCGGCAGAGCGTGCCTGCCAGGCTGGTTTCCAGTGGCTGGAACTGCATTTTGCCCATGGTTTCCTGGCACAAAGTTTTCTTTCCTCACAGTCAAATACCCGTTCGGATGAATATGGCGGTTCTCTTGAAGGGCGTGCCCGCTTCTTACTGGAGACAGTAGCTGAAGTCCGCAAGTTCTGGCCTGATAATTTCCCCTTAACGGTACGCCTCGGCGTGGTTGAATTTGATGACTGTCCTGAACATTCTTTCAGCGAATCACTCAAAGTAATCGGCTGGCTGAAGGATGCCGGAGTTGATTTTGTTGATGTGGGTCTTTCTCTGGCAACGCCAGGTGAGAACATCCCGTGGGCGGCAAACTTTATGATTCCATGGGCTGCACGTGTTCGCCGGGAGAAAAACATTCCTGTCGGGACAAGCTGGATGATTACTCAGGCTAAAGAAGCGAATGAATTCATACAGGACGGTAAAGTAGATGTGATCTTTTTCGCCCGCACATTGCTGGCTAATCCGCACTGGCCATATCGCGCGGCGCGGGAGCTTGAAACCTCCGACCCGCAGGCTGTATTACCCACACCCTATGCATACTGGTTACAAAACTGGTCCGAATGACCATAACAGGTTGCGTCGTCCCGGCCACGTAACCTGCCCTCATCAGGGGGATCCGTCCTGATAGTGAAACCTTTATTAAGCGGAGAACGATATGAGTCAGCCAAAACCCCGTCCTGCACAACGCACTGAAAGCCTAAACGCTTTCAGCCGACGCAATTTCCTGTCTTCTTCTGCCTTAATGGGGGCAGGGTTGATTTTGGGGAACTTACCTGACAGGGCGCATGCAACGTCATCAGAGCCGACAGCAAAACCGGCACAGGCCAGACAAGGTTCACAGACAATGCCGACGCGAAAACTTGGAGCTATGGTGGTTTCCGCACTGGGTGCCGGATGTATGAGTATCAGCGCTAACTACGGAGCGGCAGCGGATAAATCCCTGGGGATAAGAACGATACGTGAGGCACACGCCAGAGGCATCACGCTATTCGATACCGCCGAAGTTTATGGACCTTATACCAATGAAGAACTGGTTGGCGAGGCACTTGCTCCTGTTCGTAACCAGGTCTTTATTGCCAGCAAATTTGGATTTGATATTCAACATGGCGGGTTGAACAGTCAGCCAAAACATATCCGGAAAGTGCTGGAGGCCTCTCTCAGGCGTTTACGCACTGACCGTATCGATCTGTATTATCAGCATCGCGTTGATCCCGGTGTTCCCATAGAGGACGTAGCCGGGACTATCCAGGATTTGATTAAAGAAGGCAAGGTTCTACATTTTGGTCTTTCTGAAGCAAGTCCTTCTACCATCCGTCAGGCTCATGCGATCCAGCCTGTCACCGCAGTACAGACGGAATATTCTGTCATGAACCGTGATCCGGAACATAATGGTGTGCTGGATACCTGCGAGGAGCTGGGAATTGGTTTCGTCCCCTGGGGGCCGATAGGCATGGGGTATCTGACCGGAACGGTGAGCGCAAACACGCATTTTGATCCCAAAACCGACTTACGCTCCACTTTTGAACGTTTTACTCCTGAAAACTTAGCGAAAAACTGGCCCTTTGTGGAAAAGCTGAAAGCTATCGCTGACAGTAAGGGCGCCACACCGTCTCAGATCGCGCTTGCATGGCTTCTGGCCAAAAAACCCTGGATTGTTCCTATTCCCGGGACACGAAATATCAACCATCTCCGTGAAAACCATGGCGCTTTAGAGATCCAGTTTACCACTACTGAGTTAAACGAAATGGATAAAGCTATGTCCGGGCTTCGCGTCTATGGTGGTCGCATGAATCGTGCCCAGATGGATCTCGTCGAGCCTAAAGCTTAATTCCCGTCTGAGGTCAGACTTAAACTATTGGAAGAAATTTTATGAATATTGAGAAGAAAAAAAGAGTCGCTGTTGTTACCGGAGCATCCTCTGGTATAGGTGAAGCTATCGCACGTGAACTGGCAGGAAACGGAATTACGGTTGTGCTTTTGGCCCGTCGATTCGAACGTATTGATGTTTTGGCCAGCGAGCTGGGGCACGGAGCAATTGCGATTAAAGCTGACGTGACAGAGCGTGAATCGATTGTGGCTGCGGCTAATCAGGTTGAACAAACGTTAGGTGGTGTGGATATCCTGATAAATAATGCCGGTGTAATGCTAACGGGCCCTTTTGATTCAAGCCAGCGTGATGAACACCGCCAGATGATAGAAACAAACCTCCTAGGAGCAATGACAGTAACAGAGGTATTTCTCCCACAATTGCGTCGAAACAAGGGCGATCTCGTCAATATCTCGTCTGTAGCAGGTCGGGTCGCACCTTCAGGGTTTGCAGCGTATGCGGCAACAAAATGGGGGATAAATGGATGGTCAGAAGCACTTCGGGTGGAACTACAGCCTGACATTCGCGTCATGGTGATTGAGCCCGGCGCTATTGCAACAGAATTAGCCGATCATATTACTCACGAGGAAAGCCAGTCTGTGGCAAAATCTGCACTGGACTGGGCTATTCCGCCTTCCGATATCGCTGAGGTCATAGCATTTGCTGTCAACCTGCCGAAGCGCACGAGTATCAACGAGATATTGATCAGACCTACTGTTCAAATGATGTAAGAAAAAATATGCGGATCGCATAAAACCTGTTCCTTATGCGGTCCCTGTCTTCACAGTCGATGGAGGTTTATATTCAAGACTGTTGATGCCCTGCCTTTACCCGAAGTATGGTTTGTCGGGTTGTATTAAATTCCCGGGCTATAGCGCTAATACTGATTCCGGCATCAATACGTTCTGCAACTGCTTGTTTCTGTTGTTCACTCAGCACGGGTGGACGACCAAAACGTTTACCTGAAGCCTTTGCTCGAGCAATCCCGGAGTGTGTGCGTTCAAGTAGCAAATCTCGCTCAAATTCCGCCACCGCTGAAATAACCTGCATGGTCATTCTCCCGGCAGCACTGGCTGAGTTGGTCAATGCCCAGAAAAAACGGCCTCTGGCGGCATTATGGGGCGATGGGACAACCTCCTCGTCTGATGGGCAAAATTTTCGGGTGGGCAGCCATGGGCGTTATGCGGGTCAGGTCAATCTGAAGTACGGTCAGGAGCCAGGCGTTCAGATTTACACGCATATTTCGGACCAGTACAGCCCGTTTTACACCAAAGTCATCAGCCGCGTGCGCGATTCTACTCACGTACTTGACGGCTTGCTGTATCACGAAAGCGAGCTGGAGATTACAGAGCATTACACCGACACCGCAGGTTTCACTGAGCATGTTTTCGCGCTGATGCATCTGCTCGGATTCGCTTTTGCGCCAAGGATCCGGGATCTTCAGGACAAGAGACTGTTTATTCATGGAAAACCCGCGTTGTATCCGGGGCTTCAGTCAATTA
>NZ_JMPL01000187.1 GCF_000735365.1 Kluyvera ascorbata ATCC 33433 | reverse complement strand
ATGGGTTTAAACCAAGTAGTTTTATTTTTTGCTATTCTTTTGTTTTATTTTTGTATTGTCGATATTTATACCATATGCATTCCCATTTACTTATGTGTCATTCCTATATATATCGCTGACGGTATTTTTATTTTCTAAAAAATTAATGAGTAACTTCAAAGGCATTATTGAGTTTTTATTGTTTGCTGGTAAAATATCACCATATATGTTTGTTGTTAATGGTATAATTAGTGGGTTGGTTATCGAGAAAATACAGTTGATAACGATGAAGATGCCTCCTTTTTTATTGCAGGTTAATAGTTTATGGGTTTTGGTTGGGACATTAATGCACGTAGTTGGTGTGATTGCTATTTCAACCATGCTTTATGCTTTGTTCAATAACCTAATATTTGAATTTTCGAAAAAAACGATAAAAATATTGCAGTGATTTCTTGCTCAATCCATGTGTGGCACATCTAGTGAGCCACACATGGATGGTGTAAAAATATTTTTTATCACTTCTGACCTAATAAATTCCGCTCTATTGTTAGATATTATGCAGGCCGATATGGATCTTGCGATAATTATAAACGCCACTGGACTTCAGCCAGAACTGTTTAATATGCCACCCAATATATGACTCGCCTGTATTCATTGTGAACACGACTGTCTTTAGTCCGTAGTCGCGACACCCGTTACATTGGGGCAGGGTGATGTAACTTAGAATGATTACCAGAAAGTATTAAAAATAAAGTTCCCGACATACGATTATGCAGGGAACTTTGAAGTGATTTTTAATTGCTGTTTATTGATTTTTAAAAGTTAACAGTACACCGCATTCCATATGGTGGGTATACGGGAACTGATCGAACAGCGCCAGGCGTGAAATGTTGTGCGTCTGGCTCAACGTTTCCAGGTTCTGGCACAGCGTCTCTGGGTTACAGGAGATGTACAGAATGTTCGGATACGCCTGCACCATCTTCTCAGTTTCGCTGTCCAGGCCGCTGCGCGGTGGGTCGACGAAAATCGTCTCGCATTGGTAGCTTTTCAGATCAATGCCCTGCAGACGGTTAAATTCCCGCACGCCGTTCATCGCCTGGGTAAACTCTTCTGCCGCCATGCGGATAATCTGCACGTTATCGATCTGGTTGGCCGCAATGTTGTACTGCGCCGCCGCCACGGACGGTTTGGCAATTTCGGTCGCCAGTACGCGGTTAAAGTTGCGCGCCAGCGCCAGCGAGAAGTTACCGTTGCCACAGTACAGCTCCAGCAAGTCGCCGTTGGAATTCTGCGTAGCATCCAGCGCCCACTCCAGCATCTGAATGTTCATCGCGGCGTTCGGCTGGGTGAAGCTGTTCTCTACCTGACGATAGATCATCTCTTTGCCCGCAACCGGCAGGCGCTCATCGATATAGTCTTGATCCAGCGCGATTTTAGTTTTGGTTGCGCGGCCAATCAGGTGCACGTTCAGCCCCTGTGCGCGCAGCGCGTCACGCAGCGCTTCGGCCTGTTCGCGCCACTCGTCGTCGAGTTTTTTGTGGTACAGCAGCGAGACCACCGCCTGATTGCTCAGGGTAGTGAGGTAGTCAATCTGGAATAGCTTGTGGCGCAGCGCGCGGTTATCGCGAACGCCGTCGAGCACGGCGGTCATCAGGGTGTTGATGAGCTGGCTTGCCGCAGGGAAAGCGTCTACGCGGATGCGGTTCTTGGTCTGCTGGTCGAACATGATGTGGTACAGGTCATCACCGTCGTGCCAGATGCGGAATTCCGCGCGCATACGGTAGTGGCTGACCGGCGAGCGAAACACCTCCGGCGCGGGAGCGCTAAACGGCGTCATCATCGTTTGCAGGCGAGTGACTTTCTCGGCGAGCTGAGCGTCGTACTGTTCGGTTGGGAGATGTTCGGGGGTCATGATGCATCCTGAATAATAAAAGTACGCGGGGATTGTAGGGCTTGTTCAGGGGATGTCCAGCGCCGATGAAGGTGAAAATCATAAATAGCAGTCTGGACATCTATATGTAACTAAATGTAGCATCCCCGTACCGGTCCTGTGAGTTAAAAGGGAACCCAGTGTAAATCTGGGGCTGACGCGCAGCGGTAAGGAAGGTAAGAGATGAGCGCATTTAATGCAGACACTGCGGCGTGCCGTGGGAAGTCATCGCCTCTTTATATAGCCTCCAAGCCCGAAGACCTGCCGGATAACGTCGCATGGGGTTTTATCGTCGCGAGCAACTGATAAAACCTGCGGCATCCCTTTTCTATTTGGATGCTTTTAAAAATGATTAAAAAAGCTTCGCTGATGACGGCGTTATCCGTCACGGCATTTTCCGGCTGGGCGCAAGACAGCAATTCTGACTCGATGGTGGTGACGGGAACCCGTTTTCAACAGCCGGTAAATACGGTGCTGGCCCCTACTGATGTGGTTACTCGTGATGATATTCAGCGCTGGCAGTCCAAAGATCTGAATGATGTGATGCGTCGCCTGCCGGGAGTCGATATTTCGCAGACAGGCGGGATGGGAAATAGCTCTTCTCTATATGTGCGTGGCACTGAAGCGCGTCATGTGCTGGTGCTGATTGATGGGATCCCAATGGCGCGGCCAGGTGTTTCCAACGGCGTCGATATTGGACAGATTCCGGTCTCACTGGTGCAGCGTATTGAGTATATCCGTGGCCCGCGTTCTGCGGTTTATGGATCGGGAGCTATCGGCGGTGTGGTTAACATCATTACCATGAGTGACGATGAACGCGCACAAATCAATGCCGGGGTGGGTTCGAATGGTTACCAGACCTATGACGGCGCGGTGAATAAGCGCTTTGGCGACACGATGATAACGGCGGCGGGTGCTTATCAGACGACCAAAGGGTTTAATATTGTCCCTGATTCGGCTTACAGCGGCGACAGTGACCGAGATGGCTATCGCAATAAACTGTTCTGGGGAGCCGTGCAGCATAAGTTTGATGAAAACTTCTCGGGCTTCTTCCGTGGTTATGGGTACACGGCTAACAGCGATTACGATCAGAATACGATGTATGGTTCTCCCGAAGGTAATGACGAAGCTCAGAACTACAATCAATCCTGGGATACGGGGCTGCGCTATAACTCCGGCATTTACTCCTCCCAATTGATCGCTAACTATCAGCATCTTAAAGACTATAACTACACAAATAACCTCGGCCGCTATGCGGGCCAAGCCACGCTGGATGATATGGAACAGCGTTATATCCAGTGGGGGAACAACCTTGAGGTTGGGCATGGGGCGATTAGCGGTGGCGTTGACTGGAAGCAGGAAAAACTGGTTTCCGGCAGCACGACCAAAACCGATGCCTACAAACGTGATACGACGGGTCTTTACCTGACCGGGCAGCAGCAGATTGATTCCGTTACGTTGGAGGCGTCGGGCCGTGAGGACCACGATGAGCAGTTTGGTTGGCACGGAACGTGGCAAACCGCAGCGGGTTGGGAATTTGTTGATGGTTATCGCGCAACGCTTTCTTATGGTACCGGCTTCCTGGCACCTTCTTTGGGGCAGCAGTATGGTGCAACGCGTTATGCATATGGAAGTAACCGAGGCATCATTGCCAATCCGAATCTGAAGCCTGAAGAATCTAAACAGTGGGAAGCAGGAATTGACGGTATTACGGGGCCGCTGGATTGGAGGCTCTCTACATACCACTATGAAATTCAAAATCTGATTGATTATAAAAGCTCGAGCCAATACAGCCAGTACGTCAACGTGAAGTCGGCCACCATTAAAGGCGTGGAGTGGACGGGGAACATCACAACTGGCCCGGTCGAACATCACCTTACGCTGCAGTATGTTGATCCGCGTGATGACGATACCAATCAGGTACTTGCTCGTCGCGCGAAACAGCAGGTGAAGTATGAAGTCACCGGGCAGGTTTACGATCTCGGCTGGAATATCGCTTACCAATATTTGGGGCAGCGTTATGACAACAACTACGACGAGACAACAAGCACCTCTAGTCGGGTTAAAATGGGCGGAGTGAGCCTGTGGGATATCGGATTGTCATATCCTGTCACCTCACACCTGACCGTTCGTGGTAAAATAGCCAACCTGTTCGATAAAGACTACGAGACAGCATATGGCTACCAAACTGCAGGACGGGAATACACCTTGTCTGGCAGCTACACCTTCTGAACCACGTCCTACCGTACTGGTGTTTGACTCCGGTGTCGGTGGGTTGTCGGTCTACGATGAGATCCGGCATCTCTTGCCGGATCTCCATTACATCTACGCATTCGATAACGTCGCTTTCCCTTATGGGGAGAAGAGCGAGGAGTTTATCGTTGAGCGCGTTATTGAAATCGTCACCGCGGTACAGGCCCGCTACCCGCTGGCTTTGGCGGTGATCGCCTGTAACACGGCCAGCACGGTCTCTTTACCAGCGCTACGCGACAAGTTTGCCTTCCCGGTTGTGGGCGTCGTGCCTGCCATTAAACCGGCGGCACGTCTGTCGGCTAATCGTATCGTAGGATTGCTGGCGACGCGGGGCACGGTAAAACGTCCTTATACCCACGAGCTGATTTCACGCTTTGCTAATGAATGCCGTATCGAGATGCTGGGGTCTGCCGAGCTGGTGGAGCTGGCGGAAGCGAAGCTGCACGGGGAGCCGGTTCCTTTGGAAGAGCTGCGCCGTATTCTGCGTCCGTGGCTGCGCATGCAGGAACCACCGGATACCGTCGTGCTCGGCTGCACCCATTTCCCTCTATTGCAGGATGAGTTGCTGCAGGTGCTTCCCGAAGGTACCCGCCTGGTGGATTCCGGCGCAGCCATTGCCCGTCGAACGGCTTGGTTGTTAGAACATGAAGCACCGGATGCGAAATCCAGCGATGCGAATCTGGCTTACTGCATGGCGTTGACGACAGAAACTGAGCAACTTTTACCCGTTTTACAGCGCTACGGCTTTGAAACGCTCGAAAAACTGCCTGTTTCTGCCTGATTTGAGCAAAAAAGAGACGGTTGAAAAGTTTTTTTAAAACAGGGCTTGTCAACGTCTCAGAACTCCCTATAATGCGCCTCCACTGACACGGAACAACGGCAAACAAGCCGCCGGGTCAGCGAGGTTCTCCTGAGAATCTCAACAGAGAAAAGCGAAATTAAATGCTTGACTCTGAAGCGGGAAAGCGTAATATGCACATCCCGCGCCGCTGACAAAAAGCGAAGC
>NZ_JMPL01000186.1 GCF_000735365.1 Kluyvera ascorbata ATCC 33433 | reverse complement strand
ATAAATGTGATTTATTGAAGCTACAAGTTGTTGAGTGTTTGTAACGAGTATGAAGTTAACATTAGGTACATCAAATATATGTTTTATACATTCAAGGATAGATACAGCGAAACTTGGTTTGCAGCGATCTAGTTCATCAATAAAAATATTTAAGTTTTCATCACTACTAATTGATATTAGTGCGTCTTTTAGCGTCTGTATGTTCTTTTGTGATTCAATGTGATCGGTTAAAATCTTTTCTACAGTATTATCGATCGCTGTGTTGCTAATTTCACTAATTGCACCTTGAAAATCCTCTGCAAGTTTATCTGCTTCTTGTTTTAGTACCCATGAAATTCCAGCTTTCATTGTTGTTTTAACTGCAAATTTTATAGCCGGGATGGATTGCTTAATAAAATCCTTCCTCCTGTTATTTTCATCTGGAATTAATGATACTATTGCTGATAGTATTGTTAATAATGGCGCGTCAGCATGATCTTCAGCAAACGCATTAATATAAACCACTTTTTTGTTATTGTGCTGCATTGAGTTTGTGATTTTATGACAAAACTCTGTTTTACCCGTACCCCACATCCCGTCGATAATCATAGGCGATATATCAATGTCTGAATCTAATAATTTTATTAGATTTTCGGCAATTGGTTTTCGATTGAATTCATCACGATATTCAAAAGTTATTTCAGTGTTTTCCATTTTTAGCTCTCAAAAGCTATTAGTGTATACTTCTGATATCTAAAGACCTAAAAACTTATCTTCAAAAAATTAATAAGTGTGATAACTGAAATATTCATTCATTTGGTGAATTGGTTGTGGTTGATTCCCCTACCTACTTTTTCCTAGCTCCCCCATATTCTCTGAGGTGAATTCCATGGTCCCAGCAATGGTGCGGGTTGAAAGGGCATCCCCCATTTTTCGCTGTTAAAGGTGAATAATGTGGGGGAGTCGAGTATCTGCCAGTGTATCCACCACATATTCCGGGTTCCACCATCATTCCCCCGTATCCGGGAGCCGGATCTGTTCTCCATCGAGCACAATCAATTGCTCGCGCATCAGCTTCTCCAGCCAGCGCGAAAATTTCTTCTCGACGTTAATTCCCTTAGCCCGTAGATCGTCGCGCAAGAGCGCGCGGGTACAGGGCTTATTCTGGCTGATGCGTTGGTTAATACAGCGCCATAGCGCCGTATGGTTGCGGGTGATATGAGGTACGCCGGGTGGTATGCCACTACTCAGTAAGTCATCGTCAGGTTGCCGGGGCTCGTCGTTCAGTACCAGCGAGGTCACTGGTTCGCCATCGCTATCGGTATAGATAACGACTTCCTCAAGATCGTAGGCGGTGACCTCCGGCATCTCCGCATCTTTCATCTTTGTACAACTCAGGGTGATAGCGTTGCGACGTCCCTCGCGCCTGACGTTAAACTCGGCATCCAGCGCGGCCTGAAAAGCACTTGAACCGCGTGCGCCTCGTTCCTGATCCTTACCTGAGTGATGAACGACCATCATCGCCGCGCGCGTATGATACCGAATGGCGTCGCAACCCTGGATAAATGCGCCCATATCCCGTGCGGTGTTTTCATCTGAGTTACCAAAACAGCGAGCCAGCGTATCGAGGATGATTAGCCGTACCGGCATTCCGGTCATGTTCTGAATGTCCTGCGTCGCCAGGATCACCTGTTCGATGCTTCCCGGAGCGGCTGGAAAGATCGGGCAGTCGACGCGAAACAGGTTATCGAGCGCCATCTCGTCATTAACGCTGAGTTCCCAGGCGCGGATCCGTCGTGATACACCGGTTCCTCCTTCTCCGGCGATAAACAGCACAGCCCCTTGATTGACTCGCCTTCCGCCCCATGACGTACCGCTGGCAATATGGCACGCCAGCGATACCGCCAGAAAGGATTTAAAAGAGCCGCCGGGGCCGTAAATACTGCACAGCGCCCCGGCGGGAATGAGTCCTTTCACCAGATAATCCTGACTGGTGTTAAACCCTTCTGAGCCCCTGCGCAGCGGAAGGGAGGTGGTGAGAGTACGGTCTGATGCTGTCATGGCTTACGACCTGAGATTTGCAGGAAGCTGCTGGTTGAACACAATCCGGGAAATGGATTCACCGTAGTGACGGTAAAATTCATCCCAGTCGCTCAATGTGGTGTCTGCAGGGAGAACCACACAGCCCTTCACTACCTCGGCAGCGGCGGTTGCATTCAGCAACCCGGTATTTTTCTCCTGACTGCAATCATTATCGCCAGCCAGGATAAGGTGGCATTCAGGCC
The DNA here is from genome assembly GCF_000735365.1 of Kluyvera ascorbata ATCC 33433. GTDB lineage: Bacteria > Pseudomonadota > Gammaproteobacteria > Enterobacterales > Enterobacteriaceae > Kluyvera > Kluyvera ascorbata. The sequence goes on along the minus strand of NZ_JMPL01000186.1, from coordinate 2,935 downwards.
ACTGCGCCCGGAAAGCGATGGCCACATTTTTCAGGTTGTGCGCCGACAGGGCAGCAACGACCGGAAAATGATGAAGGCATGAGACCGCAAGCGCGGTTGCATATCCTTCGGTAATGATGATGCCTTCCGGTGGTTTGTTGTCCGGTGCCCAGGGTTCCGGTCTACCGTTGCGGCTCGCCTGATGTACCGGGCAAAAACAATCCTTCAGATGGCTACCGGGCAGCAGGTACTTTTTCCCTCCAGGATGAATGAACTGCGCACCTGTCAGCTGCGCGCCTGTATTTCGAATTGGCAATACCAGCGTACCCGCCCCGAAATGCACGCTGCAGATTGTCCGGCTACTACCCTCAGTCAGAAGCCACTGGGCTCGTCGCCAGCCTCGCGTTGTCAGATACGGCGCTTCTCCGGATTCGCAATGACGAAGCAGTGTCTTAATACGCGATTCCATATTCAAAGCCTGTGATTTTTCCCTGGCTGGCGGAGACGGCGAAAACGGTGGAACAAGATCCATGTCCTGCAGCATTTCGGCGGCGCCAACCAGTCCGCAATGTAAACATAGGGAAACCAGATCCAGTCCGTCACCTGCGCCGCACTGATTGCAGAACCATGTGCCGCGCCCCTCCAGATCATCCATCCTGAAGCGATCCTTACCCCCACAAGAGGGACAAGGGCCATGGCGATGATTTGGTGGAATGGGAATGCCAAGTTTTTCAAATATTTTTGGCCAGGTATTGCGTACTCGCTCGGAGATGATAGAAACGTAATTGCTCATGATTCCCTCCCGTATACCCTCTGGATGTAGCGGCCTCGTCCATCGCCGTGACCAAGATCCATCGCAACCATCGCCCTGGCTTCCTTTATGCTGAGCCCCTGTCTCTGGTAGTGCGCCATCGCCTCCTGCGCCCATGAATAGCGCAGACTGTGTGGTGCATAGTGGCCAGTCAGTCCTGCGCGAACTGCGCTGCCACGCCAGTAATTCATTGCGGCGCGCAGATCGGGTTTATTGAGCAAACGTCCCCCGCGTTGTGCCATCAGGGTTATAGACCGGTTCAGGATGTTGCGTAGCCTTTCAGGTTCGAGCACCACCGTCTGGCGGGAACGGGAGCCTTTGGTGCCAAAAACCACCTGCAATCGGTTTTCTCCACGCTCTAACGCAGCGGCCCAGGTCTTCAGAGACTGACAACACTGCACCGCTTCCTGTGAACGCAAACCCATTGCTCTGGCAAGCTCCAGCGTCAGAGCCAGCCCTTCATCCTTTTCATGAAAAGCAGACAGCGCCGACAACCAACGTTCTGAGGTTAATGGCAAATGCGTTCCTGCCCGGCTGGCGTTACCCAGCCCGAGCGCTTTATTGGTGATGCGCTCCGATTGGGCAAATTTTTGACGTCCAGATTGAGCAAGGATGGTGCGCAGGGCAGCCATCTCGTTTTGTAGCGTGCGTGGCGTAATGCCTGCTTCCCGTCGCGCCATCACGTAGCTTTCGATATGTGACGATTTCAGATGCTGGAGATCCTGAATCTGGATATTCAGCTTGTGCAGATGCTGGCTTAAACGCCCGGCGATGCGGAGGCGATCATGGACTGTTTTAAAACTGCCGCCAGCCAGCAGGGCGAGTTTTTCCATGCGTTTTGTAAGTTTCGACATAGCTACTCTCCACTCAATTCTCCGACGCGCGGTTGGACACAGCGTGCTGTGCTGAACGATACCGGTGCGCCGGAGAATGCGCGGATGAGGTATGACGGGGTACGGTGATGCACGAATGCAGCCGCCTGCTCAGGCAGGTATATCCCCACAGGTAAAATAACCTGTCCTCCGGTATCGGTTCGGTAGTGCTGGTTTCTCCTCCTGGTAAGTGAATTTCTGACATCTGTTTGAGTGTCAGCCTGTTTGTTGCAGTGAATTTGCAGGCAGTAGCTGGGTTGAAGCTGATCTGCGCGCTGGCGTCACTTTCACTCGCTTACGCTCTTAAAAGTGACGCCGCGTTTTGCAAATTCAGCAGGAAGTACGGACGCAAAGCCTTCGGCAATGCCGTCCGACTTCTCTACAGCGTTCTGTCTGTCGCTACGCTTGCAACAGGGTAGCGATAAAGGGTGTGGTCACCTGTATCGAGACAGGAGGTCAGTTTCAGACCACGCTTCGTTCCCTGGTTGACCGGGGGGCTGACCGCCAAAGGCGCTTCTTACAAGTCGCAGTTCGTCTTAGAACAGGAAGCTTTTAGGGGTACTGCTATGAGTTGGGGATAGGGTAGATCTGGGGGAGGGGGAAAGCTGTGGGAAACTGTTTTTGGGATTTGAAAATTTTAATTACGCTTGAAATTAATGAGTAAGCGTAGTGAAATTCTGACAAGATTCATTGGGTTAACCATTGGAAGTTACTGTTATATGACGGTTACATCACGCTTTAAGAGGTTTCTATGAAAATTGCTATTTTGATTGGTGTTAGTGAGTATGATTCTCAGCAAAATTTAATGGCAAGTAAGAATGATGTTTTATTGATGAATTCACTGGTATCGATTGGTAATAATTATGACTCGATATTAATGATCGACAACGAAACAAACACACAAACGGTTAAGGCTAAATTAACATCATTTTTGCAAGGTAATTTCGGGAAGGAAGTTGATCAGCTTCTTTTCTATTTTAGTGGGCATGGCTATTTTGATGGTGAAGAATTTCATTATATAATGAGTGACTTTGATTCGAAAAGGATTAAATCAACATCTCTAGAAAACTCAGAGTTAGATATTCTCATCAAATCAATCTCCCCTAAATTAACTGTGAAAATAGTAGATGCTTGTAACTCTGGGATCCCATACATCAAAGATCCAACGGCTTTTGATAAGTATATCAATACATCTAAACAGAGTTTCGATAAATGTTATTTTATGTATTCTTCGGAAAGTTTGCTAGTATTCTTACGCTGATAATAAGTTGAG
>NZ_JMPL01000185.1 GCF_000735365.1 Kluyvera ascorbata ATCC 33433 | reverse complement strand
CATAAGCGGACGTTCACGTCCGTTCTTGAAATATTGGCCCGATAATTCAGCGTTAAATTTTCCGGTTAATACGCAACGCATCCACAACGAGTGAAAACGCTGGGGAAGGCTGTTTACGGCTGGGATAATAAAGATAGTAGCCGGGAAAAGGACGGCACCATTCTTCAAGCACGCGGATCAGTTTTCCTTCCTGCAGATGTGTGCCGAACTCCTCTTCAGGTAAAAAGGCAATGCCCAGTCCGGCAAGAGCTGCGTCAACGACGTGTTCCGATGTGTTAAACGTCAGTTGCCCTTCAACCCGAACGTGAAATTTACCGTTTTCCTGCTCAAACTCCCAGGCGTAAATTTTCCCCGATTGAACCATGCGCTCATTAATACAGCAGTGTTGCATCAGATCGCGTGGCGTCTGAGGGGCGGCGCACCGGGCGAAATACTCAGGGGAAGCTACAGCCGCCATGCGCAGTTTCGGGCCAATGGGTACGGCTATCATATCTTTGTCGATAGTGTCTCCGAGCCGTACGCCGGCATCAAAACGATCCGCAACGATATCCCGGAAGCCGTGGTTGGCATCAAACTCAATATGAATATCAGGATATTCGCGTAACAGTGGTGTCAGCTTTGGCAGCAGTGTGGTCTTCAGAACATTAGGTCCACATGTAATACGGACGGTCCCGGCAGGTTTATCACGCAGTGCCGTCAGCATGTCCAGCTCGGCTTCAATCTCATCAATACGATGTCCCACAGACTGCAGCAGGCGCTCCCCGGCAGCCGTCACTGACACACTACGCGTGGTCCTTGTCAGCAGGCGGATTTGCATCCGCTCTTCCAGCCCGGAAATCGCCTGGCTCAGTGCGGGCTGGGTCACGCCGAGCTGGGCGGCAGCGCGCGTAAAGCTGCCCTCACGCGCCACGGTGACGAAAGAGAGTAAGTCGTTAAGATTGCGTCTGGCCATGCTCGTTTCCGGTCCATTTATAAATTTTACTTATAAGGGTATTAAGTATTCATTAGCTAGTTAACCCGCTGCATATTGGTAACAATAATGCGATGAAAAAGTCAACGCTAACCCTTATGCAAAACGCTTACCGCAGAACATCACTGCTGCTCCTTGCCGGCCTGCTTTTCGTCACGCAGTCCGCTATGGCGGGTGACAACGACTGGGGAGTGGCGCAGGAGACGCTTATGAAAATTGAGATCATTGTGGAGGGAGAAACCGCCACCGCCACCCTCTTTGATACGCCGACAGGCCGGGACTTTGCGTCTTTGCTTCCCCTCAGCCTGACGCTGGAAGACTATGACGATATTGAGCGTATAAGCTACCTGCCGCGCAGGCTTTCCACGGTGCAGGCACCGGACGGCATGATGCCGGAAGCCGGAGATATCACTTACTACGTGCCCTGGGGCAACCTGGCGATTTTTGCCCGGGGCAGGGCTTACGCCCGTTCACTGATCCCGTTAGGGAAAGTGGATTCCGGACTGCCGGTCCTGCAGCGCCACGGACCTCTTGCGGTGCAGATCAGGGTCGCCAACTGACCCGCAGCACCTTCCGTACCGCGATTATCCCTCTTATCCCGTCCCCGTATGCCGTTTCAGCTCTTCCTGCAGCGCTGAAAGCTCCGGGGCACAGACTTCATGTTATCTACTGAAAAGAAATCCCTGAATGAGTAATAAGACAGACGAAAACAGAAAAAAAACCGGAAGCGGGAAACAGTCTGCGCACTGGAGTGGTGTCTTTGCCATGACGCTGTGCGTCTTCGCCCTGATCGCCTCCGAATTCATGCCGGTCAGCCTGCTGACACCGATGGCGCAGACCCTTCGTGTCACCGAAGGCATGGCCGGACAGGGCATCGCTATTTCCGGGGCATTTGCAGTGGTAACCAGCCTGTTTATTTCCGTGCTGGCAGGCACGCTTAACCGGAAAACACTGCTGCTCGGCCTGACCTGCATTATGGCAATTTCCGGTGCTGTTATTGCGATGGCACCCAATTACCTGACCTATATGGCGGGAAGGGCCCTGATTGGCATTGTGGTCGGCGGGTTCTGGTCGATGTCGGCCGCGACGGCAATGCGTCTGGTCCCAGTACATCGTGTTCCGCTGGCGCTGGCTATTTTCAACAGCGGCAATGCTCTGGCTACCGTCGTGGCTGCCCCTCTGGGCAGCTGGCTCGGATCGGTTGTTGGCTGGCGGGGCGCCTTCTTCTGCCTGGTGCCGGTCGCCATCATCGCGTTTGTCTGGCAATTACTCAGTCTGCCTTCCATGTCGGTCACCCGTCAGGCGGCGGCTTCCCGCAACGTTTTCACGCTGTTTCGTCGCCGGGTGGTCGCGCTGGGCATGCTGGGTGTGGGGATCTTCTTTATGGGGCAATTCACGCTCTTTACCTACATCAGGCCTTTCCTTGAGACGGTGACGCGGGTGGATGACGCAACGGTGACCCTGGTCCTGCTGGTTATTGGTGTCGCGGGTTTCATCGGCACTACGCTGATTGGCCGGGTGTTGAAACGCGGGTTCTACCCGACCCTGATGGCCATCCCGGTACTGATGGCCATCACCGCGCTGGCACTGATTGCCTTCGGCAGTCAGGTAGCCATCGTGACGGCGCTGCTTGGGCTGTGGGGGATGATTTCCACTGCCGCGCCGGTGGGATGGTGGGCATGGGTTCCGCGTACCTTCCCGCAGAATGCCGAAGCGGGCGGCGGACTGATGGTGGCGATGGTGCAGCTGTCCATTGCTCTCGGTTCGACGGTGGGCGGCCTGCTTTTCGACCATCACGGCTACCAGAGCACCTTCCTGGCCAGCGCCGCGATGCTGATTATCGCAACCGTGCTGATCTTTCTGACCTCGCGGGCAGACACTTCTGCCGCAGACCATTCATAAACCCAGGAGTAATGCCATGACAGTTAAAGCTTACGGTGCCCATGCGGGCACACTGCCGCTGGAGCCGATGGATATCACCCGTCGCGCCCCCGGTGCCCATGATGTGCAGATTAATATCGCGTACTGCGGAGTCTGCCATTCGGATATCCACCAGGTACGCGCTGAATGGGCTGGAACGCTCTATCCCTGCGTACCGGGACATGAAATTGTCGGTCGTGTAGTGGCCGTTGGCGATCACGTCTCCGGTTTTTGTGCAGGGGACCTGGTGGGGGTCGGCTGCATTGTCGACAGCTGCCGGCACTGCAGTGACTGTGACGACGGACTGGAGAACTACTGCGACCATATGACAGGGACATACAATTTCCTGACGCTGGATGCGCCAGGCCACACGCTGGGCGGATATTCGCAGCAGATTGTGGTGCATGAGCGCTATGTCCTGCGCGTCACTCACCCGGAAGCGCAACTGGCCGCCGTGGCTCCGCTGCTGTGCGCGGGGATCACAACGTACTCACCACTGCGTCACTGGCAGGCGGGCCCCGGCAAAAAGGTCGGAGTGGTCGGTATCGGTGGACTGGGACATATGGGGATCAAGCTTGCGCACGCCATGGGCGCGCATGTCGTGGCCTTTACCACGTCTGAGTCCAAACGTGACGCCGCCATAGCGCTTGGTGCAGATGAGGTGGTGGTCTCCCGTCATGCCAGCGAAATGGAAGCCCATGCAAAGAGCTTCGATTTTATCCTCAACACCGTTGCTGCGCCGCATAACCTCGACGTGTTCACTGCGCTGCTGAAACGCGATGGCACGATGACCCTGGTGGGTGCGCCGGCCACGCCGCATGGCTCGCCAGAAGTGTTCAGCCTTATCATGAAGCGCAGATCGATTGCCGGGTCGATGATTGGCGGCATTCCTGAAACGCAGGAGATGCTCGATTTCTGCGCCCAACACGGCATTGTCGCCGACATTGAGCTTATCCGCGCCGACCAGATTAACGATGCCTATGAGCGCATGCTCAGGGGCGATGTGCATTACCGGTTTGTCATTGATAACGCCACCCTAGCTTAATGATAAGGAGATCATCATGAAAAAATTTACGTTAGCGCTGGGGCTGTTGATCAGTGCATTTGCTTCCTCTGCGGCGGATATGTCCCGTGGGGCCGATAATTTTTATAAAAGCGATAAGGTGACGCAGCAAAAAGTCACCTTTAAAAACCAGTATCAGATGGCCGTGGTCGGCAACCTGTTTATCCCGAAAACGATGAGCCAGAACACCCGACACCCGGCGATCGTCGTTGGTCACCCGATGGGAGCCGTTAAGGAACAGAGTTCAAATCTCTATGCGCAGAAGCTGGCGGAGCAGGGTTTTGTCACGCTGGCTATCGATCTCTCTTTCTGGGGAGAAAGCGAGGGCAAACCGGGGGACCTGATTTCACCGGAAATCTACACAGATGATTTCAGCGCGGCGGTTGATTATCTGAGCACACAGCCGTTTGTCGATCCAGAAAACATTGGCGTGCTGGGTATCTGCGGCAGCGGAAGTTTTGTTATCAGTGCCGCCAAGATTGACCCGCGTATGAAAGCCATTGCCACGGTCAGCATGTATGACATGGGGAGCGCGTTCCGTAATGGCCTTAATCATTCCCAGACGGGAGAACAACGTAAGGCCTTTATCCAGTCAGCCATTGAGCAACGGTTAGCCGAGTTTAAGGGCGGCGAGACGGCTTATATCCCTGGCACCGTGAACAAACTGGATGACTCCACACCGGATATTCAGCGCGAGTTCTTTGATTTCTACCGCACCGAACGCGGCGGCTATACCCCACAGGGTCAGAAAGAGGAACTGACGACGAAACCGATGCTGAGCAGTATTGGCAAGTTTATGAACTTCTATCCGTTCAACGATATTGAAACCATCTCGCCGCGCCCGATGCTGTTTATTACCGGCGATCAGGCTCACTCAAAAGAATTCAGCGAGGACGCTTTCAAACGCGCCGGTCAGCCTAAAGAACTGTATGTCGTACCGGGCGCAGGGCATGTCGATCTGTATGACCGTACCGACGTAATCCCTTTTGACAAGCTGAAAGACTTTTTCCGTAAAAATCTGCAATAACACGTTCAGTTAAGGAGCATTTGACATGAACTACAAACATCTGGGGCGTACCGGTCTGCGGGTGAGCCGCATCGGTCTCGGTACCATGAATTTCGGTGAGCTGACGGATGAGTCGGCCTGCTTCAGGATCATGGATGAAGCCGTGGATGCAGGTATCAACTTTTTCGATACCGCTGACGTCTATGGCGGGCCGCAGTCACCGGATATGGCAAAGGGTTACGGAACATCCGAAGAAATCATCGGTAACTGGCTGGCGCGTAGTGGTCAGCGTGACCGGATAGTGCTGGCCACGAAAGTTTACCAGCCGATGGACACGGGGCCG
>NZ_JMPL01000184.1 GCF_000735365.1 Kluyvera ascorbata ATCC 33433 | reverse complement strand
ACGGCGTGGAAGTGATGGGCTCGGAAGGCTACCTGATTAACGAATTTCTCGCCGCACGCACCAACCAGCGCGACGATCAATGGGGCGGCAGCTACGACAACCGCATGCGCTTCGCGGTAGAAGTGGTGCGCGCCGTGCGCCAGCGCGTCGGGAAAGACTTTATTATTATCTACCGCCTGTCGATGCTCGACCTGGTGGATAACGGCGGCACCTTTGATGAAACCGTACGCCTCGCCCAGGCGATCGAAGCCGCAGGCGCAACGATCATCAACACCGGGATCGGCTGGCACGAAGCGCGGATCCCGACCATCGCCACGCCGGTGCCGCGCGGTGCGTTTAGCTGGGTGACGCGCAAATTAAAAGGTTTGGTGACCGTCCCGCTGATTACCACCAACCGCATTAACGATCCGCAGGTGGCGGACGATATTCTGGCGCGTGGCGATGCCGACATGGTATCAATGGCGCGCCCATTCCTCGCTGACGCCGAGCTGCTGTCAAAAGCCCAGACGGGGCGCAGCGATGAGATCAACACTTGCATCGGCTGTAACCAGGCCTGTCTGGATCAGATCTTTGTCGGCAAGGTGACCTCATGCCTGGTCAACCCGCGCGCCTGCCACGAAACCAAAATGCCGATCCTTCCTGCCACCACACGTAAAAACCTGGCGGTCGTCGGCGCGGGCCCGGCGGGGCTGGCCTTTGCTATCAATGCTGCCGCACGCGGTCATCAGGTCACGCTGTTTGACGCCAGCGCAGAAATTGGCGGGCAGTTTAATATCGCCAAGCAGATCCCCGGCAAAGAGGAGTTTTACGAAACGCTGCGCTACTACCGCCGGATGATCGACGTCACCGGCGTCACGCTGAAGCTTAACCAGCGCGTCGGCGCCGACGATCTCCTCGGTTTTGATGAAGTGATCCTGTCGACCGGGATCGCACCGCGCAAGCCGCCGATCGAGGGGATCGAACATGCCAAAGTGCTGACCTATCTGGACGTTTTGCGCGATAAAGCGCCAGTAGGGCAACGCGTGGCAATTATCGGCTGCGGCGGCATCGGCTTTGATACGGCGATGTACTTAAGCCAGCCCGGCGACTCCACCAGCCAGAATATCGCCGAGTTTTGCGTGGAATGGGGTATCGATACCAGCCTGTTGCAGTCAGGCGGCCTGCGCCCGGAAGGGCCGCATCTGGCCCGCAGCCCGCGGCAGATTGTGATGCTGCAACGTAAAGCCAGCAAGCCGGGCGAAGGGTTAGGCAAAACCACCGGCTGGATCCACCGCACCACCCTGCTTTCACGCGGCGTGAAGATGATCCCAGCTGTCAGCTACCAGAAGATAGACGATGAGGGGCTGCACGTTGAGATAGGCGGCGAAGCGCAGGTGTTAGCGGTTGATAATGTGATTATCTGTGCCGGTCAGGAGCCAAACCGTACGTTGCACGAACCGCTGCTGGCGGCGGGCAAGACGGTGCATCTTATCGGCGGTTGTGATGTAGCAAGCGAGTTGGATGCCCGACGGGCGATTGCGCAGGGGACGAAGCTGGCGCTAAATATTTAAGCCAGCCAGCCCCCGGCGTCGCGTTCGCTCGGCCGGGCTACGAACGCGACGCCGGGAAGGCGCTATCTCATTAACGACGACGACCCAACTTCACCGCTTTCAGGATCACAAACTTGTTGTTGGTGGCGATGGTTTCGCAGTTGCCAAAAATCTTCTTCAGCTTGTGGAAGTAGTCCAGATGGCGGTTCGCCACGATATACAGCTCGCCGTTAATTTTCAGGCAGCGACGAGCGTGGTGGAACATCTCCCACGCGATGTTATCGGTCAGCGCATGCTTCTGGTGGAACGGCGGGTTGCAGAACACCGCGTTGAAGCGGAACGGTTCTACGCCAGAGAGCGCGTTGTTAATCATAAACTCGCTGCGATCCAGCGCGTCCGGCAGGTTGGTTTCCACATTCAGACGGCTGGAAGCGACCGCCATCGGTGATTCATCAACGAATACCACGCTAGCTTCTGGGTTTTTCGCCAGCAGCGTCATGCCCAGCACACCGTTACCGCAGCCAAGATCGACAATCTCGCCTTCCAGGTTCTCCGGCAAGTGCCCCATAAAGAAGCGCGCGCCGATATCCAGCCCGGTACGGGAGAAGACGTTCGCATGGTTGTGAATGGTCCAGTCGGTGCCTTCCAGCTTCCAGCTCAGGGTCTGAGCCGTTTCAGCCAGCGTCGGTTTAGTAAAGGTGCCGTTTATCAGGCGCGCCTTTTTCCATGCCAGCGTGGTAGTGGTTGGGCCCAGCACTTTTTCAAACAGCTCAAGGGTAGAGGTATGGATATCACGCGCCTTTGCACCAGCGATAATGCGCGTTTCTGGCGTGACCACCTCGCGCAGCGCACGCAGCTGCTGCTCCAACAGCGCCATGGTTTTCGGCAGCTTAATCAGTACGACGCTCGGCGCCTGCGGGTATTCCGCGGTGCTGTCGAGGAATTTCACGCTAGACTCAGCAATGTCGTTGTGGCGCAGGTTTTCACGCGTCGCCAGCTCGCTTAAGTAGGAGTCGCCAATGCTGTACGGCGTATGTTCCGCCAGCGCGCAGGCCAGCGCACCGAAGGTATCATTCAGGATAAGCACCGGGCCGCGAATCTCAGTATCGTCCAGCTGTTGCAGCAGATATTCATCGGCTGCTTCCCACGCCAGCAGTGGGTTAACGTCGTCCGTCTCCGGGAAACGTTTAAGTGTCAGTGAACGGAAACCGTTGTCTGTGTGGCTCATCGGCCCTCCTGAATGGTAAAATTTCGGCGTATCCCTGAAAAGGGTGCGTGAGTATACACTTTTATGATTTGCGTGGACATGAATGAACCAACTAACTTACCTCCAGGGCTACCCGGAACATTTGCTTTCTCAAGTGAGGACGCTGATTGCTGAACAGCGTCTGGGGACGGTGCTGGAAAAACGCTATCCGGGCAACCACGATTTCGCCACCGATAAAGCCCTCTGGCAGTACACCCAGGATCTGAAAAGCCAGTTCCTGCGTAACGCGCCGCCCATCAATAAAGTGATGTACGACAATAAGATCCACGTACTGAAGAACGCGCTGGGGCTGCACACTGCGGTATCACGCGTGCAGGGCGGTAAGCTGAAAGCGAAAGCCGAGATCCGCGTGGCCACCGTATTTCGCAACGCGCCGGAAGCCTTTTTGAAGATGATCGTCGTGCATGAGCTGGCGCATCTGAAAGAAAAAGAGCATGACAAAGCGTTCTATCAGCTGTGCTGCTACATGGAGCCGCAGTACCACCAGCTGGAGTTTGATACCCGCTTGTGGCTGACGCACCTTTCGTTAAAGGAAACTGCGTAGTCGCCCACTGGCAATGTCATAAAGGCGTGTTACATTGACGAGAGAATCCCTTTATGGAGCCAGAAGGCGTTTATGATACGTTTCGCAGTGATTGGGACAAACTGGATCACCCGCCAGTTTGTCGATGCCGCGCATGAGACCGGCAAGTACAAGTTGACCGCCGTCTATTCCCGCAGCCTTGAGCAGGCGCAGACCTTCGCCAACGATTATCCCGTCGAACATCTGTTTACGTCGCTGGACGCCATGGCGCAAAGCGAAGACATTGACGCGGTTTATATCGCTAGCCCGAACTCGCTCCACTTCCCGCAGACTAAGCTGTTTTTACAGCATAAAAAGCATGTGATTTGCGAGAAGCCGCTGGCCTCCAACCTGCATGAAGTCGAGCAGGCTATCGCCCTCGCCCGGGAAAATCAGGTGGTGCTGTTCGAAGCGTTCAAAACCGCCAGCCTGCCTAACTTCCAGATTTTGCAGCAGTCGCTGGAGAAAGTCGGCCCGGTTCGTAAGGCGTTTATTAACTACTGCCAGTACTCCTCGCGCTACCAGCGCTATCTGGACGGCGAAAACCCGAACACCTTTAACCCGGCCTTCTCTAACGGCTCAATCATGGATATCGGTTTTTACTGCCTGGCCTCTGCGGTAGCGCTGTGGGGCGAGCCGAAACAGGTGCAGGCTTGTGCCAGCCTGCTCGATAGCGGCGTTGATGCGCACGGTATCGCGGTGCTCGACTACGGTGATTTCAGCGTGACGTTGCAGCACTCTAAGGTCAGCGACTCTACCCTGCCGAGCGAAATTCAGGGTGAAGCGGGCGCGCTGGTGATTGAGAAGATCTCCGAGTGCCAGAAAGTCGCTTTCATCCCGCGCGGCAGCAAGGCGCAGGATCTCAGCCAGCCTCAGCATATTAATACTATGCTGTATGAAGCCGAGGAGTTTGCGCGCCTGGTCGAAAACAACGAAGTGAACCACCCTGCTCTTGAAGTGAGCCATATCACCGCGAAGGTTCAGACGGAAATTCGTCGCCAGACCGGCGTTGTCTTCCCGGCGGATGCGCCTGCCGCGTAAAACAACGTAAAGCACATGTTGCAGGCCATTGACGAAATCAATGGCCTGTCATATTTTGTTACGTGCAAAGGGGAGTAACTTCCTTGTCGGTGGATCGTCATTACGATACGTGCAAAACCGTATCCGGTCGCCGAGCAACGGAAAACGAATGCGCTACCGCATTCGTTTTTAGTTGTAAGTGAGACCTTGCCGGAAGGCGAGGTCTATGCATAAAAAAGCAGCGGCTATCGTCTTCTGACGTTAGCCGTTTTTTTATGCGTAAGGAAAATTCTATGAATACAGTCGGCACACCGTTGCTGTGGGGCGGATTCGCTGTCGTCGTGGTGATTATGCTCGCTATCGACCTGTTCCTGCAGGGCCGTCGCGGCGCGCACACCATGTCCATGAAGCAGGCGGCAGCCTGGTCTCTGGTGTGGGTCACCCTCTCATTACTGTTTAACGCTGCGTTCTGGTGGTATCTGGCACAAACCCAGGGCCGCGCGGTGGCTGATCCGCAGGCGCTGGCCTTCCTCACCGGTTATCTGATTGAGAAATCGCTGGCGGTGGACAACGTCTTCGTCTGGTTGATGCTGTTCAGCTACTTCTCCGTGCCTGCGGCGTTGCAGCGCCGCGTGCTGGTCTACGGCGTGCTGGGTGCGATCGTGCTGCGTACTATCATGATCTTCGCAGGAAGCTGGCTTATTTCCCAGTTTGAATGGTTGCTCTATCTCTTCGGCGCGTTCCTGCTGTTCACCGGGATTAAGATGGCGCTGGCGAAGGAAGATGAAGGCGGGATTGGCGATAAGCCGCTGGTGCGCTGGCTGCGCGGGCATCTGCGGATGACCGACAAAATCGAGAACGAGCACTTCTTTACCCGTAGAAACGGCGTGCTGTTTGCGACGCCGCTGCTGTTGGTGTTGATTCTGGTGGAGCTGAGCGACGTTATCTTCGCAGTCGACAGCATTCCCGG
>NZ_JMPL01000183.1 GCF_000735365.1 Kluyvera ascorbata ATCC 33433 | reverse complement strand
TACATTGTGCCTTTCTGAGCATTCACGCCTTTTAGATAAGAGCCCCCACAAAAACGAAAACCCCCGGCCAAATGCTCCGGGGGAAAAACGGATAAGGGTCCGAATTTATTTAGAAGGAATAAGCCACACCGACACGTAAACGGGTCTGGCGCTCATCGGTAGATTTCACACCCACGTTGCCCACTTCAAAGTACGGAGACCAGTTCTTATCCCATTTATACGCCAGCTTGCCGTTATATTCGGTGCTGTACGGTTTGTTGTCGTTACGATACAGGCTCTTATGCTGATCGTCGGCCACCGTACTACGCGCGTACACATAGTTCAGCTCTACGCGCCAGTCGCCCATCGCCCAACCAACCCAGGTATCCACTTTATTGACTTTATCGTCAACGCCGCCGCTTGCCGGTACACGGGTATATTCATAACGGTAACGAGCCGCAACATAGAAACCGTTATCAAAGCTGTACTGCGCATGCAGATAAGGTTTGTAGATTGAGAAGCTGTCTTTACTTTCAATGTTAAAGCCTGGGTTCAAGGCAAAATTATCCGTCGCCTTCCAGCGCCAGTTAATGGACTCTTCATGACCATTACCGACGATTTCGTTAAACGGACGATCCTGCTTATCAGTATCACCGCCCGTCTTCCACTTTGCTTCCACGCCAAAACCAAGACCATTATCAAAGCGATGAGACACCGCAACACGGTCCGCGTTAGATCCGCTGTCAATATATTCATGACGCAGGTCAACGGTAACCGCCGAAGCAGCGAAAGACATGCCAGTTAATACGGCCAGGGCCAGAGTTTTCTTAAACATTTGCCATCCCTCAATTAAAATTATGTTTCTTTTTTATGAAATTTGATTTTATTTTTTCCGGATATGCATTTTAGTGATCAGAATCGTAATTATTTGTTTCAGAAAAAGTGGCACAAGGAGGACGTGATAAAGCTCAACAAAAAATAGAAACTAGCCGCAAAAAATATAATACGGATCACATACTTTTATTTTATAAAAATAAAATACAATATTTTCAATGAGTTATTCGAATAAAAATAACGTACGTTATTCTTAGCAATAGTAATAATTTATGTTTAACTAATAATTCGACTAAGCATCTTCTCATGCATAAGATTTACAACCGACACAAATAAACATAAATTCATAAAGGAATGAACTAGACAAAATCACAGCGATGTTCGCGTAACTCAGTGCAGAGAAACAAAAAAGGCCTCTGTTGAGGCCTTTCTGGGATAGGGTAATTACGAGGAAGCTAAAGCGTTATTACTGAATATCTCGTTCCACGGCCAGCGCAACGCCCTGACCACCACCAATGCACAACGTGGCAAGCCCTTTGCGGGCATCACGTTTCACCATTTCGTGAACCAGTGAAACCAGGATACGGCAGCCTGAAGCACCGATAGGGTGCCCCAATGCAATCGCTCCGCCGTTCACGTTCACCTTCTGTTCGTTCCACTCCAGCATTTTGCCCACCGAAATGGCCTGCGCTGCAAAAGCTTCATTGGCTTCAATTAAATCCACATCGCTCAACTGCCAGCCAGCACGTTCAAGACAGCGACGAGTGGCATAAACCGGTGCAATCCCCATCAATGCAGGATCGACACCGACGCTGGCAAACGCGCGGATCCGCGCCAGGATCGGCAGCCCGAGCTCCAGCGCTTTGCTTTCGCTCATCATCAGCACCGCCGCCGCGCCATCATTAATCGACGACGCGTTGCCCGCGGTTACCGACCCTGCATGATCAAAAGAGGGAACAAGGCGAGCCAGCGCTTCGGCGCTGGCATCAGTTTGCGGTTGCTCGTCGGTGTCGACAATTCGCGGGCCGCCCGGCTGCGGATTCACTACCGGCACAATTTCATCGCGAAAACGTCCGGAGTCGATAGCTCTGCGGGCTTTATGCTGGGAACTGAGCGCCCAGGCATCCTGCTGTTCGCGGCTGATACCGTATTCCCGCGCCAGATTCTCTGCCGTCACGCCCATATGGTAGTCGTTGAAAGCATCCCACAGGCCGTCGTGCACCAGGCTGTCGATAAGCTGGCTGTTGCCAAGCTGAGCGCCGGTACGGCTGTCGGTTAGCACGTGCGGAGCACGGCTCATGTTTTCTTGCCCACCGGCAATCACCACGTCGGCTTCACCGCACTGAATCGCCTGTGTCGCCAGGTGCAGCGCCTTCAACCCCGAGCCGCAAACGTCATTGATGGTGATAGCCGAAACGGTATTGGGTAGACCGCCTTTAATCGCAGACTGTCGTGCCGGGTTTTGTCCGGTCCCCGCTGTCAGCACCTGACCAATGATCACCTCGTCAATCGTCGCGGCAGAAATGCCGCTACGCTCAACCAGAGCATTAATCACCAGGCTCCCCAACTCCACGGCAGAATGACGGGCAAGCGCCCCTTGAAAACAGCCTATGGGCGTGCGGACAGCACCTACGATAACGACGTCTTTCATCTCGACCTCAGCGCAAATTTATCCGCGTATAGTAGATGATTGTTATCAACTATTTTCGTAATTGTTTAAAAAAAGTGAGTTTTATCACAAAGGAAATTCATATCAAATCCGCTAGGCGGAAACCTGCTGTAGATACTGTCGCAACCAGCTTCCCGCAGCGCCCAGCGGTGAGGCCTTATGCCAAAGCAGATCGGTTGATACCGAAATTGGCCAGCCCACAATATCCAGCATAGTCAGCTCTGCGGACCGCGCAAATTCATCCACCAGCGCACAGGGCAACGCGCACCAGCCAAGCCCCTGTGCTGCCATGCTCAGCAGCATCAGATAGTTTGGCGCAGACCACACAGGCCCGCGCGCTGGCGTGGTGTGGTTTTCCAGATAGGTGTTGAGCCGCAGCTCACGCCAGGTGCTCAACTGCTCCCACTCCAGCCCCCGCTCGGCGGCCAGGGGATGCGTAGGCGACACGTAAATCGCCATGCGCGTCTGCATCGGCAATCGGGTATGGCCAATATCGGTAGGATAGCTATCCCGCGCTTCAATCAACCCCACCTGCGCACGTCCTTTTTGCAGGAGATCGACGACGTCGTCATCTTCCCCTACCAGGCACTCAAACTCCGTATGCGGGAAGCGGCGGTCAAACTGGGCCAGCAGATCTTCAAGCACATCCGGATGCAGCGTATCGGAAAGCACGAAGGTGAGCCGCGCCTCGGTCTCGCCGCTCAGCGACACCGCCAGCTCATCCAACCGTTCGCTGGCGCTCAGAATGGCCTGCACGTAGCTCAGCACCCGCTGTCCTTCGGCGGTGAGCAGCGGCTGGCGCGTGGAGCGATCGAACAGCGTCACGCCGAGATCCGCCTCCAGATGCGCGATGGCGGTGCTGATGGTCGATTGACTCTTTCGCAGACGACGCGCCGCCGCTGAGAAAGAGCCGCAGGAGACGGTTTCGACAAACGCCGTCAGGGCTTCGGGAGAATAGCGCATGATGTATCTACTTTATCGATGGTTTCTATCTTTTACTTATCATATTTATCCATAAAATGCGCACTATTGCCTTCCATAAATCAAAGGTCACAAAATGCAAAACGATTCATTACATCGCAGAAAACTCCCGGAGCGTATCTTCCATGCCGTGTGCTTTGAGGGGATCGCCACCGCGATCCTCGCCCCTACCGCGGCCTACCTGATGCAGCGCTCCGTACTTGAAATGGGCGGGCTAACGGTGATTCTGGCCACCACCGCGATGATCTGGAATATCATCTATAACGCCGGATTCGACCGCTTCTGGCCGGTAACCCGTGTTATCCGTACCGCTAAGGTTCGTGCGCTGCATGCGCTCGGCTTTGAGTGCGGATTTATCGTTATCGGGGTAAGCATCGTGTCGTGGGTGCTGGGCGTAACGCTTCTGCAGGCCCTCACGCTGGAGATTGGTTTCTTCCTGTTCTTCCTGCCCTACACCATGCTCTACAACTGGGTGTACGACATGCTGCGCGAGCGCATTATCAAGCGCCGTCAACAGAACCTTTACGCGCAAAATTAATCTGCTTTTCAGGCCGATAACAATCGGTCTGAAAATGTTCAGCCACACGAAAAGCTAATTATGGTAAATTATCCGCCATTTTTTTGGTTTTATGGTTGATATATTCAGATAATGTCTAAAATTTGGTCTAAAGAAGAGACGCTATGGAGCTTTGCCCTATATGGCACAGCCGTCGGCGCGGGGACCCTTTTCCTGCCCATCCAGCTTGGCGCCGCCGGTGCCGTGGTGCTGTTTATTACCGCCCTCGTCGCCTGGCCCCTGACCTACTGGCCGCATCGCGCCTTATGTCAGTTCATCCTGTCTGCTAACACCCCGGCAAGCGTGGGTATTACCGGTGCCGTCAGCCACTATTACGGCAAGAAGATCGGTAACCTGATTACCACGCTCTACTTCGTGGCCTTCTTCGTGGTGGTATTGATTTACGCGGTCGCCATTACCAACTCGCTCACCGAGCAAATTGGTCACCACATGCCGGTCGACCTCACCACGCGAGCGTTAGTGAGTCTTGGCGTTGTACTGTTGCTGAACCTGATCTTCCTGACGGGTCGTCAGACGACCATCAAAGTGATGGGCATGCTGGTCTTCCCGCTGATTGCCTACTTCCTGTTCCTGTCTATCTACCTGACCGGAAGCTGGCAGCCGTCGCTGCTGACCACGCAGATGGAAGTCAGCACGCATACGCTGCACCAGGTGTGGTTATCCATTCCCGTGATGGTTTTCGCTTTTAGCCATACGCCGATTATCTCCACCTTCGCTATTGACCGGCGGGAGAAATATGGCGAGCAGGCCATGGGTAAATGCAAAAAAATCATGAAGGTGGCATATCTTGTCATCTGCCTGAGCGTGCTGTTCTTCGTGTTCAGTTGCCTGATGTCGATTCCGCCGTCCTATATCAACACGGCGAAGGCCGAAGGCGTAACCATTCTTTCTGCGCTGTCGATGATGCCGAACTCACCGAGCTGGCTGTCGATTTCCGGAATTGTGGTCGCCGTAGTGGCAATGTCGAAATCGTTCCTCGGCACCTATTTTGGGGTGATTGAAGGGGCGAGCGAGATGGTGAAATCCTCGCTGAACCAGGTTGGCGTTCGCAAAAGCCGTTCCTTTAACCGCGGGCTATCTATCCTGCTGGTGTCGGCGGTGACCTTTATCGTCTGCTGCATTAACCCGAACGCTATCTCAATGATCTACGCCATCAGCGGCCCGCTGATTGCCATGATTCTGTTTATCATGCCGACGCTGTCGACCTACCTGATTCCGTCGCTCAAGCCTTACCGTTCTATTGGTAGCCTGATTACGCTGATTGTCGGTCTGCTGTGCGTGTCGGTGATGTTCTTCGGGTAAGGTAATTCCGGTTCCCGGCGGCGCTCCGCCTGGACGGGCTACGGTTCGATGATTACTGATGTAAAAAAGCCTGC
>NZ_JMPL01000182.1 GCF_000735365.1 Kluyvera ascorbata ATCC 33433 | reverse complement strand
CCTTTCTATTTATTAATTTTGTAGCTAAGAAGTTATTTGGTTAATCATAAAAAATGAATTAGATGAATTCGGTACGTTAGCGGATCAATTCATTATAAACAGCGATCATTTGTCTTTAGCTACACTCGTTGAGAGGTTTACTAAACACGATTTCGAATACCCACATCCAATATGTGAAGCACATTATTTATATTGCTTAGGTAACTGTTATTCCGAACTCTACAGGTATGATAGTACAGAGTGGTACTCAGAGAATTTAATGAATGCCATCCTATTTTATAGGAAGGCATAACATACAATTCCCAAAGCCAATTGGAAAGAGCACGATAAAAACGTTGAAGCTTATAACAATCTTAGGTCAATGGTTGAAACTAATTTAGCTAGCCGCCTTTCCTCACAAGGGAGAGCATTATGCTGCATTCCACATTATGATAAAGCAATTTCAATAGACAACAACTCTGTAGTAATTTTGGCCAAAGGCCGGCTTCTTCTCTTTCCCGTCAATGCGATACTTCATGTACCAGAGTTTTGAGCCGTTAGGTTTGATCAGCAGGTACAGTTCCGCACTGTCGCCGAGTTTGAAGGGGTTGTCTGTGGGTCTGAGCTTGCGGATAGCGGTATCAGTGAGTGCCATAGCGGGGGGCTCCATTCGTTCAACGAACCGTGAGGCCCCCGAATAAGCCCCAAAAACTACGAATGTCAAAAAACCCGGTAATCCTTACCAGGATAACCGGGTCAATCTAACTGCTTGTTTTTTATAACGCATTAAGACTTACTGAGACGTCTTAATACTAAAATATGGCTCCTCTGACTGGACTCGAACCAGTGACATACGGATTAACAGTCCGCCGTTCTACCGACTGAACTACAGAGGAATCGTGTGAACGGGGCGCATAATATCGATGTCACCCCGGCTTGTCAAAGGGTGAGAAGCGCTAATAAGTTCGTTTGCTGACAATTTCAGCAATCAAGCCTCATTTGCTGTTTTTTTGACTGATTTGCACCGTGAAAGTGCAGAAGTACCCCTTATGGGGCAGATCGCAATCTTCTGATAGCTGCTAGAAAACGCCTGAACCATAGGTTTACACGGATTTACTGGCAATTTTAAAATTGGCAAGCATCTTGCAAATCCTCCGATTACTTAATGCCAGCGTGGCAGTGGATGTTGAACCGGAGGCAAAAATGAACTTAAGACGGCTGAAGTATTTTGTGAAAATCGTCGATATCGGCAGTCTGACTCAGGCCGCTGAAGTGTTACATATCGCCCAGCCCGCTTTGAGCCAGCAGGTCGCGACGCTGGAGGGGGAGCTGGATCAGCAGCTGCTGATTCGGACTAAGCGTGGTGTGACGCCAACGGAAGCCGGCAAAGTGCTATATACCCATGCGCGTACTATCTTGCGCCAGTGCGAACAGGCGCAGCTGGCGGTGAATAACGTTGGTCAGACGCTCAGCGGCACGGTATCCATCGGCCTTGCGCCGGGAACGGCGGCGTCATCGATTACCATGCCGTTGTTACAGGCGGTACGTAATGAGCTGCCGGAAGTGCTGGTTTATCTGCACGAAAACAGTGGCACCGTACTTAACGACAAGCTGCTGAACGGCCAACTGGATATGGCGGTGCTTTACGATCGCGCACCGCTTGCCGGGATCGTCAGCCAGCCGCTGCTGAAAGAAGACCTTTACCTGGTCGGGACCCGCGATTGCCCGGGGCAGAGCGTTGATCTCACCGCGGTAGCGGAAATGAACCTTTTCCTGCCGCGGGATTACAGCGCCGTGCGGGCCCGCGTGGACGAAGCCTTCTCGCTGCGTCGCTTAACCGCCAAAATTATTGGTGAGATTGAGTCTATCTCTACGCTGACGGCGGCTATCGCCAGCGGTATGGGCGTGACGGTGCTGCCGGAATCGGCAGCGCGTTCACTGTGTAGCGCCGCAAATGGCTGGATGGCGCGGATCACCACGCCGTCGATGAGTCTGCCGCTGTCGTTAAACGTGTCAGCACGCGGTCAACTGACCCCGCAGGCGCAGGCGGTGAAAGAAATACTGATGTCACTGGTCAGTCGCCCTATGTTGGATAATCGTGAATTACTGTTGGTGAGCTAAGCTTATATTCCATTCAGATATAACTTGCTGGTTTTTATTATTTGTTCACGAGGGCATCAGACTTTAACAATAGCTCAACGTCTGATTGACCCGGAGAGAAGCGTGAACTTCCAGCAGCTCAAAATAATTCGTGAAGCGGCGCGGCAGGATTACAACCTGACCGAAGTTGCCAATATGCTTTATACATCACAGTCCGGCGTAAGCCGGCATATCCGTGAGCTTGAAGAAGAGCTGGGGATTGAGATTTTTATCCGTCGCGGTAAACGCCTGTTAGGGATGACGGAGCCGGGCAAAGCCCTGCTGGTGATTGCCGAACGTATACTGAATGAGGCCAGTAACGTCCGACGTCTGGCCGATCTCTTTACCAACGATGCGTCCGGTGTGCTGACCATTGCCACGACGCATACTCAGGCCCGCTATAGTCTGCCGCCGGTTATTAAAGCGTTCCGGGAAATTTTTGAAGACGTGCGCCTGGAGTTAATTCAGGGCACGCCGCAGGAGATAGACGTGCTGCTGCATAACGGCGGAGCGGATATCGGTATTGCCAGTGAACGCTTAAGCAATGACGCGACGCTGGTGGCTTTCCCCTGGTTCCGCTGGCACCACAGCCTGCTGGTACCAAAGGATCACCCCCTCACACATACTACCCCGCTGACGCTGGAAGCTATCGCCCGCTGGCCGCTCATTACCTATCGCCAGGGAATTACCGGGCGCTCACGCATTGACGAGGCATTCAACCGCAAGGGCCTTACGCCGGATATTGTGCTAAGCGCGCAGGACTCCGACGTGATTAAAACTTACGTTGATCTGGGGCTGGGGATTGGTCTGGTAGCCGAACAGTCTGGAGATGCGCAAGAGTCCGGGAACCTGGTGCGGCTGGATACGCATCATCTGTTTGATGCCAACACCGTCTGGCTGGGGCTTAAGCGCGGTCAGCTTCAGCGCAACTACGTATGGCGCTTTATCGAGCTCTGTAACGCCGGGTTGTCGCTGGAGGAGATCAAGCGCCAGGCCATGGAACTGGAAGAGACCGTACTGGATTACCAGATTTAACGCTGCGCCCCAGCCTGGGGCGCGCGGGTTTTTATCCCACCATGTCATTGCTTCTCTTTAACTCATTATATTCTGGGCCCACAAACTGGTGCCTGGTTTAGTCTATGTTTAAAAGGCACATCGCAGGATCGCTTTTGATTTTGTGATAACCCCTTTGCGAACAGAGAGATGATTCGGATAGCACTATGGCAATGATGCGTTTAACACGACTGCTGAATACGTCTGGCAAGACCATTATCTCGTGGGCGAAAAGGGCGTTTATCGGCCTGATGGTGGTCGTCATTGTCTTTTTCATTGGTCGTGTATACGAATCGCAACGTGGCCCGGCGCTGCACCGCTGGCATACCTGGACGGCGGATGAAATGACCGCCAGTGAGATAGACCGTGCGACGTTTGCCGATTATCAGGCGCGGGAAACGGCAATTTTTCGCGATCTGAAAAGCAAAGTGACGGATACGCTGAATGATGATGAAAAGACGCCGATTAACCGTTTTTACAGCCAAAGCCTGGTTTATCCGGGTAAGTTTCAGCCTGACTGGAATCGCTCTTTTGTCTTGCTGCCGCAGGGGAAACCTCGCGGCGTGGCGGTGTTGCTCCATGGCCTGACCGATTCCCCCTACAGCGTGCATTATCTGGCACTACGCTATCAGCAACAGGGGTTTGTTGCCGTCGTCCCGAGACTGCCAGGGCACGGCACGGCGCCAGGGGCGTTAACCGGCGTCGACCGTGAGCAGTGGATAGCGACAACCCGTATGGCCGTGCGTGAAGCAACTCGGCTGGCGGGAAATGATGTGCCGCTGCATATTGTCGGCTACTCCAACGGCGGGGCGCTGGCGATGAAATACGCCCTTGATAGCCTGGAGGATAGTTCGCTGCGTCGGCCACAACAGATAATCTTACTATCGCCGATGATTGGTGTGACCGCCTTTGCGCGTTTTGCCGGGCTGGCTGGATTACCGGCGATTTTCCCCGCCTTTGCCCGCGCGGCGTGGCTCAACGTTGTACCGGAGTTTAATCCGTATAAATACAACTCTTTCCCGGTCAAAGCTGCGCGCCAGTCGTGGCTGCTGTCTCAGGCGTTGCAGCAGCAAATTGTGCAGGAGGCGCAGAGCAAGCGGCTGGCGGCGCTGGCGCCGGTATTAACGTTCCAGTCCATTATGGATTCGACGGTGAGTACCCGAGCGGTGGTGGATTCGCTGTATCGCTATCTGCCGGATAACGGCAGTGAACTGGTGATTTTTGATATTAACCAGGCAGCCAATTTACGCGCGTTGTTCCGACCAACATTATATTCCGCCGTCAATACGTTACTGCCGCCTGCGCCACGCCCTTACCGGACCACCGTCATTACCAATACCGACTCTGGCACCAACGAAACGGTGGCTCGCACGACGCCTGCCGGGGCGCAAGAGGAAACCGTAACGCCATTGCATATCGCCTGGCCGCAGGATATGTATTCGCTGTCTCATATAGCGGTGCCGTTCCCATTGACCGACTCGCTCTATGGCCGCGAGCCCGCGGAGAAAAATCGCTATGGCATCAGCATAGGCACTATTTCGCTACGCGGAGAGACCGCTACGTTAAGCGTTGGCCTGGACACGCTGATGCGCGTGACCTCCAATCCATTTTTCCCCTGGATGATGACGCGCATTCAACAGCATATTGATTGTAGTCACCAGACCAATGTGGCGGCCTGCCTCCGGTCAGAATAGCGTGACGTGCAAAAGGGTGCGGATGATAATTCCAGCAAGGGCACCCGTCGCCGCAAAGCGGAACAGGCGGACGAAGCGGGAGCTGACGCCTAAAAAGATGCCGATGCCGGGAAGATCAAAGGTCTGAATTAACAGTCCGGCAGAGGCGTTAATCTGGCTGACGGTGACTTTGCCCTGCTGGACCATCTCAGAGACGACGCCAAAGTAAGCGGTGCCACCAGCCACGCATTTAACCAGCGCAGGCAGCACGAAGTTAACCGGAATATTCAGCCACAGCAGCAGCGGCATCAGCAGTTGCTGGAGCATTTCAATCAGGCCCGCTTTCTGCATTACTCCGACGATAGCCAGTGAAAGAATAAGCATCGGGACGGCACCGAGCGCCAGGCGGATGGCATCGGAGCCCGCGCTGTTAATAACCGAAATGATCCCCTGATTATTTTTCTCGGCATCGGGCAGCGCCTCGGCACGGGCACTCTCAACCATCGAGAGCCGGCGACCGGTTACGTGCCAGGTAACGGCGGCCGCGCACAATCCCCCGACAATGGAAATGACGATAGAGGCCAGCCAATGCAGGCCAAAAGGGGTCAGCGGATAGAAGACGTTTCCCTGGCCCATCGCAAAGAGCAT
The DNA here is from genome assembly GCF_000735365.1 of Kluyvera ascorbata ATCC 33433. Lineage (GTDB taxonomy): Bacteria > Pseudomonadota > Gammaproteobacteria > Enterobacterales > Enterobacteriaceae > Kluyvera > Kluyvera ascorbata. The sequence continues at coordinate 20 of NZ_JMPL01000182.1, read as the reverse complement.
CGCCAGCGTAGCGGCCATCT
>NZ_JMPL01000181.1 GCF_000735365.1 Kluyvera ascorbata ATCC 33433 | reverse complement strand
CCGTAGTGACGGGTTGCGATACCGGTCTGGGTCAAGGTATGGCGTTAGGTCTGGCGGAAGCGGGCTGTGATATCGTCGGTATCAACATCGTTGAACCAACCGAAACCATCGAACGTGTTACCGCGCTGGGTCGTCGCTTCCTGAGCCTGACCGCTGACCTGCGTAAAATCGATGGCATCCCTGCGTTGCTGGAGCGTGCGGTGGCTGAATTCGGCCATATCGATATCCTGGTGAACAACGCGGGCCTGATTCGTCGTGAAGACGCGATCGACTTCAGCGAAAAAGACTGGGACGACGTTATGAACCTGAACATCAAGAGCGTGTTCTTCATGTCTCAGGCGGCGGCTAAGCACTTCATTGCACAGGGTAACGGCGGCAAAATCATCAACATCGCGTCCATGCTCTCCTTCCAGGGCGGTATCCGCGTGCCGTCTTACACCGCTTCCAAAAGCGGCGTCATGGGCGTTACCCGCCTGATGGCGAACGAGTGGGCGAAACACGGTATCAACGTGAACGCGATTGCGCCGGGCTACATGGCTACCAACAACACCCAGCAGCTGCGTGCGGACGAAGAGCGCAGTGCGGCTATCCTCGACCGTATCCCGGCGGGTCGTTGGGGTCTGCCAAGTGACCTGATGGGGCCAATTGTCTTCCTGGCGTCTCCGGCTTCTGACTATATCAACGGTTATACCGTTGCGGTTGATGGCGGCTGGCTGGCGCGTTAAGTTCGCGTTTGGATGATAAAAAACCTGCTTCGGCAGGTTTTTTTATGTCTGCGGGATTCCCGGCGTCGCTTCGCTCGGCCGGGCTCTTTAATCATCCATATCCATATATTCATTTAGTCCATGCTGTTCTGCCCATCAGGAAATAGTAACGCATGTGTAATAGGGTTTTTTGCCGATGTGTAACGGGTTTCCCTTCCATGCGAAAGTCTAATGTCCATCACAAAACGGACCTGTGCAGCAATATAGTCCATATTAATAACGTTTCTCGCCTGACAGCCTGGCGTGGCTATCTCGTATTTTCATCTCATGTTTTATTTTGTCAGGCGGGAAAAAAATGACTTCAATCAGTAACGATTCAACGCTAGTACCGGGCGCGCAACGCGATACCCGGCGTATGAATATGTTTGTTTCCTTTGCTGCTGCGGTGGCGGGTCTGCTTTTTGGTCTGGATATCGGGGTCATTGCCGGGGCGCTGCCCTTTATCACCGACCACTTCGTGTTAACCAACCGCCTGCAAGAGTGGGTGGTGAGCAGCATGATGCTGGGCGCGGCGATTGGCGCGCTCTTTAACGGCTGGCTGTCATTCCGCCTGGGACGTAAGTACAGCCTGATGGTGGGTGCCGTACTGTTTGTGGCGGGCTCTCTCGGCTCTGGGTTTGCCGTCAATGTCGAAATGCTGCTGGCCGCCAGGGTTATCCTCGGCGTGGCCGTCGGGATTGCTTCGTATACCGCGCCGTTGTATCTATCTGAAATGGCAAGCGAAAATGTGCGTGGCAAAATGATCAGCATGTATCAATTGATGGTCACGCTGGGCATTGTGATGGCGTTTCTCTCCGACACCGCGTTTAGCTACAGCGGCAACTGGCGCGCGATGCTCGCTGTACTGGCGCTGCCTGCTCTGGTGCTGATTGTGCTGGTGGTCTTCCTGCCGAACAGCCCGCGCTGGCTGGCGGAAAAAGGCCGCCATATTGAAGCGGAAGAGGTGCTGCGCATGCTGCGCGACACTTCTGAAAAAGCACGTGACGAGCTGAATGAAATTCGTGAAAGCCTGAAGCTCAAGCAGGGCGGTTGGGCGCTGTTTAAGGTGAACCGCAACGTGCGCCGCGCGGTGTTCCTCGGCATGCTGTTACAGGCGATGCAGCAGTTTACCGGCATGAACATCATCATGTACTACGCGCCGCGCATCTTCAAAATGGCGGGCTTCACCACCACTGAGCAGCAGATGATTGCGACCCTGGTGGTCGGCTTAACCTTTATGTTCGCCACCTTTATTGCGGTGTTTACCGTCGATAAAGCCGGACGTAAACCGGCGCTGAAAATTGGCTTTACGGTGATGGCTATTGGTACGCTGGTACTCGGCTACTGCCTGATGCAGTTTGATAACGGTACCGCGACCAGCGGGCTCTCCTGGCTCTCCGTCGGCATGACCATGATGTGCATTGCGGGCTATGCGATGAGCGCCGCACCGGTGGTGTGGATCCTCTGCTCTGAAATTCAGCCGTTGAAATGCCGCGACTTCGGTATCACCTGTTCGACCACCACCAACTGGGTGTCGAACATGATTATCGGCGCGACCTTCCTGACGCTGCTGGATGCCATCGGTGCGGCGGGGACGTTCTGGCTGTATACCGCGCTGAATATCGCCTTTATCGGCGTGACCTTCTGGCTGATTCCGGAAACCAAAGGGGTGACTCTGGAGCACATTGAACGTAAGCTGATGAAAGGCGAGAAATTGCGGGATATCGGCGTCTGATTGAGTGCCCGGTGGCGCTACGCTTACCGGGCCTACAGGTAGCGCCAAATGCAGGCCGGGTAAGGCGTCGCCGCCACCCGGCTTTTTTTTACACCCTCGCTAAATACAGTGCCGGCATTCCCTCAGCGTCCGAGGTATACAGCACCCACTCACCGTCCGGTGAAAACGACGGATGCGGATGCGTCACCTGACGGTCGCCGTCCAGTACTTTCCAACTGCTGTTGTGCTGGCAAATCGCTTTTTTCTCACCGGTTTTCAAATCAAACACCCAAATAAACGGATCGTTCAGGCTGATATCACCGGTATTATGCGGCGCGCCGTCTCCGACCACCCGCGAGCCGTCGTGGTTGCTCATCAGGTGGGAGCAGGGCGGAATCTCCATCAACTGGCGGTTTTCCAGCGTTACCGGGTTGGCGCTGTAGAGATAACGGTGCGGGCTGTTCTCCTGATGCGCCACGTAGTAAAGCGCAGAGCCGTCCGGCACCCAGAATTCATGGGTGAAACTTTCCCCTTGTTGATGCTGGCGCACGCAGCGCATGTCGCTGCCATCTTCATTAATCAGCCACATACGCGCATCGATGGCGTCACGCGGACCCTCGTGGCAAAACGCGATGGTCTTATCGTCAAACGGACGATAGATAGGGTGCCCAAGCCAACGTTTTTCTTGCAGGATGGTCCGCTGCTCCCCGGTTTTCAGGTCGATGTTAATCAGGCGGCATTCCGGGTTGGTAAAGTAGTAGGCGCGGAACTTCGACCAGTCGGTCAGCGGCTGCCAGTCGCTTTTTTTAATTTCGATGCCGACGAGCTTCGTGCAGTCTGCGTTCGCCACCCATGTGCCGTAAGCGACCCACTCATCGTCCACTTCGTAGACCACGTGCTCTTCGAGCGTGGTGAGATCAACGCGTCGAAGCTGGCGCGTATCTTTGACATACCATAAGGATTTATCGTCGTCGGACAGGAAACCGCCGAAGGTGTTATCCCCAGCGCCATCGGTAAGCTGGGTTGCCTGTTGAGCGGCAATATCCAGTAAATAGTAGTTCCAGTGCCCCTCAAATGCGCCGCCAAAAATCAGCTTGCCGCCGTCGCGGGTAAAGCATTTTTGGTAGAAGTAGTTTCGGTGGCAAATAATGTGCGGTGGCGTCATCCGGATCACCTCGTGACCGGTTTCGCTGTCTTTCCGCGTGCGGAAATTCAGCGGGATGATTTTGCCTTTCATGTGCTTTCTCCTTGAATAAAAAAATACCCCGCAACCGGAAGTTGCAGGGTATCAATAGGTCAATCGCGATTAGCGCATGGCGCGTTTAAGAATACGCTCGCCCTGACGCTGGAAGTCAGTTGCCGCTTCTTCCACGGATTTCTGGCCGTAGTCGATGTACTGCAGCGTGGTACCGAACTGGGCAACGATCTGCGGGTCATCAAAGTAAGGAGAGACGCTCAGCTTCGCTGGTAGAGACTGCGCCAGACGCAGGCCCGCAACAGAAGGATCGCTCTCTTTCAGGATGCCGTCTTCGGTCAGGTATTTCACCGCGACTTTGCTCAGCGGCACGCCACGCTCCAGACCCAACGTATCGACCCCTTCTTTGCTGTTCAGCAGGAAGTTGATCACTTTCGCCGCGGCTTCTGGGTTCTTGGTAGATTTGCCGATAGAGAGCATCTGCGCTGGTTTGAAGAACAGACCCGCGTCGGTAGCGCCCGGCAGCATTGGGTAGCTACCCAGTTCCAGCTTCGCAGGTGGCTTCAGGTTATCGGAGTACTTGTTAATGGTGGAGTTCCACATGTAAGTACCGCCCCATTCGCCCTGAATCCATGGCTTCATTTCATACATGTTGCTCTTACCGAAGGACGCGTAGTACTTGGTATCCGGCATCACGTGGCTGTCGACCAGCTTTTTATACATCTGGAAGAACTCAACCCACTGCTCTTTGCTGTAGGAGAATTTCTTGGTTTCCGGGTTGATGGCCGGAATGTTGTATTTCTGGGTCATGTAGGAGTTCAGCAGCGCCAGGGTATCCTGGTGCTCCAGCACGACCGGATAGTACTGTTTGCCCAGCTTGCTTTCGAAGGTTTTACCCGCGGCCATCAGGTCGTCCCAGGTTTTCGGGTATTCAACGCCAGCCTGTTTCCAGGTTTCATCGTTGAAGTAGAACACGCGCGCGGTAACGGAGATTGGGATCCCGTTCAGCTTGCCGTTGACGGTGGTGGACTGCAGCTCTTTCGCATCGAACTGGCTTAAGTCAATCACGTCTTTCATTTTGTTCAGATCGTAGAAGCCGTCGCCGTTTTTCGAGAAGATCGGCAGCCAGTTCCAGTTAGTCTGCATCACGTCTGGCTCGGTGCCACCGGCAATCTGGGTGGTCAGACGGGATAAGTGACCGTCCCAACCGGTGTATTCGGCTTTAACGTTAATATCTGGGTTCTGCTTATGGAACTCTTCCAGCGCCTTCAGAGTGACCTGGTGACGACCGTTACCGCCCCACCAGGACATACGAAGATCGACATCCTTTGCCATAGAAGGGAGGGCCGTGAGGCCCAGGGTGGCGGAGATTGCTGCGCTTAAAAGCACTTTTTTCATTTTAATACTCCAGATTAAAGGGAGAGGTTCTGTTCAGTTTTAGCATCAAAAATATGGCATTTATTCATATCAAACTTGAAGTACACCTTGCGATGAAGACCCTTATCAATCATTGGCTTAGCTTCATCTGAAGGGATTCGTGCCGTCAGCTCGTAGTTCGCGACTTTCAGGTAAACGAAGAACTCGTGGCCCATGTTTTCCACGCGAACCATTTCACCGCTGCAGCCGCCTTCGGCAAACGGCTCGTCGGACAGCGAGACGAATTCAGGGCGAATACCGTAGAACACTTCTTCGTTGTCGTGACCGGCGAGCTTCTGGTTCAGCCCTTCGCTGAGCGCCATGAACTCATCGCCAATCGCCAGGTTTAAGGTGCCGTCTTTGTTCACCAGCTTGCAGGAGCGGATGTTCATTTCCGGCGCGCCGATAAAGCCAGCGACGAACATGTTTTTCGGTTTGTGGTACAGATTGTCCGGGGTGTCCACCTGCATGATGTGACCCAGTTTCATCACGCAGATACGGTCGCCCATGGTCATCGCTTCGGTCTGATCGTGGGTAACGTAGACGGTGGTCGCTGGCTTACCAGATTTTTTGAGCTGCTTGTGCAGGTCGGAAATACGGATACGCATCGATGCACGCAGCTTGGCGTCAAGGTTAGACAGCGGTTCATCGAACAGGAACACGTCTGGTTTTTTCACAATCGCACGGCCTACGGCCACACGCTGTGCCTGGCCGCCGGAGAGCTGACGCGGCAGACGGTCCAGCAGTTCTTCCAGTTCGAGGATTTTCGCTGCTTC
>NZ_JMPL01000180.1 GCF_000735365.1 Kluyvera ascorbata ATCC 33433 | reverse complement strand
GGGAGCGCGCAAGGGGCGGCCAATCGCCGCCGCCCCCTGCACCCCCGGGCTCTGGCGGCAAAATCGCCGCTTCGCGGTTCCCTCAGCTTATTCCCTTCCGGCTTCGGGTCGGGCGCGAGTTCACATCCCTGTGAACCACGCCCTCAGCCCACATCCCTGTGGGCTGACCCGGCCTACGGGAAACGCTTCGGCGATTTAGACGCCACCAAAAACCGTGCGGTCTTTAAGTTAACGGCAAAAACCAGAGTGACTGAAACGGCGGAGTCCCCGCTGGAAATCGGCGAGACGGAGAATGGAAGACAAGGTCAGGACGCCATGGATGGCGGACTGAGGCGAACCGAGACAGGGATGTCGAGTTTCGCCGTGCCGCAGGCTGGAATTCGTAGGCGAGCGTAGTGCGAAGCACCGATTTCCCTGCGGGGCCGCGGGGATTGTTAAGGGGGATGCGGTTATCCCCCTTAACACGTTCACCGGTGAAGGGCCTTCATATTCCGCCTGACTTAGAGTGAACGGAACCTTTCACCTTACTGCCATATATTCAGTTTTGCCCTGGAGAACCATCCCGCATTATCTGTATTAACGACTACTTTGCAAAAACTGCCTCACCCGCTCCGACTTCGGCGCCGTAAAGAAAACCTCCGGCGGCGCTTTCTCAATCAAAATTCCCTTCTCCAGAAACACCACTTCGTTCGACACCTGGCGGGCAAACTCCATCTCGTGCGTCACCACCACCATGGTGTAGCCCTCCGCCGCCAGCGACTTCATCACGCTTAGCACCTCGTTCACGCGCTCCGGGTCGAGCGCCGAAGTCGGCTCGTCAAACAGCAGCACCTCCGGCGACATCGCCAGCGAACGGGCAATCGCCACCCGCTGCTTTTGCCCACCGGAGAGAGTTATCGGGTAAGCCTCTGCTTTGTGCTCCATCCCCACTTTCTCCAGCTGCTGATGCGCAATCTGCCGCGCCTCATCGCGCTTCATGCCTTTTACATGCAGCAATGCTTCCATCACGTTTTGCAGCACCGTCAGGTGCGGCCAGAGGTTGAAGCTCTGGAACACCATGCCTACCCGCTCGCGAATCTTCGACAGCTCGCGGTGCGACATACTTTTTCCGGAGTGGTCATCAACGCCAATGCGCTGCCCACCGATACGGATTTCGCCGCGGTCGGGCTGTTCCAGCCAGTTCATGCAGCGCAGCAGCGTCGATTTTCCCGAACCGGACGAACCGAGAATGCTAACCACCGTCCCCTTCTCCACCGTCAGATTGATATCGCGCAGCACCTCGACGTTATCAAACTGCTTGGAGACATTTTTGACGCTTACCGCCGTGGTATCAGACATGGCTCATTCCTCTTTTAGCGCTATAAACACTCAACCGTTTCACCAGCAGTTCGAGCACGATGCTGATAGCCCAATACAGCGCGATGGCGACAATAAAGGCGTTAAACGGAATAAAATAGGTTGCCTGCACGCTGTTCGCGGCGGCGGTAATTTCCTGTACGGTAATAATGCTGAGAAACGCGGTGTCCTTCAGGCAGATAATCAGCTGATTGCCCAAAAGCGGCAGCGCGGAAGAGAAAATATTCGGCAGAACGATGCGGCGAAAAATGGTGTAGCGGGAGAAACCCTGCACCACAGCGGCTTCAATATAGCCGTTGGAGAATACCCGACGCTGGCTGCGGAGAATCTCAAAGAAATAGGCACCGTGGTAGATAATTAACGCCACCAGCCCCGCCGTCCATGCGTCCAGGCTAATGCCTAGCTCCGGCAATCCGTAATACAGTAAATAAGCCAGAATCAAAAACGGAATCGCCCGCATCAGGTTCACAAACCCAACAATAACGTTATTCAGCACCCGCTTCTGGTATTCGGTGAAATAGCACAGCAGCGTGCCAATCAACAACCCACATACGGCGGCAGTAATAAACAGTTCAAGCGTCGCCAGCAGGCCGGCAATAAAATTGTCGTGCTCGGCCCAGATAATGGCCCATTGGTTCATATGTCCTCCAGAGGCTTATCGCGCCAGTCGTTTTGCTTTGCGTTCCGCCAGGCTCTGAAGCTTGAGCAGCAGACCAATAATCACCACGTACAGCAGACCGGCGGCCAGGATAGGTGACAGCGGTTCATAGGTGACGGAGGCGATGCGGTTGGTGACGCGGGTGAGATCCACCACGCCTATCACCGCAATCGCCGGGCTGCCCTTAATCAAAAAGGACATTTCGTTCACCAGCGCAGGCAGGCTCTCCAGCCACATTTGCGGCAGCATGATGTAGCGGAAATAGGGCCAGCGGCGCATCCCCACCGACTCTGCCGCTTCGCGCTGTTCACGCGGGAAGGTGCGAAAGGCGTTGCGCCAGATTTCGGCATTAAACGCCGAGGTATTGAGGGTCAGCGCGACAATAGCTGCCACCGTTTTGTCGAGGTTAATGCCCACCGTCGGCAGCGATAAAAAGAGAAACAGCACCAGCGTCACCAGCGGCGTGGCGCGGGCAAGGCTGATATAGATAACCAGAATCTGGTCGATGACCGGGATTTTCATCATGCGCACAAAGGCGATAATCAGTCCTATCACCACCCCAAAGGCGATGGCGATGGCCGAAATCCAGAGGGTCGTCCATGCGCCTTCGATCAGTAACTGCCATGCTATTGCGTCCATGGTGCCCTCCTGAGGTTAATCGGGGTATAGCTCCCGGCGTCGCGTGGCTCAGCCGGGCAACGCTTTACTGGCCGGCGAGCTTGTGGAACTGCGCGGCGCTGGTGATTGGTTCGGTTGGCAGGTCATCATAGGTTTCGCCAAACCATTTTTTCTGCAGCTCAGCGAGCTTGCCGGTTTCACGCATGTGGTTGATAAATTTGGTCATGTACGCCAGCAGTTCCGGCGAGTTTTTCGGAATTGGCCAGGCCATATAGCCCGGGCCGGAGACCGGCAACCCCTTGGCGAAGACCTTCGGCTTGGCTTTTACCAGGTCGTTCACGGAAATCACCACGTTAATCACGTAGTCGAGACGTTTATTGGCTAAATCGGCATAGGCTTCCGGGTAAGAAGGGTATTCCACTACCGGGCCGAGCTTACCGCCGGTTTTTTCAATCATCGCTTTCAGCTCCGGCAGGCGGGCTAATAGCGCGCTGCCCGCCTGAAGGCCGACTTTTTTACCGCTGAGATCGGCAATGGTATTTAATGAGTTATCGCCCGCACGCTTCACAAAATAATGCTGCGCAGAAGCCCACGGCGGGGTGAAATTAAACACGTTGAGGCGTTCATCGGTGACGACGGCACCGGTTAATGCCATATCGTACTGTCCGGTGGAGACCGCTGCTAATAACCCGGTCCACGGTAGAATACTTTGCGTGACGTTGAATTTGGCGTACTCACGCAGCGCTGCCAGCATATCTTTGTTAAACCCATCGGCATTGCCGTTATTCATAAAGTTAAACGGCGCGTAGTCATCCTCGGTAGCCACTTTTAAGGTCCCGGACTTTTCAATTTCTGGCAAATCAGCGGCGGCGACCTGTAATGAAAAGGTCATTGCCATCACGGCGGCCAGATAATACGAACCCATCGTTTTTTTCATCGTTTGACCCCTACTCAAATATGCCGAACACGTTTATTCCAGACGCTCTGGAACCGTTGCAAGATGTGTGCCGACAGACGCATTTTTTAACGATGGCTGGCGACGTTTTTACTGTAGGGAGACTTTTTGCATTCTGAATAGAGCCAGTTTTCGCACGCGCTTGTGTCAGACGATTTCAGCCTGGTACAGAAATTGCTGCACTCAGGAAAAGCGGATATTCGAAGGAGCAGCGTATGATTCGGCACTTATTGCACGTGGATTTTGACCACCAGCGCGGGTTGCAGGAGCAGGTTCGTGAATCGCTGGTCAACGCCATTCTCGGCGGCATTTTCGCCGTCGATACGCCGCTGCCGTCGTGTCGGCAGCTGGCGCAGCAGCTTCAGGTTTCGCGCAATACCACCGCGCTGGTGTTTGAAAGCCTGGTCAACGAAGGCTATCTGGTCAGCCGTCCACGCAGCGGTTATTACCTGCATCCGGACTACCACGCGCCGCGCCTTTCTGCTGCCGCGCCTGCACCCGCCAGCGGCGATTCTGCACCATCGTGGGGCAAACGACTCAACATCACTCCCAGCCAGCAGGAGTCTATCCTCAAGCCTGCCGGCTGGATGAACTACCGCTATCCGTTTATCTACGGCCAGCCCGATACCCGCCAGTTTCCGCTGGCCAGCTGGCGGTCGGCGGCAAACTGGCTGCACGGCGGCATGCGCGACCCGGCGTGGGTTGTCGACCATATCGACCAGGATGTACCGATGCTGATTGAGCAAATCCGCACCCGCGTGTTGCCCAAACGCGGCATCGTCGCCGCGCCGGATGAAATTCTGATTACCCTCGGCTCGCAGAATGCGCTCTACCTGCTCACCCGACTGTTGATGTCGCGCCAGACCCGAGTGGGCGTGGAGAACCCCGGTTTTCGCGAGGCGATTAATACCTTTCTGCTCGGTGACAGCGACATCGTGCCGCACCCGGTGGATGAAGAAGGGATTGTGCTCAGCGACACCCCCTGCGACTACTACTACGTGACGCCAGGCCACCAGGTGCCTACCGGCGTTACCATGAGCAAGACCAGACGTAGCCAGCTACTGGCGCACGCTGCGCAGCATGACGCGGTGATTATTGAGGATGATTACGATTCGGAGAGTAACTTCCAGGCCAACCCGCTGCCCGCGTTGAAGGCCAGCGATCGCAGCGGGAGAGTGATTTACGTCAGCAGCCTGTCAAAAGCGCTGTCGCCGGGGCTGCGCTTAGGGTTTATGGTCGCCGACCCGGATCTAATTGATGAAGCCCGCGCCCTACGTCGGCTGGTTTACCGCCATCCGCCGACCAACATTCAGTACCAGATGGCGCATTTTCTCGCTCAGGGTCATTACGAGACGCACCTGCGACGCTACCGCGATGACTCCGCCCGGCGCTGGGACAGGCTGCATACCGCGCTGACGACGCTGCTGCCGGAGTGCCAGCCGCTGCCAGGCAGCGAACACGCCAACGCCTTCTGGCTACGCACGCCCGCAAACATCAGCACTCAGCAGCTCACCTGGCGCGCCGCCCATACCGGGGTGTTGATTGAGCCCGGCGCACGGCATTTTCTTGATGCGGCGCCGCCGGACAATTTCTTCCGTATGGGCTTTCACGCCATTAACCCCGACGCCATTGCGCCGGGGGTAGACGTGCTGCGAAGCCAACTGGCGCAGATGGGTTAGCCCGCCTTGCGGTGCGCCCACTCGCGCAGGCGCTGGAACAGCACGTAGAGCGACGGGATAAACAGGATGCCAATCACCGTCGCCACCAGCATGCCGCTGAACACCGTGGTGCCAATTATCCGGCGGCTCTGCGCCCCGGCCCCGGTGGAGAACATCATCGGCATGATACCGATAATAAACGACACCGCGGTCATCATCACCGCGCGGAAGCGACGGGTCGCCCCCTCGCGCGCGGCCTCGACGATAGAGAGCCCGGATTGCCTGCGCTCGCGAGCGAATTCGACAATCAATATCGCGTTTTTCGCCGCCAGCGCGATAAGTAGCACCAGGCCAATCTGCACGTACACGTCGTTGGCATAGCCCGCCGTCCATAGCCACAGCAGCGCACCACCGATGGCGAACAGCACCGACAGCATGACGCTCGCCGGTAGCGTCCAGCTTTCATACTGTGCCACGAGGAACAGCCACGCCATCGCTACCGCCGCCAGCACAATCCACACCGCCTGGTTGCCGGTCTGCTGCTCCTGCCAGGAGAGCCCGCTCCAGGCGTAGTCGTAGCCCTCCGGCAGGTTCGCCTTGAGCAGGTTCTCCAT
>NZ_JMPL01000179.1 GCF_000735365.1 Kluyvera ascorbata ATCC 33433 | reverse complement strand
ACGTTAAATTCAAAAAAAATGATAATAACGTCAACGCAAAACATTTCTTATAACTTCAATAGTAAATATTTTTATGAGTTTCTTACTAGAAACCCTGAACAATATGATTTTGATGTATATTATGTGATTAATAATAAAGAAAAACGTCAAGAGCTTAATAATAAGTATAAAACCATCGATTTATTGAATCCACTTCCCTTAGTGGAGTATTGTTTTGCTTGAATGCGAAATACTGGGTGAGTTCAACTTTTGAATTGCCGGTCAATTCCTTGTATCGCAATAAAAATCGTATAGTATTGCATCTGGGTCATGGTGTACCACTAAAAAAAATTGGACTTAATGAGGAAAACATCCCTTTCCTTAGACGAATTAATCGCATAATCAGAACTCGGCAATTTACCGATATTGTGTGTTATTCAGAAAGATTGAAAAACGATATGGTGAAAACTTTTGCTAATCCAAAAGCTAACTACATTTATCTTGGGCAGCCAAGAAATGATAGTCTTATATCAGATAATCAGTCGATAAGAGATAAATTACGGCAAATCACCAAAGCAGATGTTAATGCGAAATTTATATTGTACGCACCAACATGGCGCCCTTATGCCACAACTAAGTTTTTTCCCTTCAATGTTGATGCCAATCATTTAGAAAAATTCTTAAAGGAAAACAATATATTTGTTTTGACACGGTCACATCCATTCTATCCATCATTTATTGATGATGATTTGAAATCGATACCTAATGTTATTAACTTCAATTCCAGTATTGCACCTGAAATAAGCGATTTCCTTGCAGGTTTTGATGGGTTAATTACTGACTACTCGAGTATTTATATTGATTTTTTAGTGATGGGCCGAAAAGTTGCTTTTATTCCATATGATTATTCAGAATATAAAGAAAAAGTTGGATTCTGTTATCCCTATGAGCAATTTACACCAGGTATGAAGATCATGGACTCAAATGATCTTGAGTCATTCCTTACTTCAGATGATTCGCTTTACAGCAATGAACGTACTGATATTATGAAAATGACCAATACGAAAGCGGTTGGAAATTGTGCAGAGATTGCCGAGTATCTTAAAGGTCGTTGATAACGTGCTCTTTTACTCATGGCTTACAACATTTCGCATCTTCCGGCATCCACTTAGCCGTAAATTGAGTTAACATCTAAATCACACTTAAACCGCGTACAGTTCGCGGTGACCATCCCCTGACAGGAGTATGTAATGTCCAAGCAACAGATCGGCGTAGTCGGTATGGCAGTGATGGGGCGCAACCTGGCGCTCAACATCGAAAGCCGTGGTTATACCGTCTCCATCTTCAACCGCTCCCGTGAAAAAACCGAAGAAGTTGTCGCTGAGAATCCAGGCAAGAAACTGGTCCCTCACTACACGGTCAAGGAGTTCGTCGAGTCTCTTGAAACCCCACGTCGTATCCTGTTAATGGTGAAAGCTGGCGCAGGCACCGATGCTGCTATCGATTCCCTGAAGCCGTACCTTGATAAAGGCGACATCATCATTGATGGCGGCAACACCTTCTTCCAGGACACCATTCGTCGTAACCGTGAACTGTCTGCTGAAGGCTTCAACTTCATCGGTACCGGTGTTTCCGGTGGTGAAGAGGGCGCGCTGAAAGGCCCATCTATCATGCCTGGCGGCCAGAAAGAAGCTTACGAGCTGGTTGCGCCAATTCTGACTAAGATTGCTGCAGTCGCTGAAGATGGCGAACCTTGCGTAACTTACATCGGCGCTGACGGTGCGGGTCACTACGTGAAAATGGTTCACAACGGTATCGAGTACGGCGACATGCAGCTGATTGCTGAAGCTTACTCCCTGCTGAAAGGTGGCCTGAATCTGTCTAACGAAGAGCTGGCAACCACCTTCACCGAGTGGAACGAAGGTGAGCTGAGCAGCTATCTGATCGACATCACCAAAGATATCTTCACCAAGAAAGACGAAGAAGGTAAATACCTGGTTGATGTGATTCTGGACGAAGCGGCAAACAAAGGTACCGGCAAATGGACCAGCCAGAGCTCTCTGGATCTGGGTGAGCCGCTGTCTCTTATCACCGAATCCGTGTTCGCACGTTATATCTCCTCCCTGAAAGACCAGCGCGTTGCGGCATCTAAAGTGCTGTCTGGCCCGCAGGCGAAACTGGCTGGCGATAAAGCAGAGTTCGTTGAGAAAGTGCGTCGCGCACTGTACCTGGGCAAAATCGTCTCTTATGCACAGGGCTTCTCTCAGCTGCGTGCCGCGTCTGACGAATACAACTGGGATCTGAACTACGGCGAAATCGCGAAGATCTTCCGCGCGGGCTGTATCATTCGTGCGCAGTTCCTGCAGAAAATTACCGATGCGTATGCTGAAAACAAAGGCATTGCAAACCTGCTGCTGGCACCGTACTTCAAAAATATCGCTGACGAATACCAGCAGGCGCTGCGTGATGTTGTTGCTTATGCGGTTCAGAACGGTATTCCGGTTCCAACCTTCTCTGCAGCCGTCGCGTACTATGACAGCTACCGTTCTGCGGTACTGCCAGCGAACCTGATTCAGGCTCAGCGTGACTACTTCGGTGCGCATACTTATAAACGCACTGATAAAGAAGGTGTGTTCCACACCGAATGGCTGGATTAATCTGAATTAACCCGCCGCTAAATGCAGGCCCGGAGCGCTCCTCCGGGCTTTTTTATTGCCTAAAAATGGGAATCAGTCAGGTCTGATAGCCGACGTTGTAGTAAATCACGATATACTGGCACCATGCTGATCCGAAACGCCAACCTAACGGCGACGTGTTCACCCTTACATGTTTAACCAGAAGAAGTTACACAACGAATGAAGATAACTATTTCAGGAACAGGTTACGTAGGTTTATCGAACGGTATTCTGATTGCCCAGCACCATGAAGTGGTGGCGCTGGATATCGTGCAGGCCAAAGTCGATATGCTGAATCAGAAGAAATCGCCGATTGCCGATAAAGAGATTGAAGAGTATCTGGCGACGAAATCGCTGAATTTCCGCGCGACGACCGATAAGCATGATGCTTACCGCGACGCCGATTTCGTGATTATTGCCACGCCGACCGACTACGATCCGAAAACCAACTACTTCAACACCGCAAGCGTTGAATCAGTTATCCGTGACGTAACGGAAATCAACCCGAAAGCGGTGATGATCATCAAGTCGACCATTCCTGTTGGTTTTACAAACTCTATCAAAAAGCAGCTCGGTATTGATAACGTCTTCTTCTCGCCTGAGTTTCTGCGCGAAGGCCGTGCGCTGTACGACAACCTGCATCCGTCCCGCATCGTTATCGGTGAGCGTTCAGAGCGTGCCGAGCGTTTTGCGGCACTACTGCAGGAAGGGGCGATTAAGAAAGACATCCCGACGCTGTTTACTGATTCGACCGAAGCCGAAGCTATTAAGCTGTTCGCCAATACTTATCTGGCGATGCGCGTGGCCTACTTCAACGAACTGGATAGCTATGCGGAAAGCCTGGGGCTGAACTCCCGCCAGATTATCGAAGGGGTTTGCCTGGATCCGCGTATTGGCAACCATTACAACAACCCATCGTTTGGCTACGGTGGCTACTGCCTGCCGAAAGATACGAAACAGCTGCTGGCCAATTACGCCGCGGTACCCAATAACATTGTCGGCGCGATTGTAGATGCTAACCGCACCCGTAAAGATTTTATCGCTGACTCTATTCTGGCGCGTAAGCCTAAAGTAGTTGGTGTGTATCGACTGGTCATGAAGTCGGGCTCGGACAACTTCCGAGCCTCCTCTATTCAGGGGATCATGAAGCGTATTAAAGCGAAAGGCATCCCGGTAATTGTGTATGAGCCGGTGATGGAACAGGATGAGTTCTTTAATTCCCGCGTTGTGCGTGACCTGGATGCGTTCAAACAAGAAGCGGATGTCATCATTTCTAACCGTATGGCGGAAGAGTTGTCAGATGTAGCGGAGAAAGTTTATACCCGCGACCTGTTTGGCAATGATTAGAAAAATATAAAATTAGAAGTGAGCAGAGACCAGTTTTTATTGACTGGTCTCTTGCTCTTTTTATGTGCTCGAATATATTATTTTGTCATGATATCAAAAGTATAGTTTTTACCTTCGATAACATCGGTATTAAGATTTTTATATTCGGTCAGTAATTCATCACTTTTTGCAGAACATGTGTCATCTTTCTTCATTCCTATCTTGTGAATATAGCTATAACAAGAATTTAACTTACTCATAAAATTAAAATAAGGAGAAAGTGGCATATGAATAGCTTTCAATATAGATGGTGCCATAAATATTGATTGGATGCGTGGTTTTTGTAGCACTGATTTGTTTATCGGGAAATTACTCCATACAGCAAGTGGCGTCTCATAATATTTTTCATCTTGCATTTTATTATTCTTTATGAATCCAAGATCACTGTAGGTGTCTTGCAAATTGGGCAAATGGTCACCAAAGAAAATGACAATTGTTTTTCTTTTAGACTTTTTTAACTTATCGATAAATTTAATCAGATGCTCATCCGCTCGCTTTACTCCTGTTATGTATGTCTGAAGACGGTTTCTTGATGAACCAGTGAGGTTTGATGGGAGAACGATAGAGCTATCCGCAGGGTATCTATTATCATTATATAATCCATGATTTTCTACTGTTATGGCATAGATAAATTTAGGTTTGGCGTCAGAATTAAGCTCCTTAAATAAAGAATCATAGAGGATTTTATCATGGGCCCATCCGGCAGAGTTTGTTAATCCTCCAGCAGGGTTATCTTTGATCATATCTGATATAGATATAAATTGATGGAACCCAAGTTGAGGGTAGACGAAGCTTCTATTGTAAAAATCTTTGCCATTATTATGCATAGCAATAGATTCGTACCCATTGTTATTAAAGTATCTAGCTAGAGAATAGATCGGTCGCTTGATTTTAGATACATACATTAATTCCCCATCGCTCATTAGTGTGCTTAGCCCAGTTAGAACTTCAAATTCTACATTTGCAGTTTGGCCACCAAATGAAGGGGAGAGCATTTTTGATATTTGTAGTTTATCAATATTTGGTGTTACATCTGGAATATTACCTCCCATCCATGAGGGGTTCCAGTGTGCTTCACTCATTATGATAACTACATCGGGTTTATCCTCTGCCTCTTCAATAGTTGTATTATCTTTATTTATAAATTTCTCAATGTCTGAACGTTGTATATTGACTTGCTTTTTATCATAGAAAATACTATCTAGTGATTTTGATAAGAAGAATGTAGTGAATCCATATATTTTGAAGGACTCATTATCGCCGAGCCAATTTAGTTTAGTATTTGGTAAAGCACCTATGAATTTGCAAGCAACAGGGTATTTATTATTTATACATTGATGAAAGAAACTATTGTTCTTCTTTAAATATATGAATACTGATAACAGTATCAATGTTACGACGGAAGGTATCAATAGAGACGGTTTTTCTTTCTTTTCCTTACGTATAATAAAGAAAGACAATGCTGGGATTAATAATATTAAAGCAATGACTAAATATTTTAATACGGCAGGTGTAGCATCAACAGCCTCTTTGATAAGCAAGAGGTCTCCTGGTATTAAAGGCATCGAAAGAAATTTTTCTTTCATGAAGTTTATAAAGCAAAGTGTAAAGCTCAGTAGTAAAAATAGAACGGTGCTTGCTATCGTTCTACGGCTAAGCATATAAATAATGTTTATTATTGGTAACAGATATAGACCACTAAAAATGCTTCGTGCAACAACACCCATTCCCGTATTAGATCTGGCGAACGAAATCGGGCCATATATTCTAACTGATACAAAATAAACTATGAAACAAAGTAAATAAAAAA
>NZ_JMPL01000178.1 GCF_000735365.1 Kluyvera ascorbata ATCC 33433 | reverse complement strand
TCAAAATGTATATTCAGCTAGCGTAAGTTGAGCGTTTCATAATGATATCTCTCTGCGGGTCTGACCCAACCTGAAAGATATGCTCACCTACTTCAGTAAACCCAAGCTTACGGTAAAAAGAGATGGCCCTTGGGTTATGTTCCCAGACACCTAACCAGACAGGATCCGATCCTTTTGCCTCAAATTCAGCAAAGCACTTCTGCATCAGTGCTTGGGCAAATCCTTTACCATGATAGGGCTCATCGACATACAGGCACAGAATTTCTCCGGCATGGATGCTATTGACACAGGGAGGAAACTCTTCCCACCTTAGTTGAGCGTATCCTATCAGTTTGCTCTCGTATTCGCAGACTAATGTAATCCAGTCTTGTCTGAGGATTTCTTTCAACTGGATATTCGTTGAATAGCTTGCATGGCAGTGAAGATCCATATCCTCCTGCGTATTACCATCCTGGAA
This sequence comes from Kluyvera ascorbata ATCC 33433, assembly GCF_000735365.1. Lineage (GTDB taxonomy): Bacteria > Pseudomonadota > Gammaproteobacteria > Enterobacterales > Enterobacteriaceae > Kluyvera > Kluyvera ascorbata. The sequence continues at coordinate 5,556 of NZ_JMPL01000178.1, read as the reverse complement.
AGTCTTTCTGAAGGTTCGCTCGGCTAAAATAGCCAACTCTTCTGCATCAGAGGAACTGGCCCTACGGATTAACATTTATCATTACTCTCTGAAAAATATTCTTATTTTTGCCCGGCATTACGATAAATGTCTGGTCGATTGATCTGCCAGACAAAATCTTTCTGGTTCAATGGGTTATAACCAAGTTTCTGGTATAGCCAGGGCGCGCTGTCAGTGACCAACATTATCCGTCGCAGGCGTGACATCAACGGATGGGCGTGACAGCATTCGATCAACCAGCGGCCGAGACCACTTTTCTGATAATCGTTTAATACGTAGACGTCGCACAAATAACCAAAAGTAGCATAGTCTGTGACAAGGCGGGCGAAGCCGATTTGTCTTGTTCCATCCAGAAGCGCAAAACAAAGGCTGTTCTGGATTGATATCCTGACCGTTTCGGCATCAATGCCAGGAGCCCAGGACGATTGCGAGAGGTAATCGTGAATGGCTTCCAGTTGAAAAAAAGCGGGATCGGTTGTGACAGTAAACTGGCTTTTGGCAAAACTCAGATGTTGATTATCCACTGAACCACTCCATGCAAACTTACCTGTGATAAAACAAGCCCTATTGCTTGCCGGGCGACAATCAGGATGCTTTCTCATGTACTGTCATGATGAACACCAATGGTCCCTCCTCCTGGTTTTCATAGAAATGAGGAACGTCCGTTCTGGCTGTTGCCGAACAGCCGGTTTTTACCTGATACAGGTGGTCCTTCACACCCAGCGTGAGCGTGCCTGTCTGAACATAAAACAGCTCAAGCGTCCCTTCCGTGTGGCCGGGCGAAGCAAACTTTTCTCCCGGTTGCATTTCCCACATCCAGAGCTCAGTCATATCAGGGCCGCCCGAACCAGCGAGCAACCTTGCTCTCCCACCTTTTTCACCGGCCCACAATTCAGGGATCTCATCTTCAGCAATGAGGTGCACGGTCGGTTTGGAGCTGACATCGACAAAATCAGCCACCGAAACGCCCATCGCGGCGGCGAGGCGGCATAGCAGGGCTATGCTGGGATTTGCCCGGCATCCCTCTATCTCAACCAGCGCTCCCTTGCTGACGCCCGCCCGGCGGGAGAGTTCATCGAGCGATATTTTCTGTTGCTTACGATACAGCTTAATCCGCTGAGAAACGGCTTCATTCACGGTGCTGACGACCGCATTTGCATCGGTCATTAAATTGACTTTTTTGGTCATCGGTCATTATCATGGAATAAATTGGTCATTACAGGATTATCACGTGTCAACAGTATCGCCGTCAATTGCCTCTGAAATTTATCGTATTGCTCCCGGTTTTCGGGCACTCAGTATCTACGTTAAAGCTGCGCCAGTGCTTAACCCCAGTATCGGAGAAACGGCGCTGCTGGAAGCCTGTGAAGCCGTTCTGGCGAGTGAACCTGAATGGGCTGAATCTCATCTGGCCGCCTGGGCCGAGGTTTTTAAGCAATTTGGTGCCAAACCTAAACGCACCCCTTCCTCAGCAGAGGCGTTACGTAAGCGTGTATTACGTGACGGAACGATGCCAGCGCTCGATCCCATCGTTGATCTCTATAATGCCGTCAGCCTCCGCTACGCCGTTCCGGTTGGTGGAGAGAATATCGCTGCCTATCAGGGGTCACCACGTCTGACGGTGGCAAAAGGAATTGAGCCTTTTGATACCGTCAAAGAGGGTGAGACCTCCGTTGAATATCCTTCGCAGGGTGAGGTTATCTGGTGTGATGATACTGGCGTAACCTGCCGTCGCTGGAACTGGCGACAGGGAATCAGAACCCGCTTAGACGTGGAAGCTCAGCAAATGTGGTTTATTCTGGAAAGCCTGCCGCAGATGCCACTGGAGATGCTTCATGAAGCCGGGAAGATGCTGACCGACGGCCTTGAAAAAATGATGCCCGGTCTGTGGTTTGAAGTGGCTCTTATCGAAGAGCAATGCCAGTAATCTCATTCAGGAGAGATACAATGTTCACCGGTTTGTCTGCTTTCCCATTAACCCCAATCACCGCCAGCGGCGTCGACGAACAGGGGTTCATTAAAATTCTGGCCCGCCTTACGGCGGCACATGTTGATTCTATGGGTATTCTGGGGTCAACCGGCAGCTATGCCTATCTGACCCGGGAGCAGCGCAAGCGAATTGCGATTCTGGCAAAACAGCATGCCGGAGATATCCCAATGATGGTGTGTGTGGGGGCGGTCAGTACCGATGCCATTCTGCATCTGGCAGATGATGCGCAGGCCGCTGGCGCAAATGCCCTTTTACTCCCGGCGGTCAGCTATCAATCACTCCATGATGAAGAAGTCTTCTCACTATTCGAGACCGTTACCCGGTACGTGTCTGTACCGGTGTGCATCTATGATAATCCTGGCACCACGCATTTTACTTTTTCAGATGAACTGCATGGGCGTCTCTCATCACTTAAGGGGATTCGCTCGGTTAAGATCCCCGGTGTCCCGGATAGCCCGGCAGCAGCGACGGAACGGGTTGAGGCGTTACGTCAGCACCTGCGCCCTGGCGTAACCATTGGTATCAGTGGCGATGCCTACGCCGGGCTGGGATTAAATGCTGGCTGTGAAGTCTGGTACTCCGTGTGCGGCGGTCTGTTCCCGGAAACAGCAAAACAGATAACAGAGGCAGCAGCAGCGCAGGACCATGAACGCGTAACTGCCCTGTCAGCTCGACTTGAGCCGTTATGGGCGCTGTTCCGTAAACATGGTGGAAGTATTCGCGTTATCGCCGCTGCCGCTGGCGTGCTTGGGCTTACCGACACGGACTGTCTGCCTCGCCCTCTGCAGCCGTTGTCAGCAGGTGATATCGCTGATATCGCCCGTGTGATAACCGCTCTCGAGCTGAAGTAATCTACCCATAGGACTGGCAGTCTGCCGGTCCTTTCGAAACCTGGCGGGAGACAAATCATCATCGCATGTTTGAAACAACATTTTTAGGTTCGTTTATCGCTCATTACAGACATTAGGCCCAAAAGGGGTGCCTGATTGGAGGCAGGGGCGGACACGCGCCTGATGTTTATCATTTTTTTTACAATGCTCCTATAAGTGCTACAATTTTCGCAAATTTTCTTATCATAAAAAAATGACCGATGACTATAGCTAAATTTGAGCGGCCAAAACTGCAACTCCCTAACGACGCGGACAAATTGTTATTGCACTCATGCTGCGCCCCCTGCTCCGGCGAGGTTATGGAAGCTATCCAGGCGTCGGGCATCGAGTACACGATTTTCTTTTACAATCCCAACATTCATCCGCAGAAAGAGTATCTCATTCGTAAGAATGAAAATATTCGCTTTGCTGAACAGCACGGCATACCGTTTATCGATGCGGATTACGACACTGACAACTGGTTTGAACGCGCCAAGGGCATGGAATGGGAACCTGAACGGGGTATTCGATGCACGATGTGTTTTGACATGCGTTTTGAGCGCACTGCGCTGTACGCCGCTGAAAATGGTTTCAGCGTTATTAGCAGCTCGCTGGGGATTTCACGCTGGAAGAATATGCAGCAAATCAATGATTGTGGGCAGCGAGCCGCCGCGCATTATCCGGGCATGGTGTACTGGGACTATAACTGGCGCAAACAGGGCGGTTCATCGCGCATGATTGAAATCAGTAAGCGCGAGCAGTTCTATCAGCAGGAATACTGCGGCTGCGTTTACTCGCTGCGTGACAGCAACCTGCACCGCAAATCCCAGGGCCGCCCTCTTATCAAACTCGGTAAGCTTTACTATGGTAAAGAAGAAGAACAGGACTGATTTTTAGCGTACTTGCACATGGAAATTTTAACGTGATTGATTTCATCCATTTTAACGACCGCCATCAACAATCCAGTTCGCTATTACCGCATGCTAAAAATGTGGCTGACTATTGGGTCGCCGGATTACATATTCGCCTCTATGAGCCGGAAAATGCCGTCGAGGATGTGCTTCTCGTTTATCACGGTGGTGGCGTCAACTCAGATGCGGGTTACGATATCCTTGCTCATCAGATAAGTCATCGAGGGTCTGTTTGTACGTGTCTTATTGATATTCGTGGACACGGACAGTCGTCGGGTGATAAAGGGCGCGTTGATAATCCACAGCAAATCTGGCTGGATGTCGACACGATTCTTGAACATCTGCACGTAAAATACCCCCGGACCAGGGTTCATCTACTGGGTCATTCAAGCGGAGGGGGAATGCTGATCAATTATTTCACTCGCCACACCCCATCGCAAAAAAGTGACAGTCTGATTCTACTTGCGCCGGAGTTTGGGCCTTTCGCACCAGCCAAAATTTTCAACAGTACATCGGTTCCATTCGCGTCAGTAAGCAAGTGGCCTTTTATACTCAATGCGCTCAGTGGCGGATTATTGTGTGGCAACCATTTTGCCGTTACGCTGAATTTCCCCAATGAGGTCATGTTATTACGGCCTGAATTTGTTCAGCGATACAGTGTCAATATGGCGAATGCTTTAACACCGAACCATCCCACAAGGCAACTTGCAGCACTACCGCTCCCTGTAACGGTTCTGATTGCCGAGAATGATGAGTTATTTGACGCAAAGCAGATGTCAGAGTTTGTAGCAGGATGCGGCAACCCGAATTTACTCCACAGGATTGTTGAGCACAGCAAACACTTAGACTGCATTTTTGATGCCAGTGAAGAAATACGTCAGCATCTTGAGAGACCTCACGACGAGGTCTGACTTCATGCTGGAAGTGAACATTAACCACAGCTTAATTTGCTTTTGGGTATTATTTTTCATATCCATATAAATTAATCTTTCCCGATAAATACTCACCTAAATATACTTCACTGATTTTATTAAAACCTTGTTTTGTCACTTCACTTTCTAACCAGTCGCTGTCCTTGTTAAGGATTTCGAGCAGGTCATGGTTGGCCAATCCATCCACTATAATTGGATAGCGTATATTTTCATCACCATTTTGTATAATGGTTAACTGCCCATTCTGTTCGAGTACGACACGTTTTAATTGTTCTATTTCATAAATGCCATTGGCTCGTAACTTGAACATCAAATCATTTGCAGAAACACCATTGCGTAAACACTCCCTAACATCTACGCTGCCATTATGAACCAAAGTAATGGGTTTGCCGTCAATAATTCTCTTAACTAGCCGATTGTTCTCTTTTAAAAACTTAAGAACAAAGACAAGAAAAGTCCATATAATTAACACCAGAACAAATTGTAGTACTGTTATCGATTCATTGTAAATTACACCACCGATGATCCCCCCCAGCACATAGTTCTGAACCTGATCCATTGCGGATGAGGGAGCCAGATTCCCCTTCCCCATGAGATTGATTTGAACAATTAGACACAAAATTCCCAGACCCAGTTTTATAATGATAGGGTATAAATTATCATTTTCACTCCTTAGTGTTTTATGATTTCTATATCTGGGTTTACTAACGAAACTTCTACTAAACCGTATGTTTTCTGATCCGGGCTTAAGTTAACACGATAATAAATATCATTAATTTTAACGATAATACCATCTGACAGTTGTACTGAACTCG
>NZ_JMPL01000177.1 GCF_000735365.1 Kluyvera ascorbata ATCC 33433 | reverse complement strand
TGACCGATGACGCAGGTGGGACCGTGGTCCCAGGCAGATTACCTGACCGATGACGCAGGTGGGACCGTGGTCCCAGACAGATTACCTGACCGGCGATGCAGGTGGGACCGTGGCCCCAGACAGATAAGCTGACCGATGACGCAGGTGGGACCGTGGTCCCAGAGAGAATATTCAGGCCAGTTATGTTTTCTGGCCTGTGAGAAAGGAAATGAAGTAAAGGGAGATCACCGTAGACTAAAGCGTGTCCGCATCAGACTCCTGGTTTCTCAAGCTCCTTAAGAATGGCTTCTATTTTCTCTATACACTCCGCAGGAATGCGGGACTTATCCAGGTTAAGCACCATTTTATCGCCCTTATACAATGCTGTTGCCCCTGGAGCAAACTGATGACGTGAGCTCAGATTAACTCTTGATGCGGGAGATTGTTTCAGTACGGATGTTAAAAGACTAATGACCTCTTCAGCTTCAAAGATTAGTCCCGCTTTCTTCTGATCGTGGAGAGTCTCAGCCTGCTGCTTCAGTAATTCTTCTTTATCTGCAAAAGCCTTCTGAATGGCTTCACCTGACCGGGCAGACAGTTCTCCAGGATGTGCAAACAGGGCAACAACGGATTTAGGCAGTTTGGCCGTATTAATACAGCGGGTAATGATCTTACGAGAAATGTTTTCCGCATCGGCAAGCGCAGAAATATTTCCTGCAAACTCATTCTGCAGCCGGCTTGTATAACGCAGGCCACGTTCATAAGCACTCGTCGGCCGATAATCGTTACCCAGTCGGGACAATGCAGCCATCTGCTCATCGTCCAGTTCACCAACCAGAACGCGATAATCACTTTCCGTCAGGATTGCGGCTTTACGGCGACGGCTGCCGTCTGCAATTTCTATGACATCAGAAACCCGGCGGCCGAAAGCTGGAGTCTGCTGACCGGTCAGTAAAAATGAAGGAATGAGATCATCCAGAGCATCTTCGGTAAGTAGTTCCTGATCGCGCTCATTGCCTGACCATACGCGTGAAGCGCTCTCAACAGAGTCTCCCCGGAGCACCTCAAGGGTAAATTTTACTTCCCGTCCACTTACCGGAAGAGAGATTGCATTACCGCGGGCCATAGCACCCACGCGCGCAATTAATGAATCCACCATCGGCGCGGCCGGCGCCGGTGATGAAGTATCTTCAGTCGATTGAGTATGTGTGGTATGTCTTGGAATGACAGGAGCACGCTTCATTATCTAATCTCCCAGCGTGGTTTAATCAGACGATCAAAAATCTCATTGCAAACAGGCTCCCAGATAGAGAGTGCATTACGCCAGGCACCGGTTGAAGAACGTTGATCAATAGCCTGTTCAAAAACGGTTCTCATACGGATCTGACCTTTGCCGACTTCATCCGTTTCGCGCACAACATTTTTAAGGACCATGCTTCCCCAGGCATCCCGAATTTGTTCTTCCATCCACGGGGACTGCGAGCCATTATTATTACTGTATTTGGTAAGCAGAATACGGACATCTGGCTCGAAGCCTTTAAGATCCACGTTCTTAAGCAGGTCACGAAGCATATCGAAAAACTGCAGTGCGGAGGTGTAGTCGAACAGCTCTGCCGGAGTAGGGACAATCAGAACATCAGCAGCGCATACAACATTTATCGTACCGATACCAAGGTTGGGGGCGCTGTCGATAACTATCACGTCATAATCATGAGCGACAGTTTCAATAGCCAGACGGAGCATCAGGTGCGGGTCAGCAGGTAATTTGCCTTCGTCAAATTTCCCCATCAGCTCGGTTTCAATGCGGTGCAGTGCCAGACAGGACGGGATGATATCAAGGCCAGGCCAGCAGGTGGGCTTTATAGCGTAGCTGGCGTCATCCTTTTCCCCAAGATAAAAGGGCAGGAGAGTGTCCTCAGCATGAATATGAAGATCGGGCACCCATCCGTGATACATAGAAGCAGTTCCCTGTGGGTCATTGCCTTCAACAAGCAGAACACGGAGTCCTTTCAGAGCAAGATCCTGAGCCAGGTGAACGGATACTGAGGTTTTGTAAACACCACCTTTGTGAGCTGCAACGCCAATCACCGGCGGAAACGCATCTTCAGCACGGCGCAGTCGTGTACCAAATACATCCCGCATGTGATTGATTTGTTCGATGGTATAACCAACGCGTTGCTCAACTCTCCCACGGGTTTCCATATCAGGGTGCGGCAGCCGGCCAGCTTTCTCGGCATCCCTGATAGCCTGAGATGACACGCCAATTAAATCTGCCGCTTCACCAATCCTCCAGCGCCGGGTTATTTTCCGGGCTTCCGGACTGTCATCATTAAACTGTGCAATGGCGATTGCTTTCGTCATTTCATGACCAGCACTTATGCACTGGTTGAGTGTATCCATGAGTCCCATACTGAACATCCTTTAATCATCACTTTGCATTATTTTATTAAATCTTGGAATTTATTGCAAAGCAACAATAAAATCGCAAAGTGCACGAAAAAGTGCAAAGTGAACCACATTGGGTAATGAAAGAACGCAGGGGATTACAAAAGAGTACATACCGCAGTCAATATTAATCACTGCCGCTCGCCGCAGTAAGCGATCTCACACAGTGAGAAAGCGGCGAGGAAGCGGAAAATCACAGAATTCACAGATTGCACGTACGTCGGGTTGCTAAAGATGGCTCGGGATCAGCCAGTTATAATGAAATTGACTGCGGTATGTAATATATTGACTATGGTATGATGCTTACCGCATCTGTGTCGAGGAAGAGGAAAAACGACTCAGCATACCGCAGTCAATGTTTCATTGTTGTACCTGTAGATCTCAATCTTCCAGAGCGTATTCAGGAAAATAAGGCCAGGGTTCTGGATATTTGGTGTGGCGCTTCCGGGCTTGTATCTGGGTTATTCATGGTCTCGATCCAATAATTGATCCCAAGGAGATCATAATGAGATCCAAAAGAGATCCCCGGATCGCTCCAGCATGCGCTGTAACTGGCTTTAACGTCTGTCTGGATCGACTGTGGAATGTAAAATGTTGACTGTTATATGCATAATCTAATACTGTGATATGCAACGGTATTTACTGAGGTATGTATATCCGTTGACTGCGATACGTATTACTACATCCTTTTGTGGATAACCGTTGAGGATCAAGATGACGAGCGAAAATAACAGCTTACTTCTGAACCTTCAGGAGGTTGATAAGACAACCGGTGAAGTTGTTAAGCTGGATGTCAACAGCACCAGTACCGTGCAGCCAGTAGCGCTCATGAGACTCGGTCTCTTCGTCCCAACTCTGAAATCAACAGGGAAGAGCAAGGCGAACCGGAAAAACGTTACAGACGCGACTGAGGAGCTTGTACAGCTGTCCATTGCCAAAAGCGAAGGATACACTGACGTTAAGATCACCGGTTCGCGTCTTGATATGGACACGGATTTTAAAGTCTGGCTGGGGATAATTCGCTCCATGTCGGAGTATGGGGTAAAAAGTGACACCCTGGAACTGTCGTTCGTCGAATTCGTTAAGATGTGCGGATTTGACTCCCGTCGTTCAAACAAAAAAATGCGCGATCGCATCAGTAATTCCCTGTTTAAACTCGCCTCGGTTACGCTGAAGTTCCAGAGCGAGACCAAAGGATGGACCACCCATCTGGTGCAGTCAGCCTATTATGACATCAACGAGGATATCGTTGAGATCAAGGCTGAACCTAAGCTGTTTGAGCTTTACCACATGGACAGAAGGGTACTGCTGCGGCTGAAAGCCATTGACGCCCTGCAGCGCAAGGAATCAGCCCAGGCGCTTTATACCTACATCGAAAGTCTTCCCCAGAATCCTGCACCTATTTCCATGAAACGGATGCGTGACCGGCTGAATCTCACCTCAAATGTCTATACGCAGAACCACACGGTGCGTAAGGCGATGGAGCAGCTACGGGATATTGGTTATCTGGATTACACTGAGTTTAAACGTGGCCGAGCCACCTATTTCAGCGTGCATTATCGCAACCCCAAACTCATCAGTGGTCCTGTGAAGGTTCCGCGCAAAGAGGAAGAAGAGAAGGCGCCAGAGCAAAATTATGACGAAGTCATTAAGGCGCTGAAGGCTGCTGGCATCGATCCCCTTAAACTGGCCGAAGCTCTCTCAGCGATGAAGCCAGAAAATTGACTGCGATATGCATAACATGACTGCCGGATGCCGCTAAGGACATTCCATTGACTGTGATATGCATCACGCATACCGCAGTCAATATGTGTTCTCCATCATGTCTGCCATGATCGAACAATATTGACTGTCATATGTGATTTCAGGCCGTGATACGCAGATATTGACTACGGTATGCGGGTTTAACGGCGATATTCCCAGGTCTGTGCACTGCTCCACACGTGTTAACATGCCACAGTCAATTTTTCAGTAAAGCTCTATACCCCTTACGAAAATCTCAATCGGATGCTGAGACGGTCATGTTACCTGACGGTATCCGTTCCCCTGTGTATTGCAGGTTTAGCCCGGCAGGATGAGACTGCAGCTGTCTGTATAACCCGGCGCCAGCTTCACACTGCTAAATGCGAACAGGAGACCGATGGCAGAAGGGAGTGAGCCACAGGGGTGAATGACTTTCGCAATTAACGGGATGATTCACTGGACTTTCAGGAAACAATACACTGTGGGATGAACGGCCTGTGTCCTGTCTTGTCTGCGGTATGTCGATGCCTGCAGGCTTGCAGGTCACCGTGCAAGACCACGGCTGTTCAGTCATCCGAATGATGTCCTGGTGTGCTGGAGCAGGGAGGGGCACTGAATGCGCTCTGCTCCTGTATTTCGTATTAGCGGAATACAGGACGTCATGCCAGGGCCGTCAATCTCAGCCGGCCGGGGGCAGGGAGCGAAGGATCTCCGCGGCATCTCGCCCATCACCGGTAAAGGGAACGGCCAGGGTGGCAGCCATGTCCAGCGCAAATACCCGGGTATAGACTTCCATCGAGCGCGGATCCTTATGCCCGGCCAGTGCCTGGATGACCTTCCTGGGCTGCCGGTGATAAAGCATGTGCATAATATAGCTGTGACGGAAAGTATGCGGCGTCACTGGGATCGAAAAATGCACGCCGTCAGCTTCAGCCCGCTTCACCGCCTGTTTCAGCCAGTTGCGCATTGTCTCATCCGTGACCGGCCATAACGGCTCACGCCGGCGGGGGCGGGTGGTGACCATCCAGCTTTCCATCTGACGCACAAAACTGGCATCCGTCAGCGGTACCAGACGCACTTCATCTTTTGGCGGCCGGCCACGACGTGCCCGCACTTTTTCCGACAGCACCCGAACAAAAGGGCGCAGACCATCCAGGTCGAACGATTCCGGGGTGAGCGTCCGGGCTTCACCGATACGGATCCCGGTATTCCACATGGTGGCGAACAACATGTGGTGACGCTGGTCAGGCATATACCAGAGGAGGGCGCTCACTTCCGGCGCCAGGAGGTAAGCCGGCGTGGCACCTGTTGAGGTGGCCATCCGCCGGAGTGCCACCGCGGTCGCAAAATCAACGCCCGGGGCGATCGGCAGCAGGGAGACGCGTTCTGGTGAATTCTGCAAGGGAATGATGCTGTTCATGAGTTATTTTTCACGTAGCGCACGCACTGTTTATGGATACAGGTATTTTGCACCTGACGGGCCGATCCTGCCATGACAATAAATCGCAGCGCGCGGATCCTTTTGTTTGTATAACCAGCATTATTGCGGGTAAAACCAAATTAGTAAAGGATCGTTTTTCACCCATTTTACCTATGAAACCCTGTAATGGCGCGCTCTGCAGGCCAGTATGGGCATTTTGGGAGAATTGGGGTAATGCCAGGACAGACAGGATCAGGGCAAAAGACAGGGGGACAGGAAGGGGAAAGGAAGGCGCGCTACGTGAATTCTGACTTGGTACACCCCTGTGACCCTGTCAGAATTCACGCAGCGCAATGTGGTTGCTGACTACTGCCAGTTGAGATGACGGCCGGCATCCTGATGCTGGTAATGACTCCAACTTACTGATAGTGTTTTATGTTCAGATAATGCCCGATGACCTT
>NZ_JMPL01000176.1 GCF_000735365.1 Kluyvera ascorbata ATCC 33433 | reverse complement strand
CAAAGCGGGCTTTTGGCGCCCTTTCAAATCCTCACTGAATACCGTCTCGCAGTAGGCGTAGAACGAATTCACATTGCAGAGTGCAAACACGTCAACTTGCGGCTTTCACGATGAAAGTCACAACGACGAGCACGTCCAGCGTCTCTTCACTACCAACAATGATCGGGGAGTAAGCGCTGTTCATCGGGTTTAACTGAACCGTCGGCCGAAGCTGCAAGCGTTTCACAGTGCCCCCCTTCCACAGCGGTGATAATGATATCGCCGTGCTCAGCCGTTTTCGAACTGTCCACCACCAGCAAATTACCGTCACTTATCCCGGTATCTATGATTGAATCGCCGTACGCTTCCACAAAATGTGGTAGCGCTGGGGTGCTGGATAAGCAGCTCATTCAAATAAATACGTTGCTCAACGTAATCAGCTGTAGGTGAAGGAAAACCGCAAGGAACCCGCCCACTGAACAGCCGCAGCGTGACTATCTCACGCAGTTCTACTGGTGAAAAAAACTTCATAATGAACTCACTCACATTGACACTGTATATACATACAGCGTATATACTGTAGAGAGGAGCTAAAGCATGTTTGCGGAACTCGTTTATGACAAAAGGAATTTCGATGGAATGGGATCATTAATAAGTAATTTCCGGCACCGATAAGTCCTCGCGATTCCACTTTCACTGTTCCTACCACCAAACCCACTAGAGTTATCTATTATTGATATTGCACTGTTTAAATGAACAGATATCGGAGGGGACTTGCCCATACAACGCCTTAAATTTGAGCCTTCAGCGATTTATGAATATCCGGAGCATCTCCGTCAGTATCTCTCTGAAATTCCTCCATTACCCGGTGTCTATGTATTCCACGGAGAGAGTGAAACGCTGCCGCTCTACATAGGGAAAAGTGTTAATATTCGCAGTCGCGTGATGTCACACTTCCGCGCCCAGGATGAAGCATCAATGCTCTACCAATCCAAAAAAATAAGTTGGATACGTACCGCTGGTGAAATTGGCGCGCTGCTGCTTGAGGCTAAAATGATTAAAGAGCAGCAGCCACTCTTCAATAAACGTCTTCGTCGTACCCATCAACTTTGTTCATTACATTTAGATGCAGGGCAACCTAAGGTGGTGTATGCAAAGGAGATAAATTTTTCTCATCAACCAAATTTATATGGCCTATTTTCTAATCGACGTAATGCACTTGAAGCATTGAAGTCTATAGCAGATGAACATCGTCTCTGTTACGGATTACTTGGCCTGGAATCACTGAGCGGTAATCGCGGTTGCTTTCGTTCGGCACTGCAGCGATGCGCAGGTGCATGTTGTGGTAAAGAGACCATAGAATCTCATCACCAGAGGCTATTGTTGGCACTTGAACGACTACAGCTTGTATGCTGGCCCTGGAACGGAGCTATTGCTATGAAAGAAGAGAGTGCTGATTTAACTCAGTACCATATTATTCGCAACTGGATGTGGCTTGGCTCAGTCAGTTCACTCGACGAAGCAAAAATGCTATCTCGACAAGAGGCAGGTTTTGATCAGGATGGTTATAAGATCTTATGCAAACCCCTTCTGACCAGTAACGAAAATATTATCATTCTAAACATGTTGGGTTAACGTTAAGACTTTGCTGGGGCACTCCACCGAGTCGATGAGTGAACGGTACAAAATGATCGCAGCCTTAATTGGAAAAAGTTGGCGCTATAGTTACGTGAAAAATCGCGATGACTCCTATCATGAAATTGCTTTATTTTTCACGTGGCGTTTTGGAGATATATTGAGAAGAAAAATTTTTCAGCAATTACATAACGTTACCGAACGGGTGCTGCTCCACAAGTAAACAACGCATTTAGCTCTTTCCCTCAAGTCTCACAATCAGCGAACGTAAAAAATCCCTGAATCGCTGAGCTGGCGCTGACAGCGGTTGTCCAGCGTTAGTGACCACGCCGACGTCCATGTAGGTGATACAGTCTTCAATCGTCCGACGAATGACGCGCTGGCCGTTTAGCGACCAGGGGCGGTAAACCAGGTCGGATAAGATGGTGATGCCGTTGCCCTGGGCAACGAGGCTGCGCACAGCTTCAAAGGAGTTACTACGAAAGTGGATGGAAGGCTGATAGCCAGCGTGCTGCCAGACATGGGTGATCACCGTGGGATATTCATCGGTCTCAAGCATCAAAAAGGGCAGTTTTACGATATCCCGCAGGCGGATAACAGACTGGCTCAGCAAAGCATGTCCCGGTGCGATCCAGAGCTGGCGTAGCGATCGAATAATGGTTTCCACCTCCAGGTCACTGTCGCGCTGAATATTCGATGTGAGCAGTAGACAAAAATCAACCTGCTGCTGACGCAGGGCAGCCAGCAGATCGGGCGCAGTGGCCTCGAAATAGTCAATTTCCAGTAACGGAAAGCGGTTTTCAATGTCACTTAGCATCTCAGGTAGCAGGTAAGCCGAAAGCGTCTGAGCTATCCCTATCCGCACTTTTCCAGCAGTCGTTTCCGGTTGGCGATGCAAATCCTCCAGCGCAATGTGGCTATTGCCGATGATCGTGCGGGCATGAATCAGGAAGCGTTCTCCAGCCAAAGTGAGCTGGATTCCTTTTGGCTGGCGCAGAAACAGCTGTGCATCAAGTGCCTCTTCCAGATTCCGTAATGCGACCGTCATAGAAGATTGCGAAACGTGACAACGGCTAGCAGCTTTAGAAACTTGCAATGTTTCTGCTAATGCTATGTAAAATTCAAGTTGCCTGAGGGTAAATTTCATAGTTTAAAACGATACCATCCGAGCAAAACTTTATATTAGCATCTCCATTTTCTTCGCGGTAATGTTCCAGGGAACAAAAATGAATTATTGAAGGGTATTGCTATGCCTTATTTATTACTCACTCTCGCCGCATGCTTTTGGGGTGGAAATTATGTGGTAGGACATCTATTAGTCAGTCTTGTTGACCCTGTTCTATTATCCTCTGCTCGCTGGATATTTACGGCCATATTACTGGTAGCGCTCTACTACAGGCAGATTCGTGAGCAATGGAACGCTATGCAGCGTTCTTTTCACATCATCATCTTTCTGGCTTTGTTTGGGCAAGTGTTATTCCCACTGACGTTGTATATCGGTTTGCAATATACTTCTTCGCTTAATGCTGCCATTTATTTGTCTACAACACCGGCATTAGTTCTATTGATCAATAAAACTATTTTTAAGGAAAAAATAACAACCCAGAATATTGCCGGGGTTATTATCAGCTCTTTCGGTGTCGCCTATCTGGTGATGCAGGGGGATTTATGGCACCTGGAGACCCTAAAGCATCTCAATCGTGGCGATCTGTGGACGATGGGTTCGGCAGCAAGCTGGGCGGTATATTGTGCATTTCTGCGGATAAAACCTCGTGAAGTGGGGGGAAATGCGTTTGTGGCCGTTAGTGCGACGATAGGTGCTATAGTGCTTTTTCCAATATTGATTTTCTCTATGGCGAAAAATGGCATTCCACCACTTGCTGAATTGGGCCACAGTGGTTTGGTGATAGGTCTGCTGTACTTGATAATTTTTCCATCGTGGCTCTCATATTTGATGTGGAATAAAGGCATTCAGGCGATTGGCGCGACGCGTGGAGAAGTGTTTTCCCATTTCATCCCGCTGAGTGGTGGTTTATTCAGCGTGATGTTTCTCAGTGAACCATTACATATATATCATCTGGTCAGCGCGCTACTGATTATCTGCGGGATTGCACTCTGCTCAGGAAAATCAGTGAAGCGAGCATTCAAGGCTAGCGTGTCATAAACAAAATATATTGCACATAAAGCAGAAGCACTCCGTGTAGAAATCCCGGCGTCGCTGCGCTCGGCCGGGCTACAATTGTCGTCGGGGGAAGATGTATATCTCTTCGCCACCCGCGCGGCTACTCTTATCTTACGGCGGTGCGTTTACGCCAGTCGCTCACGACCAGTCCTATAATCATTACGGTGATTGCCAGGCCAACGCCACCGTTATCTACCGGCTGGGAAAGCAAGTCGCCACAGGCTGCGCCGAAAGGACGAGTCAGAATTTAGGCCGCCCAGAAGCAAAATACAGAAAGTGACCAGGTGAGCTACAGTTCCCTATGGACGATAATGAAAAACCGCGCTCACGGGCGAGTTCTTCCCGCTTGATGTTTTCAAAACATTTCTATCGCTAATGCATTGCTAGAGATACCGGGCGCATCATGTTAATATTCCGACTGACACGGAAGAACATATAATTTCACTATGAAACTGCAGAATAAAATACTGCGATTTGTCATTTCATCAGGCGTCGTCATACTGACATCCTCCTTCCTGATTTATGAATTAGTCGCCAGCCATCGGGATATGTCCGAATATATGCGATATATCATCGACAAAGGCGAGTCGGCCTTTCTCTATGAGAAATATCAGAACCAGCTGATTATTTCGCAATTCGCTCAAAAGCTGGATGAACGCCCCACTGCCGAAGCGGCAGCACATGCCTGCGCCAGCGTACAGCATCGCGGCAACATTCACGGTCTGAACATCGATGGTTACCGCTACTCGAAGCTATCCGGCTCGCTCACTGCGGGGAAAACACCCTGCGACAAATGGGCGCAAAGCCTCCCCGCCCTTGAAGCTTTTGATGCGGCCGTCGACAATAGTACCGCCTGGAAACCACGCCTGCCCGATGCAATACCACAGCAGAAACGTTTTCGTTATTATATTGATGTGGTGAATCAATATATCTATTTTAATTCACCAGTAGTTATTCATGACGCGACGTTAACCAGTTGGAATTTCCTTTATGGCGATCGACTGGGTATATCTCCGGCCAGTCTGGAAAATTTATTCCTTGGAAGAACAGTGGTATCCAGTATCTATATTGATACCTTTACTCATAAAAATATCTTAACGTTTTTAACACCGCTCTATCATCATGAAAACCTACAGGGCATTGTGATGGTCGATCTCTCTCATCAGGACCTACACGATATTTTCTATACCCGTGACCGTCCTCATTTCTGGCGCTATCTGGATATCTCATTTATTGATTCCGATAATAACGCCCATATCGAGGTCCATCGCAGCACGTCTCACCTGCTGAGCTATGTGCACTACAGCCGACCGCTGGCCGAAAACATGCGCGTGGAGCTGTCGCTGGATGTGATGTACTTCCTGCTGAGTTCGTGGAAACTGTTCCTGTTTTATCTCATTTCCACCACCGCGTTGTTGCAGCTTGTTCGTACGCATTTCCGCCTCTACCGGACGGTTAGCCAGGAGAACATCAGCGACGCACTGACCGGGCTCTACAACCGTAAGATTCTCTCGTCGGTGCAAAGCATGCGCTTACAGCGCCTGACGGAACAGGGAGTGGGCGTTGTTGTTATTGCCCTCGACTGCGACAGGCTGAAGTTTATCAACGACACCTGGGGCCACGATGAGGGCGACCGGGCGATAATCATGCTGGCGCAGGCAATATCGGCCACTATCCGCAAAAGCGATTATGGCGTTCGCCTGGGGGGCGACGAATTTTGTATTATCCTGATTGACTACGAAGAAGCCGAAGCGAAGGTGATAACGGAACGTATTCAGGATCATCTGGCGCTTATCGACACGGAAAGCCGCGTGAGTTTCTCCTGGGGAGCCTACAAGATGCGCCTTGGCGATAGCCTTGAGCAGTCGATGAAGATAGCCGACCAGCGCCTCTATCAACATAAACAGCGTAACAAAACCGCTTCGGCGCATGCATATGGAAAAAATAATGATTGAACCCATCACTGTAGATGTTCATCAACGGCTACTGGGCCTGCTCGACGAGCATCAGGCGCGCTATCGCGTGATGGCGCACGATGCCGTGGGTAAATGTGAAGCCGTGTCTGAAATTCGCGGCACCGCGTTAGGCCAGGGTGCCAAAGCGCTGGTGTGCAAGGTGAAAGGCAACGGCGTAAGCCAGCACGTACTGGCTATCCTCGCCGCCGACCAGCAAGCCGACCTCGCACGGCTGGCGCACCATATCGGCGGCTTAAAGGCGTCTCTCGCTAGCCCGGCTGAAGTGGATGCCCTCACCGCCTGCGTGTTTGGCGCGATTCCGCCATTCAGCTTCCACCCGTCGCTACGCTTGGTGGCTGACCCGCTATTATTCGACCGTTTTGAGGAAATTGCTTTTAACGCCGGTAGCCTTGAAAAATCGGTGATCCTCAATACCGAAGATTATCTGCGTATCGCACAGCCGGAGCTGGTCTCTTTCCGCCGTCAATC
>NZ_JMPL01000175.1 GCF_000735365.1 Kluyvera ascorbata ATCC 33433 | reverse complement strand
GGCCGTCGAGCTTGACGTAGTTGAGCTTACCGAGGAAGTCGATCTCGGTCTGGGTTTTCCAGCCGATGCCTTTGCCGCCGTTGCCGAGTTTGTCCATCAACGGGCCGAGCGAGGTAAAGCGCTCGTAGGTGGCCGGGTAGTCGCGTTCAACGGCGACAATGTTTGGCGCGGTTTTGCCTGGGATCAGGTCACATTCGCCTTTGCGCCAGTCCTGAATGGCAAACGGCTGCGCCAGCTCCGCCGGGGAGTCGTGCTGTAACGGTTGCAGCACCACGTCGGTTTCTACGCCGAGGTGACCCTGACAGATTTCCGAGAACGCTTTGGCGATGCCTTTGTAGATTTCCCAGTCGCTTTTGGACTCCCACGCCGGATCCACCGCCGCGGAAAGCGGGTGAATGAACGGGTGCATATCCGAGGTGTTCATATCGTCTTTTTCGTACCAGGTGGCGGTCGGCAGGACGATATCGGAGAACAGGCAGGTACTGGACATACGGAAATCAAGCGTGACCAGCAGGTCGAGCTTGCCCTCGATGGCGGCGGTCTGCCACTCCACTTCTTCCGGTTTTACGTCGTCGGTCGAACCCAGATCTTCGCCCTGAATCCCGCTGTCGGCACCGAGCAGATACTTCAGCATGTACTCGTGGCCTTTACCGGAGGAGCCCAGCAGATTGGAGCGCCAGATAAACAGGTTGCGCGGGTGGTTTGCGCCGTTATCCGGCTGTTCGCTGGCAAAACGAATATCGCCAGACTTCAGCGCCTGAACGGTGTACTCCTGCGGCGTCATGCCTACCGCTTCCGCTTTGGCCTTCACGGCCAGCGGGTTGAGGTTCAACTGCGGTGCGGACGGCAGCCAGCCCATACGCTCGGCGCGGACGTTAAAATCTATCAGATGCCCGGTGTACTTTTTCGGGTCGGCCAGCGGTGAGAGCAGTTCTTGCGCGGTCAGCTTCTCATAGCGCCATTGGCTGGCGTGGTTGTAGAAGTAGGAGGTGCTGTTCATCTGGCGCGGCGGACGGTTCCAGTCCAGCGCGAAGGCCAGCGGCAGCCAGCCGGTTTGCGGACGCAGCTTCTCCTGGCCCACGTAGTGCGCCCAGCCGCCGCCGCTTTGACCGACGCAGCCGCAGAACACCAGCATGTTGATCATCCCACGGTAGTTCATGTCCATGTGGTACCAGTGGTTGACCCCGGCACCGAGGATGATCATCGAACGACCGTGCGTTTTGTGCGCGGTGTCGGCGAACTCAAGGGCAATCTTTTCGATGTTGTGGCGCGATACGCCCGTTATCTGCTCGCCCCAGGCCGGGGTATAGGCTTTCACCTCATCGAAGCTTTTCGCCGCCAGGTCATCGTCCAGACCGCGGTCAAGGCCGTAGTTGGCAAGCACCAGGTCATAGACGCTCACGACCAGACGGCTGCTGCCATCGGCGAAGGCCAGCTGTTTTGCCGGCAGCTTGCGTACCAGAATCGGGTCTTGTTTGACGCTGCGAAAGTGCGGGTTTTCGTTGCCGCCAAAGTAGGGGAACGCCACGCCAGCCACGGTATCGCGGTTATCCAGCAATGAGAGCGCAAGCTCGGTCTCTTTGCCGGAGGCCAGCGATTCAAGGTTCCATTTGCCTTTTTCCCCCCAGCGGAAGCCTATCGAGCCGTTAGGTACCACCAGTTCGCCGTCGAGGCTATAGGCAACGGTTTTCCATTCCGGGTTATTGGCTTCGCCGAGCCCATCGACCAGGTCAGATGCGCGCAGCAGGCGACCTGCGGTATACGAACCGTCGTCGCGGCTGTCGAGCATCACCAGCATCGGCATGTCGGTGTAGCGGCGGCAGTAGTTGATGAAATATTCGCTCGGGTTATCGAGGTGGAACGCTTTGAGGATCACGTGACCCATCGCCATAGCCAGTGCGCTGTCGGTACCCTGTTTTGGTGCCAGCCACTGGTCGCTGAGCTTGGCGACTTCAGAGAAGTCCGGGGTGATGGCAACGGTCTTGGTGCCTTTGTAGCGCACCTCGGTAAAGAAGTGGGCGTCCGGGGTACGGGTCTGCGGCACGTTAGAACCCCAGGCGATGATATAGCTGGAGTTGTACCAGTCGGCGGATTCCGGCACGTCGGTCTGCTCGCCCCAGGTCATCGGCGACGCTGGCGGTAAGTCGCAGTACCAATCGTAAAAGCTTAAGCAGGTGCCGCCAATCAAGGAGAGATAGCGGGTACCGGCGGCGTAGGAGACCATCGACATCGCCGGAATAGGTGAAAAGCCCGCCACGCGGTCGGGGCCGTACTTTTTAATTGTCCAGACGTTGGCGGCGGCAATCAGCTGATTAAGCTCTTTCCACGACGAACGCACAAAGCCGCCTTTACCGCGCGCTTGCTTGTAGCTGCGGGTTTTTTCCGGGTCTTTCATGATGCTGTCCCAGGCCACCATTGGGTCCGGGTGCGCGGCGAGGGCTTCGCGCCACAGCTCAATCAGCTTTTTGCGCGCCAGCGGGTATTTGAGGCGGTTGGCGCTATAGAGATACCAGGAGTAGCTGGCGCCGCGTGGGCAGCCGCGAGGCTCATGGTTTGGCAGGTCAGGGCGGGTGCGGGGATAGTCGGTCTGTTGAGTTTCCCAGGTGACCAGCCCGTTTTTAACATAGATCTTCCAACTGCATGAGCCCGTACAGTTCACCCCGTGCGTGGAGCGAACGATTTTGTCGAATTGCCAGCGCTGACGATAGCTGTCTTCCCAGTCGCGGTTGTTGTCATAGACCTGTCCGTGACCGTTGGCAAAGGTCTCGCCTTTCTGCTTAAAGTAGCGAAAGCGATCCAGTAGCTTGCTCATACTTGCTCCTCCTGACGGGGGGCTTTGCTCCCCCGTGGTTACACTGCTCACATAGTTATGTTTATTTTGACGTCGGTTTGCGTCGGCCGTAGACAAGCCATGTCACCAGCACGCACACGACGTAGAAGACAAAGAACACTTTCATGGCGCCGACCGGTGAACCGGTCATGGCTAAAGAGGTGCCGAAGGCTTTCGGAATGAAGAAACCGCCGACCGCGCCGATAGCGGAGATAAAACCCAGCGCGGCGGCGGTATCGGTTACCGCCTCGTGCTGGGCCTGTTCATCCGTACCGCCGCGTTTTTTAACGCTGTCGATAGTGATTTGACGAAAAATCACCGCGATCATCTGGAAGGTGGAGCCGCTGCCGAGCCCGGCGGTGAGGAACAGGCCCATAAATACGACGTAGAAGGCGAGGAAGCTGCCGGAGCCGCTGCCCGGTAAGGTCAGGAACAGCAGGCCGGTGAATACCGCCATCAGCACGAAGTTCACCAGCGTCACCTTCACGCCGCCCAGTCTGTCCGAAATCACACCGCCAAATGAGCGCGCCAGCGCGCCGATAAACGGCCCGAAGAAGGCGAGTTTGAGGATGTTAACGTCCGGGAACTGGGTTTTTGCCAACATCGCGAAACCCGCTGAGAAACCGATAAAGGATCCGAAGGTCGCCAGATAGAGCAGGCTCAACAGCCACATATGCGGGCGCTTCAGTACCGGAAGTTGGTCACGCACGGAGGCTTTGGAGCTGGCAATATCATTCATCCCCACCCAGGCCGCGATAGTCGCGATAATCAGCAGCGGTACCCAGATAACGGCAGCGTTCGCAAGCGAGAGAATGGAACCATCTTCCTGCGGTACGCCGTGAATGCCGATAAAGGTGAAGATAGGCAGGAAGATCACCGCTGGCGCCACCATTTGCATTACGCTGACGCCAAGGTTGCCCAGGCCGCCGTTGATACCGAGCGCGCTGCCTTGTTTCGCTTTCGGGAAGAAGAAACTGATGTTGCCCATGCTGGAAGCAAAGTTAGCACCAGCGAAACCACACAGTAGTGCAATGATAATAAATACCCAGTAGGGAGTAGTGGTGTTCTGAATGGCAATGCCTAACCAGATGCACGGTACCACCAGGATCACCGTACTTACCACCGTCCATTTGCGCCCGCCCAATATGGGTACCATAAAGGAGTAGGGGACACGTAATATTGCACCGGAAAGTGAAGGTAGTGCTGTTAATAAAAAGAGTTGGTCGGTGGTGAAATTAAATCCGACTTTATTAAGATTGACCGCAACTGCACTAAATAACATCCAGACGCAGAAGGCGAGTAATAAACAGGCTACGGAAATCCACAGATTTCGCCTCGCAATTGATTTTCCTTTATTTTCCCAGAAGCCAGGATTTTCAGGTTTCCATTCTTTTAGAAGGTAATGATTCTCTTTCTCATTGCTTGCCATATAATCCTCGAGGAACGCGTCATAAAAAAGAAACAAAGGAAAAACAGCGAGGTAGGTGAGGAGGGGTATTATTGTCAGGCCGTTTTATCTCTTTATCGTTGAAGAATAGATAAAAAAAACGCGTTGTAAGAAAACGCGCTGTGAATAAAACGTTGTTAATTGTTACTAAATGTAAATTAAGTGGGCTTGAGCTCTAGCGTAATATAATGTTGTATATAGCGAGTGAAAATTTCGTCACTTATTTCTGCCATCCCTAGTGCATAAATTCCGTCTAGTCCACACACTAATGCAATTAATCGCCATGCAATGTTTTCCGCGCTATCTATTGGCCTGAATTCATTCGCTTCTGTTCCCCGCAAAATGAGCGATACGGTTTCCTTATGCCACATATCCATCGTGAGCAGGTAAGCCCCTTTTATTTCGCTATCGCTGTCTGCCAGCAGCTGCGCTTCACGCCACAGGCGTATATAGGGTTCAAGTCGGCCATCGTCACTGCCAAGCATAGAAAAGAGGCGGTCGTGCCAGCTCGCATCGTCCGCCACCAGAGGCATATCAAGCATTTCACGGATCAGCCTGACGAAGGCGAGGGATTTGAGTTCACCAATAGAGGTGAAGTGGTGATGTACCTGGCCGCTGGATACGCCGGCGACGCTGGCAATGTTGCGCACGGTCATGGCGTTAAAACCCCCGCTTAGCGCCACCTGCATGGCGGTTTTGAGGATTGCTTCGCGCCGTTCTTCTCGATTTAAATAGTTCATTTTTCTTCGTTTAAGTAGGGTTTAGATGAGAATAACAAAGAATTGGACATGCGTTCAACAATCCGGCAGGATCCTTTTCCTGGACATGCGTCCAACAAATTAACGATGTGAGGAATGGAAAAATGTCACGCCAATGGTTAACGCTCATGGCTATCCTGATGGTCTATATCCCGGTGGCGATTGATGCCACCGTGCTGCACGTAGCCGCGCCGACGCTTAGCGTTGCGCTGGGCACCAGCGGCAATGAGCTGCTGTGGATCATTGATATCTATTCATTAGTGATGGCCGGTATGGTGCTGCCGATGGGGGCGCTCGGCGATAAAATTGGTTTTAAACGTCTGCTGCTGCTTGGCAGCGGGATCTTTGGTCTGGCCTCGCTGGCGGCGGCGTTTTCACCGACTGCGATGACGCTGATTGCGTCCCGCGCGCTGCTGGCGATTGGTGCGGCGATGATTGTTCCGGCAACGCTTGCCGGGATCCGCACCACCTTTGCTGAAGCTCGTCACCGTAATATGGCGCTGGGGCTGTGGGCCGCCGTTGGCTCCGGCGGCGCGGCGTTTGGCCCGCTAGTGGGCGGTCTGCTGCTCGAGCACTTCTATTGGGGCTCGGTGTTCCTGATAAACGTCCCGATTGTGCTGGTGGTGATTGCCATTAATGCCCGAGTGGTACCGCGTCAGCCTGCGCGACGTGAACAGCCGCTTAATCTTTTCCAGGCGCTGATGCTGATTGCTGCCATCCTGATGCTGGTATTTAGCGCCAAATCAGCGCTGAAAGGGCAGCTTGCCCTGTGGCTGGTGGCAATGGTCGCGATTGCCGGTGCCGGAATGCTGTACTGGTTTGTTCGCAAACAGCTATCGGCCACGCGCCCGATGGTGGATATGCGCCTCTTTACCCATCGCATTATTTTAAGCGGGGTCATGATGGCGATGACGGCGCTGATCACGTTGGTCGGCTTTGAGCTGCTGATGGCGCAGGAGCTGCAGTTTGTGCACGGCAAAACGCCGTTTGAAGCCGGGCTGTTTATGCTGCCGGTCATGGTGGCGAGCGGCTTTAGCGGCCCGATTGCCGGGGTGCTGGTGTCGAAGCTTGGGCTGCGTGAAGTGGCGACCGGCGGGATGTTGCTAAGCGCGCTGAGCTTTATTGGTCTGTCGATGATTGATTTTAGCACCCAGCAGTGGCTGGCGTGGGGGCTGATGACGCTGCTGGGCTTTAGCGTAGCCAGCGCGCTACTGGCTTCCAGTTCAGCCATTATGGCGGCGGCCCCGAAAGAGAAAGCGGCGGCGGCAGGGGCGATTGAAACGATGGCCTACGAGCTGGGCGCGGGGCTGGGCATTGCGCTGTTCGGCCTGATCCTGACCCGCAGCTACACTTCGTCGATTGTGCTGCCCGCAGGGGTAGACGGCGCGGCGGCCGAGCAGGCTTCGTCATCGATTAGTGAAGCCATCAAGCTGGCGCAGTCGATGGCAGCCATTCCTGCGCAACACCTGATTGAGGC
>NZ_JMPL01000174.1 GCF_000735365.1 Kluyvera ascorbata ATCC 33433 | reverse complement strand
CACCGGCCGCTGGCAAAAAACGCAGATCAGCCAATGGGATTTCCGCTGGGACTTTAACGGCGGCGGGTCTATTCCGCCAGACGTGACGCTCAGTGCGCCGCGCGCTATCGGCAACGGCAAACTTGAGGTGGAGTGGACCTCTATTTGGGCCGGAAGCGGAGTGTGGATTATTGATGACCGGGAGCTTACGGTGGTGGGCGAACGCCCGCTGATTTCACCGCTGCCTGATGCGCTGCGACAACCGCAGCAGGGTATTGAGCCGCAGGCGGAAGTGCAGTTGATCCCCGCGCAAAACAGCGACTACAGTCCGCAGAATCGCTACTGGCTGCGCTGGGAATCATTGCCTATTTTCCGCGATGTGCCACACGAGGCAAAAACCGGGTCCACGCTGCTGGAAGTCATAGAAGTCAAAAATTAATAAAAGCGCGCCTGCCAGGGCAGCGGCGGGCGCGCACTTTGTTCCTATCAGGCATCCGCCAGCAGCTTCGCCTTCTCCTCTTCTTCCTGCTGGGCCTGCTGCGTTTCCAGCATTTTCTTCTCATAGACCTTAAAGAACGGGTAGTAGATAGCCAACGAGATAAAGAAGCAGATAAACACCAGACCGCAGGCAATCAGGTTCCAGTTGGTGGTGATAAGCGCCCCCAGCGGCGCCGGGATGGTAAACGGCGGTTTCACCATCATGCGCGGAATCAATCCACTGATGGTAAAGAGATACACCACCACCGTATTGACCATCGGCGCCAGGATAAACGGCACTGCCAGTATCGGGTTCATGACGATCGGCGCGCCGAAAATCATCGGTTCATTGATGTTGAAGAGACCGGGAATAAATGACAGCTTACCCAGTGATTTCAGATAGATAACTTTAGATCGGATGAACAACACCACCAGTGCTAACGTCGATCCCGTACCGCCCATCTGCGCGTACCACTGGAAGAACTGTTCAGTGAAGATATTCGGCAGGTCGTAAGCGCTGGTCCCGGCCTGGAATAACTCCATATTCTGCACAATCGCCTGATCCCACAGCGGGCGAATCAGCGGCCCCATTACGGCGTGACCGTGAATACCAAAGACCCAGAACAGGTCGATAAAGAACTGCGTGACGATACCGCCGAACAGGTTGGTGCCGGTCATAAAGCCTTTCAACGGCATGATGATGTAGCTGATGATGGCGTTGATATCGATGTTTAAAAAGTGTCGTGGAACCCAGAAAATCAGCACCACCGCCAGCGTCGGAAACAGCGCCGAGAAGGAGCTGGCAACCACCGGCGGCACACCTGCGGGCATCTTAATTTCGATATTGCGTACTTTAATAAAACGATAGATTTCAATGGCAATCAGCGAGGAGATGATCGCCCCAAACAGCCCCTGTGAACTCAGCGAAGCCACCGGAATATAACGCCCGGAAATCGCATCACCGGCGACGGTAACGCCCTCTTTAATATTGACCGGAACAATCATCAGCAGCGTGGCGAGCATCGCCAGCAGGCCGCTGGTAATGTCGTTGAGCTTATAGCTTTTGCCTAAAAACGAGCCGATGGTGAACGCGGCGTACAGCGACATCAGCCCGACGGTAAAGCGGAAAGGCACATCAAGAATATCGCGCCACGGTGCGATAAAATCCATGTACCCTTTAATCGGGATATTCAGCAGAATAACGAAAAACGAACCGACAATCGTCAGCGGTAGAATAGAGATTAAGCCGTTACGAATAGCCTGCATATGGCGCTGATTGCCAATAGCATTCGCTACCGGCAGCATTTTTTCCGCCAGCCGTTCAAAGTAAGACATGTTACTCCCCCTCGAATCCGTTATTGGCAATCACCGTTGAGAACCATTGCCCGGATTTTTTCAGCGACCGCTGTTGGGTGGCTAAATCAAGGCGATAGAATCCGTAGCGATTTTTATAGGCGTTCTGCCACGACCAGCAGTCAATAAACGTCCACATGTGGTAACCCAGACAATGGCTGCCGTCGGCTATTGCCTGATGGAGATAGCCCAAATGTTCTTTCAGGAATTCAATGCGGTAATCGTCCTGCACCTGGCCGTTCACCATAAATTGTTCTTCGTCCTGAATACCGATGCCGTTTTCAGATACGAACCACGGTAAATTGCCGTAGCGTTCTTTCACCACCATCGCGATGTCATAAAGCGCCGCAGGATAAATCTCAATGCCGCGCGAGGTATTCATTCTGCGTCCCGGCATAATGTATTCTTCAAAGAAGCGCTCCGGCACAAAACCGTGAGGCTCTGCCAGCGGCGTTTCGCGTGCCTTTACCCGACGCGGACGGTAATAGTTAATTCCTAGCAGGTCGATACGCGTATTGGCGATAAGCGCACAGTCTTGTGCTAAATATTCCGGCAACCGATCATGTTCGCGCAGAATCGCCACCAGTTCGTCCGGGTATTTCCCCAATAAAATAGGTTCATTAATGCTGCGGGTATAAAACAGGTCCGCCATGGCGGCGGCCCGTAAATCCTCCGGCGTATCGCTGCGCGGGTAGACGGGAATAACGTCCATAATAATGCCAATCTGCCCGTCGAGACCCAATTCACGCCACGCGGCCACCGCTTTACAGTGCGCCAGCACAATGTGGTGCAACACCTGTGCCGCGCGGCGGAAATCGGTGACATAGGGGTAATGACGAGGGTGTAAATACCCTGCTTCTGCCGGAATTAACGGTTCGTTAAAGGTGAACCAATAGCGGACACGATCGCCAAACAGCTGGTAGCAAATACGCGCATAGCGGGCAAAGGCATCAATCACTTCACGATTTTCAAAGCCGCCCTTTTCCTGTAGCGCCATCGGCATATCGAAGTGGTAGAGATTAATAAAGGGTTCAATACCCTGCGCGAGCAATTCATCAATCACGGCGTTATAAAACGCTACCGCCTGTTGATTGACCTCACTGTCGCCGTCGGGGATCAGCCGCGACCAGGAGAGCGAGGTGCGAAAGGAGTTCAGACCAATATCTTTAGCGCGCTGAATATCTTCCCGATAATGCTGATAAAACGTCGAGGTATCATCCGCCGTGACGCCCTGGAAAAAGCGCTCGTTAAAGTGATGCGAGGCATAATCCCAGATATTATCGCCTTTGCCATCGCCGGGAATTCGGCCTTCAGATTGCGTAGCGCTGGTTGCGGTGCCCCACCAGAAATTATCAGGAAAATGGTATTTCATGGCCCGTCCTTATTGTGCTTTGGCTAATAATGACAGCGCGTGATCCAGAACTTTATCGCCCTGCATCGAGCCATATTGCATCATATCAATAGCAGCCACCGGCACGCCCTGCGGCTCAGCGGCGGCCGCTAAACGCTGAAGCTGGAATTTCACCTGCGGGCCTAACAAAATAACGTCGGCCTCTTCGATGATCTGATCGAATTCAGAAACCGGGACGGCGGTAATATCCACATCAATATCGCGGCTAGCGGCAGATTGTTTCATTCTTTCTACTAACATACTGGTCGACATGCCCGCTGCGCAGCATAAAAAGATCTTCTTCATCATTTTCCCCTGGCGTTATAAGCGTGATATTCCGCTGAAATGCGGCAAAATATATTCTGCGTAGTATGGTAGAAAGCGACAAGTGAAGGGCGGCACAAAACCGATTTATATCGCTGGTACTTTTATTGTTACAGATGAATAAAATGACAATTTATTTCTTATAAACAGCAACATGTAAATGTTACTTTTAAATTTATTAGTGTTATTTTTATTCTTTTTTTATGCATTACCTCCCACTCTGGCCGATTAACGGCACTGATTTGGTGAAACGCCAAACTGACGACGAAAAACCCGAGAAAAGTAGCTAACGTCGCCAAAGCCGCAGCGAATCGCAATGTCGTTCACCGAATCGTTGGTAAAACGCAGCTGATAGTGTGACTGCAATAGCCGCACGCGGGCGAGATATTGCTGGGGAGAGACGCCGGTGTAGTCGCTGAAACCACGCTGGAGCGTGCGTCGGGAGAGACCGAATTCGTGGCACAGCGCGTCGAGGTCGAGCGGCTGCTGCCACTGGCCGTTGAGGCGAATCAGCACCTGGCTGATGCGGTCTTCGCTGGAGTGAAAATCCTGGGTTTTATAGCGCCACAGATTCAGAGTGTGCAGCACTTCAAGAAAAATCATCTCTTTATGGCTTTCCGCCAGCAGTTTGTCGCTGAACTCCGCTTCGTTATGGCTGGCGAGACGGTCAAATACCCGCTGCATAATGCCTACGTCCACCTGCCAGACGTTACTCTCATCCTCTTGCGGCAGGAGATAGTCGATCTGCTTGATAAAGTTGAAGTTATCGCGCCCCAGATAAAGCAGATTCACCTGCTGTAACGCTTTCATTTCTTCAAACAGATGGTAGTCCTGGCGATTCAGGTAGCAGAGCGTACCGCTACTCAGCAGATACGGTTTTTCATTGATGACGTGTATCCCGCTGCCGCTGCCCACCAGAAACAGTTCGCAGTATTCATGGGTGTGTTCATGGCTGATATTTTTTTCCGGTTTCCAGAAATGGAATACCACGCTTTCCAGCGGATGGTGAAAGTGCGTTTCCCGGGGCAGCACGAGCGGCATAGAGACTCCAGATGCATCATCACAGTGAAGAGATAGTGATACCAGAATCCGTAGCGGGAACCTTGACCTGTTTGCCATCCGGCAGACCCGTCTGGCAAACAGAAAAAGCTTATGAAGCCTGGCTTAACATCGCCATCAATTCCCGCGGTGAGCGGCGCTGTTTGAGAAGGTCACGCATCGCTTTCATGTATGGCGCGCTGTAGGTGAAAAAGTGGCGATAGCCGTGACAAAGCGCGCTTTTGCCGTTGGCCAGCCGGTGTTTTGGGCAATCGCCGTGACAAAACTGAAGCACTGGACACTGGCGGCAGTCATCTTTCAGACCTTGTTTTTTTTGCTGCCCAAAAGCGATCGCCTCAGGCGTCACGTTCAGCGCCTGTAGCGTCTGTTGATGAATATTGCCGATATAATATTCGGGATACACGTAGTGATCGCACTGGTAGAGATCGCCGTTAGCCTCCAGCGCAAAAGCATGGCCGCAGGTTTCGCTGAATGCACACATCTGCGACGGATAGCCTCTCCAGACGCCAAGCGTCGAGTCAAACAGCTGAACATAAACCCGGCCAATATCTTCACGTACCCAGAGATCGAATACGCCCGTCAAAAAGGCACCCCAGTCCTCAGAGGTGACCGATTCAGCGCTGAGTTTGCCGCTACCATTGCGCTCAACCAGCGGAATAAACTGTAAAAACGGCGTGCCGAGGCCGCGGAGATAACGATACAAGCGCTGCGGTTGCTGGCTATTCAGGCGATTAACCACCACCAGCAGATTAAACTCAACGCCGTGTTTCGTCAGCGTCTCAATTGCCTTTATCACCTTATGGTGCGTCGGTTTGCCGCTGCGATTAACGCGCCAGGCATCGTGAAGGTCCGCCGGGCCATCGAGTGAAATGCCCACCAACCAGCCGTTCTCGCGAAAAAAACGACACCAGTCATCGTTGAGCAACAGGCCATTGGTCTGGAAGGCGTTGTGGATCTTTTTGCCATTGGCATACTGCCTTTGTAACGCCAGCGCGCGCTGAAAAAAAGCCAGCCCGCACAACGTAGGTTCTCCGCCCTGCCAGGCAAAACTAACCTCCGGCCCCGGCTGCGCCGCGATGTGCTGGCTGATAAATCGCTCCAGCGTGGTGTCATCCATCATCGGCTGTTCGGGTTTTTCGATATAGAAACAGTAGCGGCAGTTAAGGTTACAGCGAGAGCTGGCCGGTTTGGCCATTACCTGACATCCTGTCATGCTAAATCCCTGATAAAAATAATGAGTTGGCGAATGTGGGTAACAGCAAACAACATTGCGAGGGATAACACCGCGAGAGAGATCATAAATTTGTCACGCACCGCGCCCGGCTGGGAAAAATCGCTGTGCTTAACGTCCATTACATTACGATTGCGGGTGTATCGCCAGAGGATGATGGCGACAACCGCCAACACGGCTAGCGAAACCCAAAATAGTGCGCCTGCCTGATGCCAATTATGCTTCAACGCTAACGCCATCAGCGCGCCGTAGCCAAGCAAGGTGCGAAACCAGGCCAGTGACGTGCGCTCAGGCTGTAGCCCAGGGTCAGCCTGACGGCGGGCTTTGCGGCTATCCGGCATAAAGCACCAGCAGCATCACCACCACAGCGACTAGAGTAAGGATCAGGCTTATCACCAGCAGGCTGCGGGTATAGGGCAGATCCTCTTTCAGGCGCATCGCTCTTTCATTACGCAGCCAGCGCAGGTAGCCATAGATGGCCAGACCACCGGCAAACAGGCACAGCAGGAGCGCCAGCGCCTCGCGAATCACCGGCGTCGCGAAGTCGGGTGCCAGCTGATCTAACCCCACACCCGCGGCCAGAAATCCCAGCGAGGTGCGAATCCACGCCAGAAACGTGCGCTCATTAGCCAGTGAAAAGCGGTAATCGGGTGCTTCTCCAAGGCGGGAAATTTTCATCTTTACTCCTTGATGGTTCCCGATTGTTCAAAGTATCAACAATTCTACCTGACCACTGGGCTAAAACAATCAATCAGGCTGCACGACCAGGTTAGCTGAAATTTGCGTCA
>NZ_JMPL01000173.1 GCF_000735365.1 Kluyvera ascorbata ATCC 33433 | reverse complement strand
AGACAATAGTGGTCACCGCCGCGGCACCGTCGCAGGGGCAGGATGATGAGAGTTCACTGGTGGCGCATAACGCGACTGCTGGAACGAAATCCAGCCAGCCGATAAGCCGCACATCGCAAAGTATCGCCGTGGTCACTCAAGCGCAAATCGCGGCGCAGGCGGCGAAAACCATTCCGGAGGCGCTGCGCTATGTCTCCGGCGTGGCATCGGAAAACGCCGGGCCGGATACCCGTTTTGACACCATCGTGGTGCGTGGTTTTGAAGCCGACGAATATCTCGATGGCCTGCGTCTGCCGCGTGAAGCCTGGTGGAGCCGTCCGGCGTGGGACCCGTTCCTGCTGTCGCGCATTGAGGTGGTGAAAGGCCCATCGTCGGTACTGTACGGCCAGGCCAACCCGGGCGGGGTGGTCAATATGGTGAGCAAAACCCCGCAGGCCCAGCCGGGCGGGGAAGTGTATATGTCCACCGGCAACAATAACCTGTTTGGCACCGGATTTGATATTACCGGCCCGCTGACCGACGACAACACGCTGCTTGGCCGCGTGGCGGGAACCTTCTTCGATACCGAAACGCAGGTCGACCACACTCGCTATCAGCATTACGACATTGCGCCATCCTTCACCTGGCAGCCGAGCGATCGCACCAGCCTGACGGTGCTGGCGCAGCTGCGTAAAGACCCGGACAGCGGCTTCTACAACCAGATGCCCACCTCCGGCACGCTGACCTATAACCCGAACGGGCAGATCTCCAGCAAGTTCTACGGCGGTCAGCCGGGCTTTGACAGCTATGAGCGCAAGCAGGGCAGCATCGGCTATCAGTTCCGCCACGACTTTAACGACACGGTGACCTTCCGCCAGAACCTGCGCTATATCAGCAGCACCGGCGATTACCTGATGGTCTACCCATGGGGCGTCCATGCCGATGCGCCGCTGATCGACCGTTACTCGATGAACCTGCAGGAGACCATGGTCAACTTCGCCGTGGATAACCAGGCGGAGTTCCATCTGCAAACCGGCCCGGTGCAGCATACGCTTCTGGCCGGGATTGACCGGATGCACAGCTCGGTGCGCAGCCGCGCGGGCTACGGTGATGCCAGCCCGATCAACTACCTCAACCCGGATTACAGCACCCCGGTTGAAGTGCCTGCCTTCACCAGCAGCACCCACTCCACGCTCGATCAAACCGGGTTCTACCTGCAGGATCAGCTTGAATGGGCAAACTGGATAATGAACCTCGCCGGGCGTTACGACGCGGCGAAAACCAAGAGCACCAACCTGCTGACCGACGCGCGTACCGAAAGCAACGACTATGCGACCACCGGACGCGCCGGGCTGCTGTACCACTTCGATAACGGTTTAGCGCCGTACGTCAGCTACTCGACCTCGTTCGTGCCAAGCAGCACGACCGATTTTTACGGTCACGGCTTTAAGCCGACGGAAGGCAAGCAGACGGAAATGGGCCTGAAGTACGATCCGCTTGGGCTGGATGCGCTGTTTACGCTGGCGCTGTTTAACCTGCGGGAAACCAACGTCGCGACGCCGGACCCGGATCACGCCAACTACAGCGTGCAGACCGGTGAGATCCGATCCCGCGGGATCGAACTGGACGGCAAGATCAACATCACCCCGGCCTGGTCGGTTCTGGCCTCCTACGCGTTAACCGATCCGGAAGTGATCAGCGCGAACGACGGCACCGAAGGCAAACATCCGGTTGGCATTGCGCGCAACAGCGCCAAGCTGTGGACGCAGTATGCGCTGAGCGGCCCGCTGGACGGCTTCTCCATCGGCGGCGGCGTGCGCTATGTCGGCAGCAGCTACGCCAATACCGACAACAGCCTGAAGGTACCGGCGGCCACGGTCTACGATGCGCGCCTGGGCTACGACTGGCGTGAATGGGGCGTTGCGCTGAACGCCGCGAACCTGACCAACAAAACCTATCTCGCCACCTGCCAGAACAACGGCTGTGAATACGCGATGAAACGTCAGCTGACGGCAACCGTTAGCTACAAGTGGTAACGATGCTCTCACGACGCACGTTATTAACCGCAGCGCTGCTGGCTCCCGCGATGTCGTGGGCCGGGAGTGCTGCGGCCCCGCAGAGGCTGGCGGTGCTGGACTGGGGGCTGACGGAGATGATCCTCGCGCTCGGTATCACGCCCGCTGGCGTCTCGGCGCCCGACTGGTATCGCAAACTGATCCCGCAGCCTGCGCTGCCTTCCACGGTGCAGGATTTAGGGCTGCTGTTTCAGCCGAACCTCGAAACGCTGTACGCCTTAAAGCCTGACCGCATTGTGATCACTCCCCAGCATACGTTGCTGAAGCCCGCGCTGGAAAAAATTGCGCCGACGCTAACGCTGCCAACGCACGGGCTTGCCTCCTTTATACAAGCGACGCGCCAGCTTGGTGATGTCTTCGGACGGGAAACGCAGGCGCAGGTGTTGCTCAATAATCTGCAATCGCAGATAGCCCACGTGCGCAAGGTTGCTCAGACGGTGCGGCAACCGGTGTTCTGCGCCACGCCCGTCGATGCGCTGCATCTGCGGCTCTATGTCCCGGGAAGTTTGCCCGGCGATGTGCTGGCCGCTTGCGGCCTGCGTCATGCCTGGCAGGGTAGCCGTGGGGCGGAAGGGACGGTGCTGGTAGAGTTAACGAGTATCGCCACGGTGGATGCCCGGCTTATCTTACTGGTCGATGACGACAAGCGTGACGCCGTTGCCCGCTGGCGGCAAAGCGCGCTGTGGCAGCGCCTGCCGGTGACGTCGCGGTATCCGATGGCGGTGATTGAACAGCCGATTAGCGATACCGGCGCGCTCATCACCGCCGGACGCTTCGCCGATATCCTCTATCCCTTTGTCGCGGGGTGGAGCGATGCATGAACCCTATTCCCGCCGCCTCTCATGGGGGCTCATCACGCTGCTGTGGCTGGCGGCGCTATTGCTCGCCGGTAACGACGTGCTGCGCGAAGGCGGCCTGCGCGCGCTGCTATATGCCAATAACCTCCAACCCACGGCGATTATTCTGCACAGCATGTGGCTGCCGCGACAAGGCATGGCGATTGTCGGCGGGGCGACGCTCGGGCTCTGCGGCTGGTTGATGCAGCGGGCGCTACGCAATCCGCTGGCGGAGCCGATTACGCTCGGGATGACTTCCGGCGCGACGCTGGCGCTGGGGCTGGCATCGCTCTGGTTTCCGCTATTACTGACCGACGCCAAAGTGGCGGTGGTGGTGGTGGGCGAGCTGGTCGCGCTGCTGCTGGTGCTTGCGCTGAGCTGGCGGCAGCGGCTCTCGCCTTTAGTGATGATCCAGGCCGGGATGATGATCAACCTGTGGTGCGGCGCGCTGACGATGCTTATCGCCATCATCAACGATCGTTTCCTTCTGACCGTGCTGATGTGGGGCGGCGGCTCGTTGGCGCAGGAGGACAGCTATCTGCTGATGTCGCTTCTGCCCTGGCTGGCGCTTTGCCTGCTGGCGATGGCTTTTTTGTGGCGACCGCTGGAGCTGTTGCAACTGCCGGAAACCATGGTCAGTAGCCTGGGCGCGTCGCCGCTGAAAATTCGTAGCGCCGCGGTGCTGCTGGCGCTGGTGATGAGCGCGCTGGTGGTCAATGCCGTCGGGGTGATTGGTTTTATCGGCCTGGCCGCGCCGCATCTTGCCCGCTTTGGCGGTGCGCGCACGTCGCGCCAGCTGATGCTGCACAGTGCGCTCACCGGGGCGGGGTTGCTGTGGTTTACCGACCTCTGCGTGTCCCGGGTTTCGCTCTTGAATGGCCAGTTGCTGCCCGTGGGTATGCTGACCGCGCTCACCGGCGGGCCGCTGCTAATCCTGTTAGCGCGCCATGCCCGGCAGCATGTCCCGGATACTTCCCCGTCGCCGCTGACGGCGGATGCCTCAACCCACCGCTGGGTACCGTGGTTTGCCGTTGCCGTACTGCTTATCACCATTGTGGTTTCACTTTGTCTTGGGCTCGGACTCGGCCACTGGCATTGGGCAAGCTATGAGGAACTGACGCAGTTGCTGCCGCTCAGGGTTCCGCGCCTGCTGGCCGCCATCAGCGCCGGGGCGCTGTTAGCGGGCGCGGGAGTACTGATGCAACGCGTGAGCGGCAACCCGCTGGCGAGCCCGGAGGTGCTGGGCATCGGCGGTGGCGCGGCGATGGGCGTCACCGTCTATATCCTGTTGTTTCCCACTCAGGGCACCGCCTTTCTTCTATTAAGCAGCCTGGTAGGTGCGCTTATTAGTTTGCTACTGACGATGTGGAATAGCCGACGCGGCGCGTTTAACCCTCAACGCGTGTTGCTTAACGGGCTGGCGCTGAATGCGCTATGTCAGGCCGCCGTTAGCATTGTGATGCTCAATAACCTTTCGGCCAGCGCGGTGCTGCTGCCGCTGATGACCGGCAGTACCTACTACATCAGCGCCTCTCTGGCGCAGGTGCTGTTTATCGCCACGCTGGTGCTGCTGGCGATAACCCCGCTGTTTCGTCGTTGGTTGGTGCTGCTGCCAATGGGCAGCGTGGCCGGTTCGCTTGGCATCTCGCTGCCGCGTGCCCGTTTCGGCGTGCTGGCGCTGGCGGCGCTGATGACCGGGCTTGCCACTTTATTGGTGGGGCCGGTGTCGTTTATCGGACTGCTGGGTCCGCATCTGGCGCGCCGGGTTGGCGTGAAAGGCGTACTGGCGCAGCTCTACACCGCGGTGCTGCTTTCCGCCTGCATCATGACCATTGCAGATTGGCTGGGGCGCAATGCGCTCTATCCGCGCCAGCTACCGGTGGGGCTGGTGGCATCGCTCATCGGCGTACCGCTGCTGGTCTGGCCGCTGATTCGTGGCAGAAACAGACCGTCATCTCATCAGATGTAATAAAGAAGCAAACTATAAAAAAGGAACGGGCATGTCGTTGTTGTTGATGTTGTTTCGGATGGTCGGCGGCTGGCTGCTGCTGGCCGTGGTTGCCGGGCTGATTAGCGGGCTGAGCAATGCGTCGCTGCTGGCGATGATTAACCACAGCCTGAATCTGCCGCCTGTACACGGCTGGCTGGCGCCGGGAATACAGTTTGCGCTGCTGGCCTGCCTGATGCTGGCAACCCGCGTTATCTCGCAAACCACCTTTATGTATCTTGGGCAGAAGGTAAAAGCGCGGTTGCGTAGTGAGCTGACGCATCGGGTGAGTGAAACCCGCTGGCTGCAGCTGGAACGTTCCGGAATGGCGCGGACTATCTCGGTGCTGACGCAGGATCTCGATACGCTGGTGGTCTTTTTCGTCAACCTGCCGAATCTCTTCATCTATAGCGCGGTGATCCTTGGGTGCCTGATTTACCTGGCGACGCTGTCTCTGAGTGTGCTTGGGTTGGTGCTGCTGGCGATTGCGCTCGGCACGTTGGGGTATCAGGCGGCACACGGGCGTGCGCTTGGGCTACTGCGACAATCCCGGCGACGAGAAGACACGCCCATTCAGCAGTGCAAAACGTTGTTCGACGGCGGGCGTGAATATCGGCTTAACGCCGCGCGTCGGCGGCATTTTGTGGACGGCGAACTGGCGGAGAATATTGAAGCTGTGCGCCGGGAGCGGACGCGGGGCTATATCCTGTATGGGCTGGCGACGAGCTGGGGAAGCATTCTGTTCTTTGTGTTTATCGGCCTGGTGCTGTTTGGCCTGCGCGAAGCGCTAACGCTACAACCGGCTGCGATTACCGGCTACGTGATGATCTTCCTTTATATGATTGTGCCCGTTGAGGGCGTGCTGTCGTCGCTACCGACTATCGCCAGCGCGCGGGTGGCGATGCAGCGGGTGCAGCAGCTACAGGCGGCGCTGCCGCCGGAGCAGGCGCAGCGTCCGTTGCCAGAAGGGCCGTTCACCTCGCTGGCGCTGGAGCGGGTGAGTTATCAATATCAAGGGGAAGATGGTGAACGCTTTACCCTTGGCCCGCTCGACCTGACGTTTACGCCGGGCGAGCTGGTCTTTATCGTCGGCGGTAACGGCAGTGGGAAAACGACGCTGGCGAATCTGCTGGTGGGGATCTATCCGCCCGACAGCGGAGCGCTGCGCCTAAACGGCCAGCTGATTGCCGATGACCAACAGGAGGCATATCGGCAATGCTTCTCGGTGGTGTTTAATGATTTCTTCCTTTTCGATAACGTGGCGTTTGTGCATGAACGCACGGCGGAACAGGTAGGGGAGTTACTCGAGCGGCTGAAGCTCAGCCATAAGGTCCGGTTTGCGGACGGACGTTTCTCCACGACGGCACTCTCTCAGGGGCAGCGCAAACGGCTGGCTTTGTTGCAGGCCTGGCTGGAAACGCGGCCGATCTACCTGTTCGATGAGTGGGCTGCTGACCAGGACCCGGAATTCAAAGCGGTGTTTTACCAGGAAATCCTCCCGGCGCTGAAGGCTGAAGGGAAAACCATTATCGCAATCACCCATGACGATCGCTATTTCCACCTTGCGGACCGGATTATCAAGCTCGAATCGGGGCGTATTGTTGAATAGTGGGTGGGGCGATAAGCCGTTTCCCTCTCTATAAAGAAGGGGGAAGATACGCAGAGACGATAAGAATAGATGAGATTTGTGGATAACTCTGTGTGTAAATGGGTATAAGGCGGGGTTCTGCTGGGGATTGCAGCAGTCAGTCATTTTTCTGCAATTTAAGGGTTGCGGCCCTGAAG
>NZ_JMPL01000172.1 GCF_000735365.1 Kluyvera ascorbata ATCC 33433 | reverse complement strand
GAGGATAATTTCGCCAATAGGTTGATTGCTCATTTGAACTCCTGGTCGGTAAAGATAAGCGCTGAGATAAAGGGTCAGCCTACTGAAATCACCTGGTTGTGTAAGATCCCCGCGATGATATCGCGAGCCTCTCGTGCCTCGGGTAACTCGCGATGTTGACCACAGTGATATTGCGAGAGCCAGTAGGTCAGCATCCCCAGAATCAGGCGAATGGCGCGCCCTGATGCCGGTACGATGCCAGAGACCACGCGGGTCAGACAGTCAGTGATTGCGGGCTGAACGGCAAGCTGATGTTCACTGGCATGCTGCATCAGTTGCGCATACAGCGGCTTCAGGCTCCCGCGTCGCGCTTCGTAGTAATAGCGGATAAATATCTCTTCCGTTGCGTTGATATCCTGGGCGATAAACCAGGCATGCGTTCGCTGTTCAAGCTGCTGTAGATAAGCGCTGAGACCCTGAGATAAGGTGATGTGCACGCGATGCTCCTGGTTATCGGGAGAGTTTTGTCCGGCTAAGCTTTTCAGCACGGCCTGAAAGATAGCGCCACTATGATGTATTGTGATAGATTGTGCAATATGTTGCTCGGTTATTGGAGATTATCTTGATTGATTATGATGCTTTACCTGACCAGAGACAGGCGTTTATTCATCAACTATTGATGACCACCGGTCGGGTGATTGGCGCTGATGTTGCGCGGCAGCTCGGGGTCTCGGAACACACTATCCGCCGTGATCTGCAGGAACTCGCCAGAAAGGGGATGTGTAAGAAGGTCTACGGCGGCGCCGTTAGTCAGCTTATTGCGTCAAGTTCGCTGGCCACGCGGATTGAACAGAACGTCAGTGAAAAGTCGCTGGTGGGTAAGAAATGTGCCGAGCTGTTGAAGCCGGAATCCTGCATCTTTATTGATTCAGGTTCGACCTA
Organism: Kluyvera ascorbata ATCC 33433; assembly: GCF_000735365.1. Classification (GTDB taxonomy): domain Bacteria; phylum Pseudomonadota; class Gammaproteobacteria; order Enterobacterales; family Enterobacteriaceae; genus Kluyvera; species Kluyvera ascorbata. Next base: position 5,840 of record NZ_JMPL01000172.1, on the reverse strand, counting down.
CCTGGCGATGGCGGCGTTTATTCCCGAGGACATTGAACTGACGATAGTCACTAACTGCCCGCAGATAGCCGCGGCATTAGGGGCCAGAACGAACGGAGAACTGATACTTCTCGGCGGTAAGGTGAATCCGAAAACCGGCAGTACGCTCAGTTCAGATACGGTAAATCTGGTACGCGAAATGGTCTTCGACCAGGCTTTTATTGGGGTGTGCGGTCTGGATCAGCAGGCTGGCTTGAGTGCCGTGTACTATGAAGATGCGTGCTTTAAGAAAGAGGTTATCGCGCAGAGTAACGAGGTCATTGTCGCCGTCACGGCAGAAAAAATGTCTCAGGTGGCCCGCTACAAAGTGGTTCCCTGCGACGAGATTGATGTGATGGTGGTAAGTCCTGAAACGGTGACTACCGATTTCGACAACAGCACAATTCGTATTGAAACAGCGGAGTAGCGAATTGTTGTAGTGGGGAGGTGAAAATATCTTCCCACGTCATGACGCGAGATTGCTGCGTGATGAATCAACTCGATAGGGGATAGCGGTAAGAAAATTCGGAGATAAAGCGGAATGGTGCGTCTGAATGGACTCGAACCATCGACCCCCACCATGTCAAGGTGGTGCTCTAACCAACTGAGCTACAGACGCATAATGGTGCGTTTAATTGGACTCGAACCAACGACCCCCACCATGTCAAGGTGGTGCTCTAACCAACTGAGCTATAAACGCATTAATGGTGCGTCTGAATGGACTCGAACCATCGACCCCCACCATGTCAAGGTGGTGCTCTAACCAACTGAGCTACAGACGCATTGTTGCTTGCGGCAACGGGGACGAATATTAGCGGCAGCGGCGGTCGGTGGCAAGCGGAAAATGTGTGATTTCACCCGACTGGAGAACTTTTGCCCACATTGCTCGCGTTTTAACGCGATGGGTAAAATTCATTGATCTGTCTGCATTTTATTTATCCAACGGCGCGACGCTGAAGACCGAACGCATAGACAAAACAGGAAGGTCTGTGTGGTTGAGAAATGAATTGTTATAATATAACATCTCATTTTTTCTCACATCATATAAGGATAAATAGCAATGAAACTTCTGGGAAAAGTAACGCTGGCAGTTGGCGCGCTGGTCGTCAGCGGGCAGGCGCTGTCACACGGGCATCATGACCACGGTCAACCACTCACGGCAGTAGAACAAAAGGCGGCAGAGGGGGTTTTTAGCGATAGCGATGTTAAGGATCGTGAACTGAAAGATTGGGATGGCGTTTGGGAGTCGGTTAACGCACTGCTGCTTTCTGGCGATCTCGACCCGGTTTTCCAGCAAAAGGCTAATAAAGACAAGAGTAAAACCTTTGCCCAGATTAAAGAATACTACCGTAAAGGCTATGCTACCGATGTGAATATGATTGGTATCGAAAACGGCACCATGGAGTTTCACGTGGGTGACAAGGTGAGTGCCTGCCAGTACCGTTACGCGGGGCACAAAATCCTGACCTACACCTCCGGCAAGAAGGGCGTGCGCTATCTGTTTGAATGCCAGGACGCGAAGAGCGAGGCACCGAAATTCGTGCAGTTCAGTGACCATATTATTGGCCCGCGCAAGTCCAGTCATTTCCATATCTTTATGGGGAATCAGTCTCAGGAAGCGCTGTTGGCCGAGATGGATAACTGGCCGACCTATTATCCGTTCCAGTTGACGAAACAGCAGGTGGTAGACGAGATGCTACACCACTAAGCGGTAGCGCCGCGTTACACCTCGGCCGGGCTACCTTTGAGTGTAGCCCGGCCAGGCGAAACGCCGCCTGGAAATGTTAACGCGAGGCGCGCTGAAGAATCACCACATCCGGCTGGCGTTGCAGGAAACGCATTCTCAGCATCATCAGCACCGCGGCCGATGTCAGACCAATAATAAAGCCCCACCAGAAGCCCGCCGGACCCATTCGCGGTACCACGATATCGGTCAGCGCCAGCACGTAGCCGCACGGTAGGCCCAGAACCCAATATGCGATAAAGGTAATAAAGAAGATCGACCGCGTATCTTTATAACCACGCAGAATACCGCTACCGATAACCTGCACCGAATCAGAAATCTGGTACAGCGCTGCCAGCAACATCAACTGAGCAGCAAGCGTCACCACTTCCGGATTGTCGTTGTACAGCAGTGCGATGTGCGTGCGCATCAATGTGGTGAAAATCGCCGTGCACATTGCCATACACACCCCGACACCGAGCCCGGTGCGGGCGGAAACCTGCGCATCCGGCGTAGAGCCCTGCCCAAGGCGGAAGCCGACGCGGATGGTAACCGCTGCCGCTAACGACATTGGCAGTACGAACATCAGCGAGCTGAAGTTCAGGGCAATCTGATGGCCAGCGACGTCGACTATTCCCAGCGGAGAGACGAGCAGCGCCACCACGGCGAACAGGGTCACTTCAAAGAATAACGCCAGCGCGATGGGCAGCCCTAAAGAGACCAGTCGTTTCAGGATGGCCGTATCCGGACGGGCAAAGCGTTCTTTATTACGGATGTCGCGCATCGAGCCCGCATGGCGAACGTAGTAGAACATGCTGAAGAACATCACCCAGTAGACCGATGCGGTGGCGACACCGCAGCCTACGCCGCCGAGTTCCGGCATGCCAAAATGGCCGTAAATAAAGATGTAGTTCACGGGAATATTCACCAGCAGACCAATAAAGCCCATCACCATGCCGGGCTTGGTTTTGGCAAGGCCTTCACACTGGTTACGCGCAACCTGGAAACAGAGGTAGCCCGGTGCACCCCATAACAGGGCACGGAGGTAGCCGACCGCTTTATCCGCCAGCGCAGGGTCAATGTTATGCATTGAGCGGATGATGTATCCCGCGTTCCACAGCACCACCATAATCAACACGGAGACAAGTCCCGCCAGCCAGAATCCCTGGCGTACCTGTTGTGCAATGCGGTCGCGACGACCGGAACCGTTGAGCTGGGCAATCACCGGAGTGAGGGCCAGCAGTAAGCCGTGACCAAAGAGGATGGCTGGCAACCAGATAGAGGTACCAATGGCGACGGCAGCCATGTCGGTAGCGCTATAGCCACCCGCCATAACCGTATCGACAAAGCCCATCGCGGTTTGGGCAACCTGCGCGAGGATAACTGGGATAGCCAGCGCTAATAACTGCCGCGCTTCACTAAAGTACTTCTGCACGTGAACACCTGTATTGTTGTTATTTATTCTCGCCGTACGCTGGGTACGGGAGACAGAAAAGCCGCCTTAACCGGCAGCAAGAAGAATAAATAGAGGATTTGCTCCATCATTGTAGCGAGGATTTGCTTTTAATCTAGTCAAAAAATAGGTGGAGCGGCGGGGAAGGTAGCAACCTGTTTTATCAACTGCTATTGTGCGTAGCAGACGAATCGGTAGACGTACCGTAATGATTATCAACAGGAGTTAACTGCATGTTCACTGGTATTGTGCAGGGCACGGCAAAAATCGTGTCCATTGATGAGAAACCGAACTTCCGTACCCACGTTGTGGCGCTGCCGGAACACATGCTGGCGGGTCTTGAGACGGGCGCATCGGTTGCGCACAACGGCTGCTGCTTAACGGTGACGGAAATTAACGGCGACCAGATAAGCTTTGATCTGATGAAAGAGACGCTGCGCATCACTAATCTTGGCGATGTGAAAGAGGGCGACCTCGTGAACGTTGAGCGCGCGGCGAAATTCAGTGACGAAATCGGTGGTCATTTAATGTCCGGTCATATTATGACCACGGCGGAAGTCTCTAAAATCCTGACCTCTGAAAATAATAAGCAGATCTGGTTTAAAATTCAGGACCCGACGCTGATGAAGTACGTCCTGTACAAGGGCTTTATCGGTATTGATGGCATCAGCCTGACGGTCGGTGAAGTGACGGCGACGCGTTTCTGCGTCCACCTGATCCCGGAAACGCTGGAGCGCACTACGCTTGGCAAAAAACGCCTGGGCGACCGCGTCAACATTGAAATTGATCCGCAAACGCAGGCGGTAGTCGATACCGTTGAGCGTGTGATGGCGGCAAAAGAAGCGGCACAGCAGCAAGCTGAAGCGGAATAGGCAGATAAAAAAAGCCCGGGGCTGTGTGCTCCGGGCTTTTTGTTTATCGGGCGACGCGCAAACCGCTCTCTACGCCGCGTGAGAACATCACCTGCCATAGCTGAATATCTCGTGCACGGAACGCACCCGCGCAGGCGTTGAGATAGTAGCTAAACATGCGTTTGAATCGTTCAGAATAGTTGTCCGCGATTTCCGGCCAGCATTCGAGGAAGCGTTCATGCCATGCCATCAACGTCGTATCGTAGTCAGCGCCAAAATTGTGCCAGTCTTCCATCACAAAGTGAGGTTCGCTGGCGTGCGCAATCTGGCGTACTGAGGGTAAACAGCCATTCGGAAAGATGTATTTATTGATCCAGGGATCGACATTATTGTCCGTTTTTCTCGAGCCGATAGTGTGCAGTAAGAACAGTCCGTCGGGCTTCAGGTTTCTGTCGACGACGGAAAAATAGGTGTCATAGTTTTTCGGACCAACGTGCTCGAACATCCCGACGGAAACAATGCGGTCAAACTGATCGTTAAGGTCGCGGTAATCCTGCAGCAGTATTTCGACATCCAGCCCTTCACAGCGCGCCTGCGCCATTTTTTGCTGCTCCGCTGAAATGGTCACGCCCTTAACGCTCACGCCATAATTTTTGGCCATAAATTCGGCCAGACCGCCCCAGCCGCAGCCGATATCCAGTACTTTCATGCCGGGTTGGAGCTGTAATTTCTGGCAGATAAGGTCCAGTTTGGCTTCTTGAGCTGCTTCCAGCGTCTGCGCATCTTTCCAGTAGCCGCAGGAATACTGCATAAACGGGTCTAGCATGCGGCTAAAGAGATCGTTGCCGAGGTCGTAGTGTTCTTTACCGACCTGCCAGGCGCGCTTACGGCTTTGTAGGTTAAAAAGACGCGCGGCGGCAATGCGAAGCGTATCTTTAATATTGTGAGGGAGTTGCGTTTCTAATCCGGCGCGCAGTACCTTGTCGAAAAAGATATCCAGACGATCGCATTCCCACCAACCGTCCATATAACTTTCGCCAAGACCCAGCGAACCTTCTTGTAAAACACGTTTAAACAAACGCGGATTTTTGACTTGAATATCGCAGGAAGCATTGCCGTTAATCTCAATGCCTGCTCGGCTTAGCAGCTCGCTAACGATACGATACCAGTCGTCATCCGGTACATTTACTTCTTCTATACACGATGAGCTCATAGCTTCTCCATCCCGACCTGATGATCAGAACCTTAAAACAGCGTAGACGCTTTTTATGGGTTTGTGAGAAATCTCACGAAATTCGTGAGCCTGCTATCCGACGTAGCACAGAGGAAGGGAAGTATCCCTTGCCGAAAGCCTATCCATGGTCCAACGGGAAGCTATCCTGCTCCCGCTTAATAAGTTAAATCTATATTATTTATGTGATGCGGATCCAGTATAGGACGCTAAGTTTGTTGATTCAACTAAAAATCTTAGCGCCCTAATCATTTCCTGAGATATTGATATCGGTGATGTTTAGGCGTGGGAAGTGGCGTGTTCCATATCGCGTTCAGCGCGGCGTGCGGCCAGCTGAATTTTGTAACCGATGCCAGCAAGCAGCACGGTGACCAACATTACGCTGGTAGTGGTCAACAGCGGCGTCGCAATCAGCGTAGAAACCGCCAAGCTTGCGAGGAAGCACAGCCCTAATTGCAGGGGTGTTCTGCAGCGCCGCGGCGCGCCCCGTAGCCTGCGGGAAAGGCTTCAGAGCCTGAGCGACGACGGATCGGATAAATAGCGCCGTTCGCAATAGCCATTACG
>NZ_JMPL01000171.1 GCF_000735365.1 Kluyvera ascorbata ATCC 33433 | reverse complement strand
CCGAATCTCGCCTGTCGAAATATTCCGAGCTGCTGTTAAGCGAGCTGGGGCAGGGCACGGCTGATTGGGTGCCAAACTTTGACGGCACCATGCAGGAGCCGAAAATGCTGCCTGCGCGCCTGCCTAACATCCTGCTGAACGGCACTACCGGCATCGCCGTGGGTATGGCGACGGATATCCCGCCGCATAACCTGCGTGAAGTGGCGAAAGCCGCGATTACCCTGATTGAAAAACCGCAGACCACGCTCGACGAGGTGCTGGATATCGTTCAGGGCCCGGACTACCCGACCGAGGCAGAAATCATCACCTCGCGCGCGGAAATCCGCAAAATTTACCAGAATGGCCGTGGCTCCGTGCGCATGCGTGCGGTGTGGAATAAAGAAGACGGCGCGGTGGTGATTACCGCACTGCCGCATCAGGTTTCCGGCGCCAAGGTGCTGGAACAGATCGCGGCGCAGATGCGCAATAAAAAGCTGCCGATGGTCGATGACCTGCGCGACGAATCCGACCACGAAAACCCGACTCGTCTGGTTATCGTGCCGCGTTCCAACCGCGTAGATATGGAACCGGTGATGCACCACCTGTTCGCCACCACCGATCTGGAAAAGAGCTACCGCATCAACCTGAACATGATCGGGCTGGATGGTCGTCCGGCGGTGAAAAACCTGCTGGAGATCCTCACCGAATGGCTGGCGTTCCGCCGCGACACCGTACGTCGTCGTCTGAACTACCGCCTCGAGAAAGTGCTCAAACGCCTGCATATCCTCGAAGGTTTGCTGGTGGCGTTCCTCAACATCGATGAAGTGATCGAGATTATCCGTCACGAAGATGAGCCGAAGCCGGCGCTGATGTCGCGCTTTGGCATCAGCGAAACCCAGGCGGAAGCGATCCTCGAGCTGAAATTGCGCCACCTGGCGAAGCTCGAAGAGATGAAGATCCGCGGTGAGCAGGATGATTTAGCCAAAGAGCGCGATCATCTGCAGTCGATCCTGGCGTCCGAACGCAAGATGAGCAACCTGATGAAGAAAGAGCTGCAGGCCGATGCCGAAGCCTTTGGTGACGATCGCCGTTCCCCACTGCATGAGCGCGAAGAAGCGAAAGCAATGAGCGAACATGACATGCTGCCGTCTGAACCTGTCACCATCGTGCTGTCGCAGATGGGCTGGGTACGTAGTGCGAAAGGTCATGACATTGACGCTCAGGGGCTGAACTATAAGTCTGGCGATAGCTGGAAATCGTCGGTGAAAGGCAAGAGCAACCAGCCGGTGGTGTTTGTCGATACCACTGGTCGCAGCTACGCCATCGACCCGATTACGCTGCCGTCCGCGCGCGGTCAGGGCGAGCCGTTAACCGGCAAACTGACGCTACCGCCGGGCGCGACCGTTGAGCACATGTTGATGGAAGGCGACGATACCAAGCTGCTGATGGCGTCTGATGCGGGTTACGGCTTCCTGTGTACCTTCAATGACCTGGTGGCGCGTAACCGTGCCGGTAAGGCGCTGATTTCCCTGCCGGATAACGCTCGCGTGATGCCGCCGGTGGTCATCGAGGACGAGAGCGATATGCTGCTGGCTATCACCTCGGCGGGCCGTATGCTGATGTTCCCGCTGAGCGACCTGCCGCAGCTATCGAAAGGTAAGGGTAACAAGATTATCAACATCCCGGCGGCGGAAGCGGCCAGCGGCGTCGATAGTCTGGCGCATCTGTATGTGCTGCCGCCGCAGAGTACGCTGACCTTCCACGTGGGCAAACGTAAGATCAAACTGCGCCCGGAAGAGCTGCAAAAAGTCACGGGTGAGCGCGGTCGTCGCGGCACCCTGATGCGTGGCCTGCAAAAAATCGATCGCATTGAGATTGATTCACCGCGGCGCGCTTCGGCGGGTGACAGCGAAGAGTAATCATTTCCCCCGTCGTCAGGCGGGGGGAAAAATTACCGTGAAACCGTTGTTAATTCAGCCGTTGCGATTAACAATACCCCTTTGCAGGGGTCTGCAAGTAACAAAGCCCTGTCCGGTATATATCCTGTCGGCACCCGCCTGATCGGTAACATTCTAAGTGGTTCAGGGTTCAGAGGACGCTATGCTATTTATTTTACGTGTCATTATTGTCGTCATTTATTGCATCCTGGTATGCATATTTGGCTGCATCTATTGCCTGTTCAGTCCGCGTAACCCAAAACACGTCGCCACCTTTGGCCATATGTTTGGCCGTATGGCGCCCGTGTTCGGTTTAAAGGTTGAAACCCGCAAACCGGCTGACGCGGAGAACTATGGCAACGCGATTTATATCGCCAACCACCAGAACAACTACGATATGGTGACGGCGGCGAACATCGTCCAGCCGCCAACCGTGACGGTCGGTAAAAAGAGCCTGGTCTGGGTTCCGTTCTTTGGTCTGCTGTACTGGCTGACCGGCAACCTGCTGATCGACCGTAATAACAAAGCGAAAGCGCACAGTACCATTGCGGAAGTCGCGGATACCTTTAAGAAACGCAAAATTTCCATCTGGATGTTCCCGGAAGGTACCCGCAGCCGTGGCCGTGGCCTGCTGCCGTTTAAAACCGGCGCGTTCCATGCGGCTATCGCCGCCGGTGTGCCAATTATCCCGGTGTGTGTGTCGAATACGTCCAATAAGATTAAACTCAACCGCTGGAATAATGGTCTGGTGATTGTGGAAATGCTGGAGCCAATCGACACCAGCGCGTGGGGTAAAGATCAGGTTCGTGACCTGGCGAAGCACTGCCGTGAAGTGATGAAGGCTAAAATCGACGAGCTGGACCAGGAAGTGGCCCAGCGTGAGTCTGCCGGTAAAAAGTAATATCCGCTGATGGCACGGGTGAATGCTCGCGTCGTACGCTGTTTTACTGTCGGGAAAATGATTTCCCACGTTTGATTTGTTCGTTTTGATGGAGCTTATATGTCACTCAGTCGGCGTCAGTTTATTCAGGCCTCGGGCGTTGCGCTTTGTGCGGGCACCGTGCCGCTGAGGGCTCAAGCCGCAGGGAAGCAGCCCGCATTGCCGGTGCCTCCGCTGCTGGAGTCTCGCCGTGGGCAACCGCTATTCCTAACGCTGCAACGTGCGCACTGGTCGTTTACCCAGGGCACGCGCGCGTCCGTCTGGGGCGTCAACGGTCGCTATCTTGGGCCGACGATCCGCGTCTGGAAGGGTGACGATGTCAAACTCATCTACAGCAACCGTCTGACTGAAAACGTCGCCATGACCGTGCGCGGCCTGCAGGTTCCTGGGCCACTGATTGGCGGCGCGGCGCGTATGATGACGCCAAATGCCGACTGGGCGCCGGTGCTGCCGATTCGCCAGAGCGCATCAACGCTGTGGTATCAGGCCAATACGCCGAACCACATGGCGCAGCAGGTCTATAACGGTCTGGCGGGCATGTGGCTGGTGGAAGATGAAGTTAGTAAGTCCTTACCATTCCCTAACCACTACGGCGTCGACGACTTCCCGGTCATCATTCAGGATAAGCGCCTGGATAACTTTGGCGCGCCGGTGTACGACGAGCCGGGCAGCGGTGGCTTTGTTGGCGATACGTTGCTGGTCAACGGCGTACAGGGGCCGTACGTGGAAGTGTCACGCGGCTGGGTGCGCCTGCGCCTGCTGAACGCCTCTAACTCTCGTCGCTACTCGCTGCGGATGAGCGATGGCCGTGCGCTGCATGTGATTTCCAGCGATCAGGGCTTCCTGCCTGCGCCGGTCTCCACCACGCAAATCTCCCTGGCACCGGGCGAACGCCGCGAAGTGCTGGTCGATATGACCAACGGTGACGAAGCCTCGATCACCTGCGGCGAGTCAGCCAGCATCATGGAACGTATTCGCGGCTTCTTTGAACCATCGAGCATTTTGATCTCAACTCTAGTGCTGACCCTGCGTCCGACGGGGCTTCTGCCGTTAGTGACCGATAACTTACCAATGCGCATACTGCCAACGGAAGTGCTCAGCGGCACGCCGATTCGCAGCCGTGACATTCTGTTGGGCGACGATCCGGGCATCAACGGCCAGCTGTGGGACCCGCAGCGTATTGATATCACCGCGCAACAGGGAACCTGGGAGCGCTGGACGGTACGCGCCGATGCGCCGCAGTCGTTCCATATTGAAGGGGTAATGTTCCAGATTCGCAACGTCAACGGCGCGACGCCGCTGCCGGAAGACCGCGGCTGGAAAGATACGGTCTGGATTGATGGCCAGGTAGAGCTGCTGGTCTATTACTCACAGCCGTCATGGCCGCACTTCCCGTTCCAGTACGCCAGCCAGACGCTGGAGCTTGCTGACCGTGGTTCTATCGGACAGATTCTGGTGAACCCGGCGCCGTAATCAAAAACCCCCGGCATCTTTGTAACCCGGCTGAGCGCAGCGACGCCGGGACTCACACCTCGTTAAAAATTCCCACTTCATTAGTAGGGCGATCGGGCTTATAATCCCCGGCCTTTGTCTATTTTTTTGCCAATTTTTCGGAAGCAATATGAGCGCTATCTCCCTGATCCAACCGGATCGCGACCTTTTCTCCTGGCCGCAGTACTGGGCTGCCTGTTTTGGGCCGGCTCCGTTTTTGCCGATGTCACGTGAAGAGATGGATCAACTTGGCTGGGATAGCTGCGACATCATTCTGGTAACCGGCGACGCCTACGTTGACCACCCGAGCTTCGGGATGGCGATTTGTGGCCGTATGCTGGAAGCGCAGGGCTTCCGCGTGGGGATCATTGCTCAGCCGGACTGGAACAGCAAAGACGACTTTATGCGTCTGGGCAAACCGAACCTGTTCTTCGGCGTCACCGCGGGCAACATGGACTCGATGATCAACCGCTACACCGCAGACCGCAAGCTGCGCCATGACGATGCCTATACCCCAGACAACGTCGCGGGCAAACGCCCGGACCGCGCCACGCTGGTCTATACCCAGCGCTGTAAAGAGGCGTGGAAAGATGTGCCGGTCATTCTCGGCGGCATCGAAGCCAGCCTGCGTCGTACCGCGCACTATGATTACTGGTCCGATACCGTGCGCCGTTCGGTGCTGATTGACGCCAAAGCCGACATGCTGATGTTCGGCAACGGCGAGCGTCCGCTCGTTGAAGTGGCGCACCGTCTGGCGGCGGGCGAACCCATCGCGCAGATTCGCGATGTGCGTAACACGGCGATCATCGTCAAAGAAGCGCTGCCGGGCTGGTCTGGCGTCGATTCAACCCGCATCGACACCCCGGGGAAAATCGACCCGATTCCGCATCCGTACGGCGACGATCTGCCGTGTGCTGACAACAAACCGGTAGCACCAAAAAAACAGGAAGCCAAAGCCGTTACCGTGCAGCCGCCGCGCCCTAAGCCGTGGGAGAAAACCTACGTGCTGCTGCCGTCTTTTGAGAAGGTTAAAGGCGACAAGGTATTGTACGCCCATGCCTCCCGTATTCTGCACCACGAAGGAAACCCGGGCAGCGCCCGTGCGCTGATGCAAAAACAGGGCGACCGCTATATCTGGATTAACCCGCCTGCAATTCCACTCTCCACCGAAGAGATGGACAGCGTGTTTGCGCTGCCGTATCAGCGCGTTCCGCACCCGTCATACGGTAAGGCGCGTATTCCGGCGTACGATATGATTCGTTTCTCTATCAATATCATGCGCGGCTGCTTCGGCGGCTGTTCCTTCTGCTCCATCACCGAGCATGAAGGCCGTATTATTCAGAGCCGCTCCGAAGATTCGATCATCAACGAAATCGAAGCTATTCGCGATACGGTACCGGGCTTTACCGGCATTATCTCCGACCTGGGTGGCCCAACGGCAAATATGTATATGCTGCGCTGTAAGTCGCCGCGTGCGGAGCAGACCTGTCGTCGTCTCTCCTGCGTGTACCCGGAAATCTGTTCGCATATGGATACCGACCACACGCCGACGATCAATCTGTATCGCCGCGCCCGCGACCTGAAAGGCATCAAGAAAATCCTGATTGCCTCCGGTGTGCGTTACGACCTGGCGGTGGAAGACCCGCGCTATATCAAAGAGCTAGCTACCCACCACGTGGGCGGCTATCTGAAGATTGCGCCGGAACATACCGAAGAAGGGCCGCTGTCGAAAATGATGAAGCCGGGGATGGGCAGCTATCACCGCTTTAAAGAGCTGTTCGACACTTATTCGAAGCAGGCCGGTAAAGAGCAGTATCTGATTCCGTACTTTATCTCCGCCCATCCGGGAACGCGCGATGAAGATATGGTGAACCTGGCGCTGTGGCTCAAGCAGCACCGCTTCCGTCTGGACCAGGTACAGAACTTCTACCCGTCGCCGCTGGCGAACTCGACCACCATGTATTACACCGGCAAGAACCCGCTGGGTAAAATTGGCTATAAGAGTGAAGACGTGGTGATCCCGAAAGGCGATAAGCAGCGCCGTCTGCATAAAGCGCTGCTGCGCTATCACGATCCGGCTAACTGGCTGCTGATTCGTACGGCGCTGGAGACGATGGGCAAAAAGCATCTGATCGGCAGCCGTCGTGATTGCCTGGTGCCTGCGCCGACGTTGGATGAAATGCGCGAAGCGCGTCGCCAGAACCGCAACACCCGCCCGGCGCTGACCAAGCATACGCCGGTGGCGCATCAGCGCCAGACGCCTGGCGGCATCAAAAAACGCCCTAAACCCGCGTCTCGTTGAGCTAAAAAAATACCCGGCAAATGCCGGGTATTTTATGCCTGATGGCGCTGCGCTTATCAGGCCTACTCGATGATTTGTAGGCCGGATAAGGCGTAGCCGCCATCCGGTACTCGATACAACCTAACCACCAAACTGGTCCGGGTCCGGCCCTAAACGCTTGCCCTGATCCAGCTTCGCAATTTCGCTCAGCTCATCTTTATCC
>NZ_JMPL01000170.1 GCF_000735365.1 Kluyvera ascorbata ATCC 33433 | reverse complement strand
GGGTACCGACTGCGGCCTGAGTTTTTTAAGTGACGTAAAACCGTGTTGAGGCCAACGCCCATAATGCGTGCACTGGCGCGACATCCGACGCCATTCATGGCCATATCAATGATTTTCTGGTGCGTACCGGGCTGAGAGGCGGTGTAAGTGAACTGCAGTTGCCATGTTTTACGGCAGTGAGAGCAGAGATAGCGCTGATGTCCGGCGGTGCTTTTGCCGTTACGCACCACCCCGTCAGTAGCTGAACAGGAGGGACAGCTGATAGAAACAGAAGCCACTGGAGCACCTCAAAAACACCATCATACACTAAATCAGTAAGTTGGCAGCATCACCTGAAGACATTACTAACATCGGGGTGTACTAATCAACGGGGAGCAGGTCAGTGTCATTCCTTATTCAACTGTTGCAACCGAATTGTCAGGAGCAAATGAAGGATCCCCATCGCACCATGGGCCCAGAAATAGGTCTCAATAAAGACCGTCAGAAACTTATGCAAATGTAGAACGTCATGTACCAGGACCGAATCGGGACCGTACATCATATTCAGAATGAACCAGAGTCCGCCGACAGCCGCCACACCGAGTAATGACAGCACCCCCAGTCCCTGAACGATGGCAGCCATACCTCCGGCATGTGCTTCGGGCAGGCGAAACTGACGCAGCGTCCTGAAATCGTCGGTGACGCCCTGAAAATCCAGATACAGGTATGAGAAATAATACCGGGCACCACGCTGAGCCAGCATCCAGAACAGCATAACCACACCACAAAGCAACAGACCAAACCCGGAAATGATGTGCAGAAAAGTCACCATACCTGTCAACGAAAACTGTCCCAGAGCCTCAGTTTCCGTCATATTCGAATTGATAATCTGAGCCAGAACCAGAACGGCGACAACAATATGAAGTCCCCGAAAGAAAGGCGTGTCCTGATGGGGTAACGCGCGACGAAGATTGACGGCCATAGTTTTTTCACCTCTAACCAGTGGTAGTTCTGGCAATCTGACGGAAAAACATTAACGAAACCTTAACCCACTCTCTCTGGCTCTTCTTGACAACCACCCTAATAGTTTAGAATTATCTAAATTTAGGAGATTCTAAAGTATTTAGCCATGAACGAGATGAGTGAACTGCAAGGCCAGGCGGAAAACGCGGCCGCATTGCTGAAAACACTGAGTCATCCGCAACGTCTGCTGATCCTTTGCATTCTGACCGGGAGTCCTGGTACAGAGGCCGGAGAGCTGAGCAGACTCAGCGGACTCAGTGCTTCAGCCACCTCCCAGCACCTGTCACGAATGAAATCTTGAAGGGACGCGTCAGGCGAGATATATCCGCTATCACATCAAAAATGACGCGATTTTTGCGGTTGTACAGACTCTGAAGAATATTTACTGCCCGGGAGAATAAAATGACCACTGTCACCGTGACGCCTGCTGAAATTAATGCACAGCATGGCAAACCAGTTCTTCTGATTGATATCCGCAGCCATGATGAATGGCGAAGGGAACACATTTCCGGCACACGTTCCCTGCCGCTGGAACAACTTCATGCCGGTTGCTTCAGTGAGACCGGGCTGAGCGAAACGGATACGGTCATTTTCCATTGCCAGAGTGGTATGCGGACCGGGAACGCGGCAGAAAAACTCAGTCAGTTTGTGTATCCGGCACAGGCACTGATCATGCAGGGAGGCCTCAATGCCTGGAAAGCGGCGGGCTACCCGGTTATCGTTGATCGCCGTCAGCCACTACCACTCATGCGACAAGTACAGATTGCCGCAGGGGCGCTGGCCCTCGGCGGAAGTCTGGGCGGACTATTCCTGACCTCTGTGCTGTATGTTATTCCCGGATTTGTGGGTGCGGGCCTGATGCTTGCAGGAATGACAGGCTGGTGCGGGATGGCAAAACTGCTCGCCGTTATGCCATGGAACAGAGAGCATGAATAATTTCCGGTTCAGAAAGAGCGTAATTCAGATGCACCTTTAGTTTACAACAGATTTTCTCTGAGTCAGGCGTCCGCCAATCTGTTGCTGACGGACGCCCGGAATGTTCATGAAAAATAACGTAGTCAGATGACTCTATATTTTATGATGTCATCTGGACTATGTTTTATGGAAAAAAAGGCAGTCTGGAATAATTAGCAAACGGGCAATTCTTCACACTGATAAGGGTCAGTGTGGATCATGACATCCAGCACATTTTTATTTTCCAGAACCGCCTGACGTACTGCTCTGGCAATATCATGCCCTTCACTGACAGAAAGCTCGCCGTCAACTTCAATATGTACATCTACCAGTATGAGATCGCCCGTTTTTCGTGTTTTCAGATCGTGTACTCCGAGGACGTCAGGGACAGCGAGAATAATCGCTTTAATTGCAGTTTCCATCTCAGTGCTTACCGAACGATCCATCAGGTCATGAAGTGCATTGGCGGCAAAAGTGTAGCCCATACGGGCAATCAGAACGCCAACCACTATTGCTGCTACCGGATCAAGCCACGGAAAGCCAAGTAAATTACCGACAATCCCAACAGACACGACCACTGATGAAGCTGCGTCAGAGCGCGCATGCCAGGCGTTGGCGATGAGCAGAGACGACTGAATGCGTGTCGCGACAGCCAGCATATAGCGGAAAAGCAGTTCCTTTGTCACCAGCGCGAACAGTGCTACCCACAACGCAACAATATGCACCTCTGAAATGGCTTCAGGGTGCCACAGCTTGCCGCTTGCGGACCAAATCATTATGGACCCGACAAGGAACAGGATTGCGCCAATAATCAACGACGCCCCATTTTCATAGCGTCCATGACCGTAATGGTGATCTTCGTCAGAAGGCTTGCGACTTTTTTTATTGGCGATCAGAACGACAAAGTCCGACACCAAATCAGAAAACGAATGTATGCCATCAGCGATTAATCCCTGTGAGCCAGAAAATATCCCCAGTAAAATCTGAACGCAGGATAACAATATATTTACAGCTACACTGATCATCGTACTTTTTTGTGCCGCCAATGAACGATTATGATATTCGTTATCATTGCATTTATTTTCATTAAGCTCCATAAAACCTCATTAACACCCCATAATTCAGGATAGCAATTATAATATAATTCAGACCCAAAGGTGTTAAACAGGAAATAAACCAGATCAGGTTCATTGAACGCAATTAATACGGGCTGAAACAGGCGGCCTTGCCTGCGGCCATTCAGCGCAGATAGTGTTTGCGTTAACAAAACTGATACATTTTCTTCCTGAAATCAACGATACCCACAAAAACACATATGATTTATCATATGTGTACATCGATATTACCGGGAGGAAAAATGCTACAGCCTGTTCAACTTTTCAAAATTCTGTCAGATGAAACCCGTCTGGCTATCATGATGCTTCTCCGGGAATCCGGTGAGATGTGCGTGTGTGATATTTGCGCGGCCACCGCCGAGTCGCAGCCCAAAATTTCCCGGCATATGGCAATCCTTCGGGAGGCTGAACTGGTGCTGGACCGTCGGGAAGGGAAATGGGTCCACTACCGGCTCTCTCCACATATGCCCGCATGGGCGGCAGAAACTATCACAACATCCTGGCACTGCCTGCGGGAAGATGTTCGTCAGTGGCTAGAAATATCCGTAGGATCATCCTGCTGACCCGAATCCAACACATTCATTTAACCATATGTAATGGAGCCGAAGATGTTACTGGCAGTGAGTATTTTTTTACTGACGCTGATCCTGGTTATCTGGCAACCCCGGGGACTCAGTATTGGCTGGAGCGCCTGCATTGGTGCTGTGCTGGCCCTGGTTTCTGGTGTTATCCATGTGGGTGACATTCCGGTGGTCTGGAATATCGTCTGGAACGCAACAGCGACCTTTATCGCGGTAATTATCATCAGCCTGCTGCTCGATGAGTCGGGCTTTTTCGAATGGGCTGCGCTGCATGTATCCCGTTGGGGGAACGGGCGCGGTCGTCTGCTGTTTACCTGGATTATCCTGTTGGGCGCAGCCGTTGCGGCGCTGTTTGCTAACGATGGTGCAGCGCTCATCCTGACCCCCATCGTCATCGCCATGCTGCTCGCACTGGGGTTCAGCAAACGGACAACGCTGGCCTTTGTCATGGCCGCCGGGTTTATTGCCGATACCGCCAGTTTACCGCTTATCGTGTCGAACCTGGTGAACATTGTCTCTGCTGACTTCTTCCGGCTTGGCTTTACAGAATACGCATCCGTCATGCTTCCCGTTGATATTGCGGCCATCGCCGCCACTCTGGGCATGCTGCATCTGTTTTTCCGCCGGGATATACCTGCAACATACGACGTCTCTCTTCTGAAAATGCCTGCCAGTGCGATTAAAGATCCTGCAACCTTCAAAGCAGGCTGGATTGTTCTGGTTCTGTTGCTTGTTGGATTCTTTGTGCTTGAACCACTGGGTATCCCTGTTAGCGCTATTGCGGCCGTCGGCGCTGCGGTACTGTTCGCCGTCGCAAAAAAGGGTCACTCCATCAATACCGGAAAAGTGCTGCGCGGTGCGCCGTGGCAGATCGTTGTGTTCTCACTGGGCATGTATCTGGTGGTCTACGGCCTGCGTAATGCGGGTTTAACAGAATATCTATCCGGTGTTCTGAATATGCTGGCGGATAAGGGACTGCTGGCGGCAACGTTTGGCACGGGCTTCCTGACGGCATTCCTGTCATCGGTCATGAACAATATGCCAACAGTTCTTGTTGGAGCACTGTCGATTGACGGAAGCACGGCGTCCGGCGTCATCAAGGAAGCGATGATCTACGCCAACGTGATTGGCTGCGATCTAGGCCCCAAAATCACGCCAATAGGCAGTCTGGCGACCCTGTTGTGGCTGCACGTCCTGTCGCAGAAAAACATGACTATCAGCTGGGGGTATTACTTCCGCACGGGCATCATCATGACCCTGCCGGTGCTGTTTGTCACTCTGGCCGCGCTGGCGCTGCGGCTCTCTGTCACTTTGTAATGAGATACTGAAATGAGCAACATAACCATCTATCACAACCCGGACTGCGGCACGTCACGTAATACGCTGGAGATGATCCGCAACAGTGGCAATGAACCCGCCATTATTTATTATCTTGAAACGCCCCCGACTCACGATGAGCTGGTTAAACTTATTGCAGATATGGGGATAACAGTCCGTGCTCTGTTGCGTAAGAACGTGGAGCCTTATGAGCAGTTAGGGCTAGCAGAGAACAGCTTTAGCGATGAGCAACTTATTGGTTTTATGCTCAAACATCCTATTCTGATTAACCGTCCCATCGTCGTGACTCCCCTTGGAACACGGCTGTGCAGACCTTCTGAAGTCGTACTGGATATTCTCCCGGAGTCTCAGCAAGGTGCATTCACGAAAGAGGATGGTGAAAAGGTCGTTGATGAAGCAGGGAAGCGCGTTAAACCCTAATGCTAAGTAATATGGATAATTTGACTGCTGAGAAGTTAATTTAGCTGTATCCAGAAACAAAAAAGAGTCCGCATTTATGCGAACTCTTTCTGTCAGGCCTCGGTTATTCTGTCCAACTTTTTGGGGTCAGTACAACCGAGGCCGACTGTATGTCTAGTCAACACCAGTATGGCCGCTTACCTGCCGAAAGGCAAGGAGAAGTACGCTATGAAACTGCCGCGAAACGCCCTTATCTGGTGCGTATTAATCGTGTGTATCACGCTCCTGATATTCACATGCCTGACCCGGAACCGCTTATGCGAACTCCGGCTAAAGGACGGGGACAGGGAGGTCGCGGCAAGCCTGGCTTACGAATCCAACGGTAAGTAGCAACCTGGAGGCGGGGGAAACCCCGCCTTTTCAGGACTGATGCGGTTAGTCAGCCGAGAGCGCCTTTACAAGGCACTGTTGCAAATAGTCGGTGGTGATAAACTTATCATCCCCTTTTGCTGATGGAGCTGCACATGAACCCATTCAAAGGCCGGCATTTTCAGCGTGACATCATTCTGTGGGCCGTACGCTGGTACTGCAAATACGGCATCAGTTACCGTGAGCTGCAGGAGATGCTGGTTGAACGCGGAGTGAATGTCGATCACTCCACGATTTACCGCTGGGTTCAGCGTTATGCGCCTGAAATGGAAAAACGGCTGCGCTGGTACTGGCGTAACCCTTCCGATCTTTGCCCGTGGCACATGGATGAAACCTACGTGAAGGTCAATGGCCGCTGGGCGTATCTGTACCGGGCCGTCGACAGCCGGGGCCGCACTGTCGATTTTTATCTCTCCTCCCGTCGTAACAGCAAAGCTGCATACCGGTTTCTGGGTAAAATCCTCAACAACGTGAAGAAGTGGCAGATCCCGCGATTCATCAACACGGATAAAGCGCCCGCCTATGGTCGCGCGCTTGCTCTGCTCAAACGCGAAGGCCGGTGCCCGTCTGACGTTGAACACCGACAGATTAAGTACCGGAACAACGTGATTGAATGCGATCATGGCAAACTGAAACGGATAATCGGCGCCACGCTGGGATTTAAATCCATGAAGACGGCTTACGCCACTATCAAAGGTATTGAGGTGATGCGTGCACTACGCAAAGGCCAGGCCTCAGCATTTTATTATGGTGATCCCCTGGGCGAAATGCGCCTGGTAAGCAGAGTTTTTGAAATGTAAGGCCTTTGAATAAGACAAAAGGCTGCCTCATCGCTAACTTTGCAACAGTGCCAAACCTAAAGCTGACCATCCTTGGCTCACGCGCCGCACGCAAAGTAATCAGCAAGTGAAGCCCCCTAAATTACCCAGAAAGAAGGCTGATCCCGATAAAATGGACTGAAATCAGGCGTTATTCAGTTGAGTGCATATCCAGTCATAGGATAGATTCTTACGTAGCGTTTCTGGCGTGCATTTTCGGGTGGTTTGTTACTATTTTTAACGGGGACACGTCAGAAACGCGCTCAGGCCGTCTGAGTGGTGCGCGTAATGACGCGTTATGGTAAATAGCCTATGCTAATGTCCGCTAAGA
>NZ_JMPL01000169.1 GCF_000735365.1 Kluyvera ascorbata ATCC 33433 | reverse complement strand
TAATAAGAATGTGGAGAATCACATGAGCGCAAATGCGGAGACTCAAGCCCCGCAGCAAACGCCAACAAGAAAGGCAAACGTAAACGCGCCCTCATCTTGTTGACCTTGCTCTTTGTTATTATTGCCGTAGCCTATGGGAGCTACTGGTTTTTGGTGTTGCGTCATTATGAAGAAACCGATGACGCTTACGTGGCAGGTAACCAGGTTCAAATCATGTCGCAGGTATCAGGCAGCGTGACCAAAGTCTGGGCCGACAACACCGACTATATTAAGCAGGGCGACGTGCTGGTCACCCTCGATCAGACCGATGCTCAGCAGGCCTTTGAGAAAGCGCAGACTCAGCTTGCCTCAAGCGTCCGCCAGATGCGTCAGTTGATGATCAACAACAAGCAGCTGCAGGCGAATATCGATATTCGTAAAACCACGCTGGCTCAGGCGCAAACCGACCTTAACCGTCGTATCCCGCTGGGCAACGCCAACCTGATTGGCCGTGAAGAGCTGCAGCACGCCAAAGACGCCGTCACCAGCGCGCAGGCTGCTCTGGACGTGGCGATTCAACAGTACAACGCTAACCAGGCGATGATCCTCGGCACTAAACTTGAAGATCAACCTACGGTTCGTCAGGCCGCGACCGAAGTCCGTAACGCATGGCTTGCCCTGCAGCGTACCAAAATCGTCAGCCCGATGAGCGGCTACGTTTCTCGTCGTTCCGTACAGCCGGGCGCGCAGATTAGCCCGACCACGCCGCTGATGGCCGTTGTGCCTGCCAGTAACCTGTGGGTAGACGCGAACTTCAAAGAAACCCAGCTTGCGCATATGCGTATCGGCCAACCGGTCACCGTCGTCAGCGATATTTACGGCGATGATGTGAAGTACACCGGTAAAGTGGTCGGTCTGGATATGGGTACCGGTAGCGCCTTCTCCCTGCTGCCAGCACAGAACGCCACCGGTAACTGGATCAAGGTAGTACAGCGCTTACCTGTACGTATCGAACTGGACGAAAAACAGCTGGAACAGCACCCGCTGCGCATTGGTCTGTCTACGCTGGTGAAAGTGGACACCTCCAACCGCGACGGTCAGATGCTGGCTAATCAGATTCGCACCAGCCCGGTTTACGAGAGTAACGCGCGTGAAATCAGCCTCGACCCGGTTAACAAGCTGATCAACGACATCGTCCAGGCCAACGCCAACTAATGCTGGGGTGCGCGTAATGCAACAGCAAAAACCGCTGGAAGGCGCGCAACTGGTCATTATGACCATTGCGCTGTCGCTGGCCACCTTCATGCAGGTGCTGGACTCCACCATCGCCAACGTGGCTATCCCGACCATCGCCGGTAACCTTGGCTCATCGCTGAGTCAGGGGACATGGGTAATCACGTCGTTTGGGGTGGCGAACGCCATCTCCATTCCGATTACCGGCTGGCTGGCAAAACGCGTCGGTGAGGTGAAGCTGTTCCTGTGGTCAACCATCGCCTTTGTCATTGCGTCATGGGCGTGTGGGGTATCCAACAGCCTGGGCATGCTGATCTTCTTCCGCGTGATTCAGGGGGTTGTTGCCGGGCCGCTTATTCCGCTGTCACAAAGCCTGTTGCTCAACAACTACCCGCCGGCCAAGCGCGCCGTCGCGCTGGCGCTGTGGTCAATGACGGTGATTGTGGCGCCAATTTGCGGCCCCATTCTTGGCGGCTATATCAGCGACAACTATCACTGGGGCTGGATCTTCTTTATCAACGTACCAATCGGTGCGCTGGTCGTGCTGTTAAGCCTCCAGAGCCTGCGCGGACGTGAAACCAAGACCGAGCAGCGACGCATTGATGGTATTGGTCTGGCGCTGCTAGTGCTGGGTATCGGTAGCCTGCAGGTTATGCTCGACCAGGGTAAAGAACTCGACTGGTTTAACTCAACTGAGATAGTCGTACTGACGGTGGTAGCGGTGGTATCGCTGAGCTTCCTGATTGTCTGGGAGCTGACCGACGATAACCCGATAGTCGATCTGTCGTTGTTTAAGTCGCGAAACTTTACCATCGGCTGTCTGTGTATCAGCCTTGCCTATATGCTCTACTTCGGCGCGATTGTTCTGCTGCCGCAGCTATTGCAGGAGGTCTACGGGTATACCGCAACCTGGGCAGGCCTGGCGTCAGCGCCGGTCGGGGTTATCCCTGTCCTGCTGTCGCCGATTATCGGCCGCTTTGCCCACAAGCTGGACATGCGCCGACTGGTCACCTTCAGCTTTATTATGTATGCCGTCTGTTTCTACTGGCGCGCTTATACCTTCGAACCGGGGATGGACTTCGGCGCATCGGCCTGGCCACAGTTTATTCAGGGCTTCGCCGTGGCGTGCTTCTTCATGCCGTTGACCACCATCACGCTCTCCGGGCTACCGCCTGAGCGTCTGGCGGCCGCATCGAGCCTGTCGAACTTTACCCGTACGCTAGCAGGCTCTATCGGCACGTCGATTACCACGACGCTGTGGACCAACCGCGAGGCGCTGCACCACGCGCAGCTAACGGAGTCTGTGACGCCGTTTAACCCTAACGCCCAGCAGATGTACGATCAGCTGCAGGGCATGGGGATGACGCAACAGCAGGCTTCCGGCTGGATTGCCCAGCAGATTACCAACCAGGGGCTGATTGTCTCCGCCAACGAAATCTTCTGGGTTTCGGCCGGGATATTCCTCATTCTGTTGGGATTGGTGTGGTTCGCCAGACCGCCTTTCGGGGCGGGTGGCGGGGGCGGAGGCGCCCACTAATGAAAAAGCCAGCTCAAGCGAGCTGGCTTTTTTTGACCTGAATTTCCACACGATCGGTCCGACGCAAATTGCCGGATGGTGGCGTTGCCTTATCCGGCCTACAGGGAGCGTAGTCAACCTGAACGACGGGCAATAAAAAACCCGGAGCGAACCGGGTTTTATCAGCTTGCTGAACGCACAAAACTAAATATGCAGTTCTTTCAGCTTCTCTTTTGGCAGCGCCAGCTCATCATTGCTGTTGATGCGAACGTCACGTTCAATGATATGACGCGCAATGTCCTGCGCTTCGCTGAGGGAGTGCATTTCATAAGTCCCGCACTGGTAAACGTTCAGCTCAGGGATCTGATTTTGATCCTGCACTTTCAGTACGTCTGCCATCGCCGCTTTCCAGGCATCTGCCACGCGCTGCTCATCCGGAGTGCCAATCAGGCTCATGTAGAAACCGGTACGGCAGCCCATTGGCGAGATATCAATGATTTCAACGCCATTACCATTCAGATGGTCACGCATAAAGCCCGCAAACAGGTGCTCCAGCGTGTGGATCCCACGTTCTGGCATCACTTCCTGGTTCGGTACGCAAAAACGCAGGTCAAAAACCGTGATCGCGTCACCGTGCGGCGTGTTCATTTTTTTCGCTACGCGAACGGCAGGTGCTTCCATACGGGTATGATCAACTGTGAAGCTATCTAACAACGGCATTTCGTAACCTCCGATATCTCCTTCATGCTCCCGGGTAGTGCACTTTTTTCTATCACCAACGGTTTATAACCACTTGAATAGAATCAACTTTATGCATTCCACCGCGTTCCGCTTCAGGATAATGTGATTTTTTTTAAAATAAACTGAACTCTTTGTTCCCATGCCAGTCTTAGTATATGAAAGACGCGCATTTGTTATCATCATCCCTGATTCAGAGATGTATATTTTGGCCACAGTGATGTGGCCTTTTTCTTTTGTATCAGGCGTGTCTTGCCAGCAGTGCTTCAAACGGTTCGTTATCCGCCTCTTCAATCTGCTGCTGACGCGCACGGGACGCATCACGCTCCTTCGCGAAATCTTCCTCGCTCAGAATTTCCAGCGGCTCCTCACGCAGCATCGTACGATACTGTTCCGCCAACGCTTTACCTGTGCCACCAATGCCCTCATCAAGCATAGAACGCAGAATGCGTGCGGAGAAGGTTAATTCTGGATTATCAAAGCTCGCGACCAGCTCGTCACACACTTTCTGGTATTCCGTACCGCCGTTCATACCGTCCAGCGTCTGCGCCACACGTTTGAGATCGTGGAACAGATCTTTACCCACTTTGCTCAACGGGAACTGTGCCGTTTCGCAGCCAATACCCAGCGTCAGTCCCGGCTTGCGCCCTTCCAGAATCACGCGATTCCAGTTGGTACGGGTACACAGCAGCTCGTCGCTGCTCATCTCTGGCGCATCGGCCAGCACGCACCAGACCATAAACAGGTCGAGGAAACGAATCTGCTGCTCGTCCACGCCAATCGGTGAGAACGGGTTGATATCGAGCGAACGCACTTCGATATACTCGATACCGCCGCGCAGCAGCGCATCGGAAGGCGTTTCACCGTCGCGCGTGACACGTTTAGGACGGATTGGCGCATACAGCTCGTTTTCAATCTGCAGAATGTTGCTGTTGATTTGCAGGTATTTGCCGTCTTTCTCAAGACCGATACGGGCATACTCTTCCGACGGCGTTTTAATCGCGCGCTTCAATCCTGCCACATACTCGTGCAATTCGTTAAACGTAATTCCGAGATTGCTTTGCGATTTATTGGTATAGCCAAGGTCGCTCAGGCGCAGAGAGGTGGCGTACGGCAGGTAGTACATGCCGCATTCCGTCTTCTCAAACGGCAGCGAGGTCGGTTTGCCCTGTAAGAAGGAAGAACAAATTGCCGGCGAGGCGCCAAACAGGTACGGAATTACCCAGCCAAAGCGATAGTAGTTGCGAATGAGACGGAAATAACCGGCTGAAATCGCCTCTTTATCATGCGAACCGCACTTCGCTTCCCAGAATGCCATTGGCAGTGAGAAGTTGTAGTGTACGCCGGAGATTGTCTGCATCAGCGCGCCATAGCGGTTCTTCAACCCTTCACGATACAGGGTTTTCAGGCGACCAACATTTGATGTGCCGTACTGCGCCAGTTCAATATCCTGACCCGGCGCAATATAGCAAGGCATACTCAGTGGCCACATGCGTTCATCGCCCAGCTGACGTGCGGTGTAGCGATGCACGTCACGCAGGAGCGTCAGCATATGGTCGATATCGCCATCGACCGGAGTAATAAACTCCAGCAGGGCTTCAGCAAAGTCCGTGGTGATCCATTTATGGGTCAGGGTTGCGCCTAGCGCTTCCGGATGACCGGTTGTTGCCAGAGAACCATCTGCATTAACGCGCAGCGTTTCGCGCTCAAGTCCGCGCTGGATCCCCTGAAGAGCCTGAGGATGTTTTTCCAGCCAGGACAGCGCCTGTGATACGTCCGGGATCAAATTGACCTCCCGCCTGTCGAATTCATTTTATTAAGCATAATTGTCATCGTGGAGATGCGATATTCCACCTGCCATCCAATTAGTGCCACCACGTCATGCCCTGAAGCGTCAGCGCCGCGACTGCGACGTAACGTAACGCTTTCCCCAGGCATAAAAAAAAGAGTACTGGTCCCCAGGAAATACGCATCCACCCTGCCAACAGGCACAGCAAATCGCCGATGACCGGCATCCAGCTCAGCAGCAGCGTTGCTGCACCATAGCGTCGGAGCCAGCCCACCGCTTTTTCCTGCCACCGCGATGTTTTGCGTAATGGAAAAAAACGACCAAGAATAACGTTAGTAGCCCCGCCAAGGCTATTACCCATTGTTGCTATTACTACCAGAAGCCAGGGCTTACTCGCGCCCGAAAGCAGCAGCGCGACCAACACGGCTTCGGAGTTACCCGGCAGCAGCGTTGCACTAAGGAAGCTGCTTGCAAACAGCGACCCTAGTGCCAGAAATTCATTCACAGCAGACGTACGTCAACGGCATCCATTCCCGCAGCCGCCGCGGCCTGAAGGCCAAAATCGGCATCTTCAAACACCACACAGCGCTCAGGGGGTACGCCGATTAACTCAGCGCACAGTAAAAAGGTATCCGGTGCTGGCTTGTGCTGTTTTACGTGATCGGCGGCGACAACGGCCGCAAAATAATTGCGTAGCCCCAGATGTGCGAGCAGCGCTTCAGCCACGGCGCTTTCGCTGCCCGTACCCACCGCCATAGGGCGACGACCGTGCCACTCCTTCACAACTTCAATAAGCGGTAATGGCGTGACCGAGTCCAGCAGCATCGATTTCACCGCCGCGGTTTTTTCACGGGCGAGAAGATGAGGATCTAAATCGGTCTGATGGCTTTCAATAATCGCCTGGGCAATGCGCCAGGTCGGAGAGCCGTTCAGGGCAACCATCGCCTGTTCGTCGAACTGCATTCCATATTTCCCCAACACTTCACGCCACGCCTTACGGTGCGTAGGTTCCGTATCAAGGATGGTGCCATCCATATCAAAAATCAATCCAGCATAGCGTTCGTACATTGTCTTCTCATCCTTAGCCAACGTGACGTTACTTTATCGCAAAAGGGGCTAATTGTCGCTGATAGCCGTAGAGACGGCAAAGGCACCTTATCGGTGCCTTTGTTATCGTGACTGGCCGGGGTTATTTTATCTGCATGTCGTTTTCAACAACCCGTACGCCCTGAACCTGGCGCGTGACCTCTACCGCACGTTTTGCATCGGCAGCGGATGACACAAAGCCACTGAGCTGCACGCGACCTTTAAAGGTCTGCACATTAATTTCGCTGGATTTAATCTGTTTATCGCTGAACAGCGCGGTTTTTACCTTCGTGGTCACGACCGTATCATCGATATAACCACCGGTACTTTCCTTGGTTGAAGAACCCGCACAGCCAGACAGCGAGATAGCTACCAGAAGCGCTGCACAAGACGCAGCCATTGCTTTGAACCATTTCATGGATTTCTCTCCTTGCACTCAGGTCACCAGAATAAGGGTGTATCAGAGATAAATTATAGTGGAAAGAATGAGTTGCCAATCAGAAAAGTGTGAAGAAGATTTTTGATAGAAAAAATCTGAGGGGTTTGTGAGAGATTAAGGATAACAGGGAGATTTCAAGAAGATGGTGCATCCGGGAGGATTCGAACCTCCGACCGCTCGGTTCGTAGCCGAGTACTCTATCCAGCTGAGCTACGGATGC
>NZ_JMPL01000168.1 GCF_000735365.1 Kluyvera ascorbata ATCC 33433 | reverse complement strand
TACCATGATGGGCAATACCACGCAGGACATTACCGCACCACTGGCGCTAACCCTGAGTTGCGGTTCAATGAAGACAACTGCCATCGCCAGTGCGCCCCCTGTAATAACCACCTTTCTGGCAACCTGACGGCATACCGCCCGGCGCTGATCGCCAAAATCGGTCAGGCCCGCTTTAATGCCCTGATGGGCCCGCATGAATTACCGAAATGGAAACGCGACGACTACATCCGTATCCGCGATGAGTACCGCGCAAAACTCAAAGAACTGAAACAGCAGGAGGCAGCGTGAAAATCACTTACAGCGACGAAGGTACCCATGCCCGCATCTGGCTGACTGGCCCATTTTGGCAACTTGGTCGAGCCAGGCGTGTTGCTGATGCTGGGCTGATGGCTTCACCCGTTAATTCGTGGGAATCAAAAGGCCTAACCTTCCAGATAACGCTCTATGGGAAAAGTGCCTACATCCTGCGGGCCTACAAGGCGATCGCTAAGGCGGCGGCATGACTACCGAAACAGAAAAAGAATTAAGCAATATCGTTGCCTTTCCATCAAAAGAAGGTGAGCCGAGCGACCAGACTAATTTCCTGTATGAGAAAGCAGAAAGGCCGTTCTGCCATCATCCATTGGTTCGGGTAAACGAAAAGGACAGAGAGGTTCGGTGCAGGACATGTGGGGCGGCCGTTGAGCCATTCGACTGGATGCTTTCCGTAGCAAAAGGAGAAACGCAGCTGGCTGACAATGTGAAAGCTCTGCGGAAGGAAGAAAAAGAGCGCCGGGCGAACATTGAGAAGCTAATTCAGATTGAGCGTAACGCAAAAGCCAGAATTCGGAGGGCGCAGAAGTGACCACGCAGCAAAGAGAACGATACGAATTCGAAAGCGTCATGCGCGCCAAACTGTCGCCGGTAGCAAAGCATAGCCAGGCCAAACAACCTCAGAAGGAAGCCGCTTAATGAACGTTCAATATTTGCAGTATGTGCGTGAGCAGCTGATCGTGGCGACCGCAGATTTAAGTGGGGCAACAAAAGGGCAGTTAATGGCCTGGCTGGAGAATGCGCAGTTCGATACTGGTACGTTTAAACGGAAAAAACCGCGAGTGCTTGATGAGGTAACTGGTGAAATGGTTACGCTGGATAACCCGCCGATCCCCGGCAAACAGTCGCATGCCAAGGGCTCGCATATCCCACTGGTTCAACCGGTAGAGTTTGCAACCGCATCCTGGCGCCGCGCGCTGCTGTCGCTCGAAGAGCATCAGAAGGCGTGGCTTCTATGGAACTACAGCGAGAACACCAGTTGGGACCACCAGGTGGCAATAACGCAATGGGCCTGGGCTGAGTTCAGCGCGCAGCTGGCGGGCAAGAAGGTGGCAGGCAAAACGATGGAGCGGCTGAAGAAGCTAATCTGGCTGGCGGCGCAGGATGTGAAAGCGGGGCTGGGCGGACGTGAGACATACGAGTACCAGGCGCTGGCAAAATTTGTGGGCGTGACACCAAAGAACTGGTCAGAGACGTTTACCGACCGCTGGGTGGAGATGAAGCGAATCTTCATGAGCCTCGACAGCGAGGCTTTATTGCAAGTAACGCGATCACGTTCACAACAAAAGGCGACAAATTCACACCAAAGTATTGCAAAACTGGATTGAAATGCATATATTTCATGTAAATCTGATATTGTGCCATTGTTGTATGCACTGGCAGTAAATGATTTTAAGGAGCCTCGCCATCGTGCGGGGCTTTTGCGTTTCTGGAGGGTAAGAAAATGCACCAGTAAAGCGGATAGACTGCAGCCGAAAGGCAAAGCAGCAGTCATGATACTGCCCCGAGTCGCCATTGAGCGAGCCTGTGTAGCGATGGGTTAAGGTTCCTATATCAAAACTAGCTCCGGTAGAGCAGCGCGAAAGCCAGACGCGCACCGGTTATCAGCGGCGATAAAGCGACAGCACCTCAAGGGCATGAGCGTGGCCACTCCGGGTAGTGGCAAAATCATTGCAACGGACAGGGTGTTGAGGCCAAAGCCGCCCGTAAGACCTGGTACACACCACCCCGGCAGGCAGCGCCCTGTCCATTGCGGTGAAAGAAAATATCGGCTAACACCCGGCCAATAACTCAGCGGCACGTAAGTCCTGATTGGAGTTAAGCGAGAGATGGGCGCTCGCCACCACAATACATTGACGCGATTTATGAAAATGTTTTACGTTATTGATGCAGTGAATCCCCCTTTGCGGCGGGGCGCTCAGTCAAAACTGATAATGTTCAAATGCTCGCGCGAGGCAGTTCGACTGGCTGACTCACCGGGAGGCACCCGGCACTGCATCTTATTCACAAAGCCTCGTTTCGGGTTTTTTTAGTGAAAAAAAACCCGCATCAGAGTGCGGGTTATCAGAATTATTTGATAAATGGACACCGAGCCAGTCTTACGACTTTCGGTGTATCAAATGATATTAATTTATTAGATATTTGTAAATAATCCACATCCATAAGGGCTGCGCTTCTGCGTGGCCTTTTCTTTTTCAGGCTTCGGGAAAACTCCTCGACGTGTGTTGTTGTTATATCAGCCCGAGAGCCTGAATCCTTTACAAGCACACAGCGCCATCCGAATTATCCGGAGGTGAGGCTATGACCAGAATGAGCACAATTTACAGCAGACTTTCATATGGGACGGGAACCGCGTTGACTGGCTGCGGTGTCTCTGCAAAGGCCCATGCCGAAATAACTAAAGAGGTATCGTGGATGCTGGCCGACAAAGTGGCGGGACTCGGTTTAAGTGACTGGGCAATCATTGTCGGTATTGCCTGCACCATCATCACCTGCGGCGTGAACTGGTATTACCGTCGTAAAGAACGGGAGGATCGTTTAAATGCCCGTCAATAAAACGAAGCTTAGCGCGGCGATGCTGGCGCTGCTTGCATCCGGTGCGACTGCGCCATTCTTATTTGACCAGTTTATCAGTGAGAAAGAAGGCAATGCGCTGGTGGCTGTAGTCGATCCCGGTGGTGTCTGGTCCTTATGCCATGGCGTGACGGTTATCGATGGTAAGCGCGTTGTGAAAGGTATGACCGCCACCGAAGCACAGTGCAAGAAGGTTAACGCTATTGAGCGTGACAAGGCGCTGGCATGGGTTGACCGCAATATCAAAGTACCACTGACCG
This sequence comes from Kluyvera ascorbata ATCC 33433, assembly GCF_000735365.1. Taxonomy (GTDB): domain Bacteria; phylum Pseudomonadota; class Gammaproteobacteria; order Enterobacterales; family Enterobacteriaceae; genus Kluyvera; species Kluyvera ascorbata. The sequence continues at coordinate 3,875 of NZ_JMPL01000168.1, read as the reverse complement.
AACCGCAGAAGGTTGGCATCGCGTCGTTCTGCCCTTACAACATCGGGCCAGGTAAATGCTACCCATCAACCTTCTATAGCCGCATGAACGCCGGTGACACGAAGGGTGCCTGCGAAGCTATTCGTTGGTGGATTAAAGACGGCGGCCGCGATTGTCGTCTGACCAAAGGCCAGAAAAATGGCTGCTATGGGCAGGTAGAGCGTCGAGACCAGGAAAGCGCGCTGACGTGCTGGGGGATAGACCAGTGAGCCTGCGCTATCAGTTCATTGTTATTTCGTTGCTGGTGGCCGTAGCATTCATCGCGGGTAGTGTATGGAACAGCCGCGGTTGGGAAAAAAAGTGGGCAGAACGTGACAGCGTTGAATCATCGCAAACAGCGAACGCGCAGACCGCAGCCCGCATGATTGAACAAGGGCGAATTATTGCCCGTGATGAGGCTGTAAAAGATGCACAAGTACAAGCCGCTAAATCTGCTGCTACTGCTACTGGTCTGTCTGCCACTGTTAGCCAGTTGCGCACCGAAGCAACAAAGCTTGCCGCCCGCCTGGACGCCGCAAAGCACACCGCAGATCTTGCCGCTACCGTCCGAAGCAAAACAACCGACACCAACGCAGGATTGCTTGCCGACATGCTCGGAGATATTGCAGCAGAAGCTAAACGATATGCTGGAATCGCTGACGAAAGCTACAACGCCGGGATGGCGTGTGAGCGGATTTACGACTCGGTGAGAGAGTTAAACTACAAACCTATAGCCTCGCAATAGCGGGGCTTTTTACTAACTGAGGATCACACATGTCCGTACGCGCTAAATTCCGCTGCCACTTTATTCAGAAAGCAGAAGATGATTCACACCGCACAATCCACATGAGTCCTGTTACCGCAGATACCGCCGAAAACAAGGCGTGGTCAAAGTACACACCTGGTGGCCTGTTGCAGATGCACATATCGAACCCGGCAGCATTCGAACTGTTCGAGCAGGGCAAAGAGTATTACATCGATATTCAGCCAGCTGAATAAGCCATTCCAAAGCTCATCTGCTGGTGGGCTTGATAATGGGGAAAATAATTTAGGATTATATTATGGTTGACATAATTTAATTATTTTTATTAATTTTTGGCTCCCTGTATAATGACTTCTCTTTACAAAGGAGGCGTCATGAAAAGAGATCTTGATTATTTAAAAAGCCTTTTGGAAGCCTTTGAGGAATCAGAGGATGGTGTAAAAATTAATAAAATCAAAGGATTTGATTTTGAATCGGCATTATTTAGATATCATATGGAGCTTCTAAAGGAAGCAAAGCTAATTTGTCGCGATGATGGGGAGTTCGACATCGGACTGAGAAAGTCGGGTGATGGGATATACACTTGGAACATATGGTCGCTGCGATTAACAAATGATGGCCATGACTTTCTTGATAACATAAGAAGCGAAGAGATATGGTCGACTTTAAAAACCGGATTTAAAGATGTTAGCTTAGGGGTTCTAACTAAGGTGGCAAAAGAATTATTCAATAGAGCTCTTAATAAGCAGCTTGGCAAAATATTCGATTAACCGCCTCTGGGCGGTTTTTTATTGTTATCACCATGGGCAGACCCATCGTAATGGCTATATGACTACACTCTCTTCCCGTCAACTGTAACGCTGGCATCAGCTGAGCTGTTAGGGATGTAAACTCTGACCTTAGCGCCACTTTCGGTGCTCACCTCAATCGTCACGGATGTTGGCGGCGCGCCAGTATCGTCGCCAGTGAAAGCTGTGACGATCTCTTCTGACGTTTTATCTTCAATGATTGGCATAAGGTCACCGTTAACCAAGCCAGCGTAAATTTTCACGTTGCCCATCAGCATCTCCCATAGGTATTTAAATGGCACTCACCGACAAACAAGATATGTTCTGTCGCGAGTACCTCATCGACTTAAACGCCACTCAGGCAGCAATTCGTGTGGGGTACAGCGCAAAAACTGCTAATCGTACCGCTACAAAATTGCTGTCAAAAGCTGTCATTCAAAACAGGATTGCCGAACTTAAAGCTAAGCGCAACGAAGACGTGGGCATTGATGCCGATTATGTGCTCCGGCGCTTGGTTGAGATCGACCAGATGGATGTTTTGGACATCTTGAATGACGACGGAAGCCTAAGGCCGATCACCTCATGGCCTAAAGCCTGGCGAATTTCGCTAACCGGTTTGGACATCAGCACGACCATTCAAAACTTCGACGAAGAGACCGCCGAGACCATCCTTAAAAAGGTTAAGTGGCCTGATAAGGTTAAAAACCTCGAATTGCTCGGCAAGCATGTGCGCGTGCAGGCATTCAAAGAGCAGGTGGAGCAGAAGGTCACCGCAACCCACAGCATCATGCCGGTCCCGTCCTGCGATAACGTAGACGACTGGGAAGCAGCAGCGCAGAAGCAACAGAACGAGGTTCTTGGTGGATGAATTACAAAGCTGTCTGGAAACCTTTGCCGGGATCGCAATCGCTCTCCCTGAGCTGCCCGTGTAACGAAATCCTCTACGAGGGTACGCGTGGTCCGGGTAAAACTGCTGCGCAGCTGGCGCGCTTCCGTCGCCTGGTCGGCCTGGGTTACGGCTCGTTCTGGCGTGGCGTCATCTTCGATACCGAGTATAAGAACCTTACCGACATCATCACCCAGTCGAAGCGTATGTATCGCCTGTTTAACGACGGTGCGCGCTATCTGGCGTCAGCATCCGAACTGCGTTGGGTATGGCCAACTGGCGAAGAGCTGCTGTTCCGCTTCGGTAAGGAGGAGGGCGACTACTGGGACTACCACGGTCAGGAATTCCCGTTCATCGGATTTAACGAACTGACAAAGCAGCAGTCTGCTGATTTCTACGAAATGATGTTCTCCTGCCGGCGCTCATCGTTCCGGCCGGAAAACTATCCTCTGGATGATGGCTCGCTGCTTAAACCGATCCCCCTGGAGACGTTCAGCACGACCAACCCGTTTGGCATTGGCCACACCTGGGTGAAGAAGCGCTTCATTGAGCCAGCACCCCGCGGCACCATCATTCGAGAGACGCAAAAGGTGTTTAACCCGCAGACCGAACGCGAAGAGGATGTGACGCTTACCCGCGTGGCGATTCACGGTTCGTTCAAAGAGAATCCATATCTCGATCCGCAGTACATCGCGACACTGATGTCCATCAAGGACCCTAACCGACGCAAGGCGTGGGTAGAGGGTTCCTGGGATGTCACCAGTGGGGGTCGCTTTGACCACCTGTGGAGCGCATCGCTGCATGTCATTAAGCCGTTCCGTATCCCGGATAGCTGGACGGTTGACCGCTCCCATGACTGGGGTGAGTCGAAACCGTTCTCTAACCTCTGGTGGGCGCGTGCCGACGGCACCGCCGCAGAGTTGCCCGATGGTCGCCAGTTCTGCCCGCCTGCCGGGTCGCTGATACTGATTGGCGAATGGTATGGCTGCCCGCCTGATGAGCTGAACAAAGGCCTGAACATGTCATCAACTAACGTCGCCAAGGGCGTGGCGTGGGTGGATAAACGGCTGGTGGGCGAGGAACTGGCTGAACCCGAAGAGATAAAGCTCGACGGGGTCACGCAGGGGCAGCTGAATATCATGCCCGGCATCTGCAAGAAAATTGTTCCTGGCCCTGCTGACGGTGCGATCTACAACACTGGCGATGATGAGCTATCCATTGCACAGAAGATGGAATCACAGGGCGTTAAGTGGGTTCCATCCAACAAGAAGCCGGGATCGCGTGTGAACGGCGCGGCCCTGTTTGCTGACATGCTCGAGGCCGTCATTGAAGGTAAGAAACTGGAGACAGGCACGCCTGAGAAACCAGCGTTTTACGTGTTTGATTACTGCCGGGGCTGGATAAGCCGCGTCCCGGTGCT
>NZ_JMPL01000167.1 GCF_000735365.1 Kluyvera ascorbata ATCC 33433 | reverse complement strand
TGGTGAAAGTGGGCGACAAAGTTGACCGCTGAGCAGTCACTGATCACCGTAGAAGGCGACAAAGCTTCTATGGAAGTTCCGGCTCCGTTCGCGGGTACCGTGAAAGAAATCAAAATCAGCACCGGCGACAAAGTGTCTACCGGCTCTCTGATTATGGTCTTCGAAGTGGAAGGCGCAGCACCTGCTGCTGCTCCGGCAGCCGCGGCGGCTCCAGCCCCTGCTGCTGCACCGGCTCAGGCTGCTAAACCAGCTGCCGCACCGGCTGCGAAGGCTGAAGGTAAAACCGAGTTCGCTGAGAACGACGCTTACGTTCACGCTACTCCGCTGATTCGTCGCCTGGCGCGCGAGTTCGGCGTTAACCTGGCGAAAGTGAAAGGTACGGGTCGTAAAGGCCGTATCCTGCGCGAAGACGTTCAGGCTTACGTGAAAGAAGCCGTTAAACGCGCTGAAGCTGCGCCTGCGGCAGCCGCTGGCGGCGGTATCCCGGGCATGCTGCCTTGGCCGAAAGTCGACTTCAGCAAGTTTGGTGAAATCGAAGAAGTGGAACTGGGCCGTATCCAGAAAATCTCTGGTGCTAACCTGAGCCGTAACTGGGTGATGATCCCGCACGTTACTCACTTCGATAAGACCGATATCACCGATCTGGAAGCGTTCCGTAAACAGCAGAACGCCGAAGCTGAAAAACGTAAACTGGACGTGAAATTCACCCCAGTGGTCTTCATCATGAAAGCCGTTGCTGCTGCTCTGGAACAGATGCCGCGCTTCAACAGCTCTCTGTCTGAAGATGGTCAGCGCCTGACCCTGAAGAAATACATCAACATCGGTGTTGCGGTTGATACGCCAAATGGTCTGGTTGTTCCAGTCTTCAAAGACGTGAACAAGAAGAGCATTACCGAGCTGTCCCGTGAACTGACTGTGATCTCTAAGAAAGCGCGTGACGGTAAGCTGACCGCTGGCGAAATGCAGGGCGGTTGCTTCACCATCTCCAGCATCGGCGGCCTGGGTACCACCCACTTCGCGCCGATTGTTAACGCGCCGGAAGTGGCGATCCTCGGTGTCTCCAAGTCCTCTATGGAGCCAGTGTGGAACGGTAAAGAGTTTATGCCGCGTCTGATGATGCCAATTTCTCTTTCCTTCGACCACCGCGTGATCGACGGTGCTGATGGTGCGCGCTTTATCACCATCATCAACAACATGCTGTCCGACATTCGCCGTCTGGTGATGTAATGAAAAAGCCGGCCAGACGGCCGGCTTTTTTCTGATAACCTCAGGATGATTTGGGGTTATCAGCAACAAAGGACAAAATCGTTTGCCGTTTGTTGTTTAAAAATTGTTAACAATTTTGTAAAATACACGCGGATAGAACGTCCCGGTGGATGATGGGCGTAATAACTATAACGTCAGACCGCCGGATACAAATGATAGAGGTCATGATGAGTACTGAAATTAAAACTCAGGTCGTGGTACTTGGGGCAGGTCCTGCGGGCTACTCTGCTGCATTCCGTTGCGCTGATTTAGGTCTGGAAACCGTAATCGTAGAACGTTACAGCACCCTCGGTGGTGTTTGTCTGAACGTTGGCTGTATCCCTTCTAAAGCACTGCTGCACGTTGCAAAAGTTATCGAAGAAGCCAAATCGCTGGCTGAACACGGTATCGTCTTCGGCGAACCGAAAACCGATATCGACAAAATTCGTACCTGGAAAGAGAAAGTTATCACTCAGCTGACCGGTGGTCTGGCTGGTATGGCCAAAGGCCGTAAAGTAAAAGTGGTAAACGGTCTGGGTAAATTCACCGGGGCAAACACCCTGGAAGTGGAAGGCGAGAACGGTAAAACCGTAATCAACTTCGACAACGCTATCATCGCGGCGGGTTCCCGTCCGATTGAACTGCCATTCATTCCACATGAAGACCCACGCGTTTGGGACTCTACAGACGCACTGGAACTGAAAGAAGTGCCAAAACGCCTGCTCGTTATGGGCGGTGGCATCATCGGTCTGGAAATGGGTACCGTGTACCATGCGCTGGGTTCAGAGATTGACGTGGTTGAAATGTTCGACCAGGTTATCCCGGCTGCAGACAAAGACATCGTTAAAGTCTTCACCAAACGTATCAGCAAGAAATTCAACCTGATGCTGGAAACCAAAGTGACCGCCGTTGAAGCAAAAGCAGACGGTATCTATGTTTCCATGGAAGGTAAAAAAGCACCTGCTGAAGCACAGCGTTATGACGCCGTGCTGGTGGCTATCGGTCGCGTACCGAACGGTAAAAACCTCGACGCGGGCAAAGCTGGCGTAGAAGTTGACGACCGTGGCTTCATCCACGTCGACAAACAGCTGCGTACCAACGTACCGCACATCTTTGCTATCGGCGATATCGTCGGTCAGCCAATGCTGGCGCACAAAGGTGTTCACGAAGGTCACGTTGCTGCCGAAGTTATCGCAGGCCAGAAACACTACTTCGATCCGAAAGTGATTCCATCCATCGCGTATACCGATCCGGAAGTTGCCTGGGTTGGTCTGACCGAGAAAGAAGCGAAAGAGAAAGGCATCAGCTATGAAACCGCCACCTTCCCGTGGGCTGCTTCTGGCCGTGCTATCGCTTCCGACTGCGCAGACGGTATGACCAAGCTGATCTTCGACAAAGAATCTCACCGTGTTATCGGTGGTGCGATTGTCGGCACCAACGGCGGCGAGCTGCTGGGTGAAATCGGTCTGGCTATCGAAATGGGCTGTGATGCTGAAGATATCGCGCTGACCATCCACGCTCACCCGACTCTGCACGAGTCTGTTGGCCTGGCAGCAGAAATCTTTGAAGGTAGCATTACCGACCTGCCGAACGCGAAAGCGAAGAAGAAGTAATCTTCTGACCCGGAGCCCGGCCGAGCATAGCGACGCCGGGAAGCGCATGGTCCTCCCGGAGTCGGCTAACGCCTCGTCCGGGCTACCATAGAAAAAAGCGGCTTAACGGCCGCTTTTTTTATGCTCTCTGGCAACGAGTTATGTCTAACCGTAGCAAAGTTTTCGAAGCGGGTTACAGTTTTCCGACGCTATCGCTATGTTTTCGGCATCTTCATCCTCTTCTCTCCCTTTAATCTCGAAACGTTCTGTTAACGCTTGCCGCAACTTGAATAATAATCACGATATAAACTGATAGCAGGCTAACAAATTGAGGGTTGAGACGATGAAAATGTTTCTGACGACGGCAGCCTTAGCTGCAACGCTGGTTTCCGGTATGGCTTTTGCGAGCGATGCGACGATTCCGTGGGCCGATAACAGCGGCGGTACCGAAAGTACGCATATCGCTGCGATGGGGCAGAACCTGAACGCTGAGCATCAGCAGGTGACAAAAACGCAGGAAGGGGTGTGGGCCGATAACTCCGGCAGCATCAGCGCCGATGAAGCCGCGCTGACCAGCAGCAAGCCGGCGGTGCAAGGCCACCCTGAACTGATGCCGCATCAGGGCTAAGTTAACGGTATCGTTGTTTGAAGAATGCCCGGCTGCGTACAGACGCCGCCGGGCATTTTTTTACTCTGCAACCGCCTGCCAGCCCGTGCTGGCATCGGGATCAAAGTGGGTAATCGCCTGCGCTTTCTGTTCAGACTCAGCGCCCAAATTGGCTTCATAAACGCGATCGTTTTGATCAATCATAAAGCTCATCACGCCAGTTTGTCCCCATTCAACGGGCCAGGCGAGTAAGGCAACGTCGCCTTTGTCGCCTTCAGGCAGAATGCGGAAATGGTAGCCATGATAGCCTTCCCCCGGAGCTGCTGGGCTGAAGTTTGGCCCTAAGGGACTTGGCGTTTCTCCCGGCGCGATAGGCCAGTAAAGGCCATCTTTTTTCCCTTCGCTACTGATAATTTTCTGCGCCCAGGCATGGTTCAACTGGTAGTAGTCCTGCTGGGCATCCACGTAGGCGTGCATCGCCTCAATGGCTGACAGTTCGTTACGCCCGATGGCACGCGTCAGAATTTCATCTTTCCCCGCGGCCATGTTGAACTCCCACCCATCGGCCTTTTTTTCCATTGGAATCGGTAATCGCCAACCGTCATTACCGACGTCCAGCCAGGCGGTATTACCTTGATTGACGATACGGTGATTAACCTGCCAATCGCGCAGGAAGCGATCAACGGCATCCTGATCGACGCCGTCGGGGGGTAAGAACTGCTGCCAGTTATCGCCGAGCAGGTTGTCTAGCTCAGCATCGTTTTTCTGCGTGACCGCGTTGACCAGCGCGCTTGCGGCCTGGTCCGGGGTGGCGAAGGTTTGCTGCGCCAGCGCCATCAGTGGTGACATCGCCAGCACCAGCAGCGCTATCTGTATCTGCTTTTTCATCACATTATCCTTTAGCGTCGACGGAACTCATGGTGCCCGGCAATACCGCCATTATGTTGCTCAGCGCTAAGGCCGGAAGCGTGGCGGCTCTGTAGCCCTCGAGACTGCTGCGCCTGCCATGATGGCGCGCGACTTTCGTTGCCGCTGAGCGCCGTGTTGCGCAGACCGCCGCCGTTGGCGCGCAGCGCGCTGTTCTGACCCATCATTCCAGCATTCAGATGCGGTGTCTGGCCGTTTAACCGTTCATGCGTTTGCAGATTCTGATGCTGGGTCGCATTCAACTGCGGATGCGACTGTTGAATATGCTGCTGTGCTGCGGCGCGCGGCGAAACCGTATGGCTCGGCGTTCGGCTGGTTGGGGCGTCGTAGCCGCGGAAGTTATTCCGCTGCGCTGCCTGATTCCACTGCTGTGTTGCTGCATTACGCTGGGCATCACGGGAGCCCAGCCCGGCTGGGCTGGCATTGCCGCTACCAATATGCGTGCGCTGCTGTAGCTGCGACATCGCCGCCTGACGCTGACTGTCACGGTTAGGCTGCGCGTGCTGAGTGGCGCTCAACCCGCCGACCGCTTCCGTTTGATGAGGTGCAAGCGCGCCCGGCGTTTGGTGCGTAGCGCTCAGGCCACCTGGCACGTTGGTCTGGTGGAACTGCTGCGCCACGTTGTTATTCGGGTACGGCGTGTTGCCGCGATACGCCGGGTTGTGCTGCCAGCCCATCGTCTGGCCGCTGATATTCTGCCCGCTTATCTTGTTGAAGTTATTCACGTTAATGTTGATGTTATCGCCATTGTGCTGATAGCCCGATGGATGGCCGCCGTGATCGTCATAATGATCATCATGGTGGTCATTGTCATGATGATGGTGGTCGTCATCATCCCAATCGATGTTGCTGAAAATCGCATAGGTGGTTGCTACCCCAAGGCTATAGCCGAAACCGCGCACAAAGCTGTCGGCAAACTGCTGCCCCGGAGGCGGCGGCAGATAGACCGGCGGCGCGGAGGTATAAGGCCAACTGCTACCGTAAACCACCGTCGGGTTGTAGTTCGGCACGTATACCACCTGCGGGTTGCTCGGTTCAATCTTGATAACCGTCGGCGCGCTGTTGGTGGAATGGGGGGACGTCGAGGAGGCCACGCGTTTGGCGGTGGTGACCGTTTGCTGCGGCGTCGATTTCAGCGAGCCGGTTTGCTGGGCGAGCTGGCGTAGTTTCTGTACTGCATCCATGACGTCCTGTGGCTGCGCCAGGAACGCGTTACCGAGGTTGGTCACCCACTGCGGGTCTTCACCCATCATGCCCGTCAGCTGCGGGAAGGCGACCAGCGACTTCACGCTGGCATCCCACGGTTGATTCGCCACGGCTTTTACCGCCGCATCGCCCTGCTGGCCGGGATGGTCTTTCGACCACTGCACCGCCTGCGTCACGCTATCCGGATAGGTTGAGGCCATCAGCACCTGCGACAGCAGCGGGTCTGGGTAGAGTGCGATAGGGGCTACCCACTGCGTGATTTGTGCGGTGGTATAGGTGACCGGGGCAGGGGCCGCTTCAGGTGCTGTTACCGCCACCGCAGGCGGCGCGTCGGGCGCGACGGGCTCCCGGCTTTTGACGTACAGCGTGCCGGCGGCCGCAAGTAACCCGGCGCTGCAGATAAGCGCAATATAGTGGGGCTTAAAGGGCAAAGTCATGGTGGTTCTCCAGGGAACTACACAGTCCGTAACAGAGGAGTCGGATATGCCGCGAGTATAATGAGGCCGTTGTTTATTTTTTGATTAAAGCAGGGATTTTTGCGGTGAGTAGGGAAATCTGACAAGAGTTTACACTGTCAAAGAGCGGGCAAAATAATCGCGCCTCGACGTCAGCATCGCCCGTTTTTCATCCTCTTAGATGTCATACTTTCATAACAAAATGTTTAATACCCCGGCGCTTCGATGGTTTTTTTTCATCGTAAAACGGCTTTTTTTAATCTGTTATATCAACATTAACGATTCAGCAAATATTTAATGTTGCTTTTTTGTAAACAGATTAACACCCTTCTGAAATCCTGCTATGCTGGCCTCGCGGTACCGGGCTTTTACCCTACAAACTGCTGTCTCACAGGAGCGTGAAGAGATCGCCGACCGCATATGACAATGAGAGCGAGGAGATACCGTCGTGCTAAAAGAATACCGTGAGCACGTAGCTGAGCGTGCCGCCGAAGGGATTGTTGCCAAACCCTTAGATGCAACCCAAATGGCCGCGCTGGTTGAGCTGCTGAAGAATCCGCCTGCTGGCGAAGAAGAATTCCTGTTAGACCTGTTAACCAACCGTGTACCGCCGGGCGTTGATGAAGCCGCCTACGTTAAAGCGGGTTTCCTCGCCGCTGTCGCGAAAGGCGAAGCCACTTCCCCACTGGTTACCCCAGAAAAAGCCATCGAATTGTTAGGCACCATGCAGGGTGGTTACAACATCCATCCACTGATTGATGCCCTGGACGATGCGAAGCTGGCTCCGATTGCTGCCAAAGCGCTGTCCCACACTCTGCTGATGTTCGATAACTTCTACGACGTAGAAGAGAAAGCCAAAGCGGGTAACGCCTACGCTAAGCAAGTAGTTCAGTCCTGGGCTGATGCCGAATGGTTCCTGAGCCGTCCTGCGCTGGCAGATAAAATCACCGTTACCGTGTTCAAAGTGACCGGTGAAACCAACACCGATGACCTGTCTCCGGCGCCGGATGCCTGGTCCCGCCCGGATATTCCTCTGCACGCTCTGGCGATGCTGAAAAACGCCCGCGAAGGCATTGACCCGGATCA
>NZ_JMPL01000166.1 GCF_000735365.1 Kluyvera ascorbata ATCC 33433 | reverse complement strand
TTTGAAATATATGTTTTTACGTGACATGGTATTTTTCCCGAAGTTTAAGACAGTGCTGCCTACGGCACTATTCTCATCAATATGGCCCTGAAAGAGGTGACTGATGTCTGTATGCAATCTGTTCGCTTCTCGTCTGGTCCAGGCTTATACAGGTGTGTTATAGCGGCACTGTCTATGTGTGTCAATACGGCACTGTTCATACTTTACCTGCTGTTTTATAACAGTACACACAAATAACACACACAACAGTGCCGTATCAGGCACCAACAGGTGTGTTAATCAGGCACTGTTGTGTGTGTGGGTTGCCACACCTTTTGGGGCAATACTTGCAAAAATCGTAACTTTTCAAAGTTATCACCATGATTTTAAAGATTAAATCTGCAAGGCGAAGCCTTGCGTGGGGTGTGATATTTTATCAGTAAGAGTAGAGCGGCCTGAAAATAGGAAAATTGCGTTAGCTTCTTCTATTCCAGGATGTCAGTAAAAGCCTGGCAGGAAGCGCCTCACGCGCGTTTGTAGTGAATTACCTTGATTAAAATGATCGGCGCGGGTATTTTTAAAAAAATCGGTCTGTAGTGCATCCTGTAGATTATGTGAGTGCATATTATGAAAATAAATTTTCTTGCACCATTGCTGTTCGCAATAGTGTTCCCTACCTCAGGTGCACCCCAAATGTGCTTCGACCAGGCCGGAAAGGATTACAATATTGACCCGTTACTTTTAATGTCGATCTCAATTCAGGAAAGCCGCCTGATTGCTAATGCAACCAACAGCGCAAATCGGAACGGCACAGAAGATGTCTGCGGAATGCAGATCAACAGCTCACATTATAAAAAGCTCGCCGGATTTAATATTACACGGCAACGATTGATGAATGACCCTTGCATATGCGTTTACACGGGTGCCTGGGTGCTGGCGCATAACTTCAGGTCATACGGTAAAAACTGGGATAGCGTAGGGATGTATAACACGGGGCCATCGAAGAAGCTGATTGTTCAACGTCGGGCATATGCTGAAAAAATCAAAAGTATATACCGTATACTTCAGGCCAGAAAAATTCTTCTGGATAAACAGCCGACAGAAAAGACCGCTGGGGTTCTCACAAAAGACCACGATGGCGTGCCAGAAATCACTCAGTGATCAAGGTATAAAAAAGCCGCTCAGATGAGCGGCATTTTTATTTTTATGATTTGAGCTTTGCAAACTCTTCAGCAAGTTTCCATAAAGCCTGATTTAATTTGATGTCACCATCAATTCCGGTCACCTCCCGCGTTCTGGTCATCTTTCCCTTTGCTGACTTTCCGCGAATACCACCACGAATAACATTCTCCTGCACGCGGTTAAAAGTCGTCCATAAATCGGAATGATTATCTTCCCAGCGTCGAGGATGAATAACCTGCTGAGCGGTAATGGGTGAATGCTCGCCATTGTATTTATACTCGAGCACAGCTTCACCCAGGATAAGTTGCTCGCGTTCTGACAACATAACGCCTCGCATCATATCGATACTGCTTTCAACATTATCGAAAGTTTTCAGAACTTCATAAGCACCTTCGATTACCTGCCCAACGATATCACCTTTATGCGGTACGCTTATTTCACCGAAGTTCTTCCAAGCGACCAGTCCATTCGTGCAAATCTGCCGAAACATCCCCGGAATCATCTTGTAGCTGCTTGAACCATCATGGCTATTCAGCAGAATAATTTCTGGTACTTCTTTTCCGTTCAGCTGGTCATGGCGACGCAGACGAATTAAGTGCTTAGTAAAATCTCGCTTATCAATATCGCGTGTCCGAGATTGTGTTGCAAAGTAAGGTTGAAAACCTTCACCGCGTAAACGGTCGAGAATGTTAATTGTCGGAATGTATGTATAACGTTCTGAACGCGAGTCGTGTTTATCTTCTGAGAAGGCACTCGGGACAATGCGCGCCAGTTCATCATTAGTCAGTGGGCGATTCTGACGGATTGAGTTTGGAGTACGATAACGGGATGCAAAGCTGACCATATTGGTTTCCTCTTCAGTTAAAATATCAGTTAATTGATGGATTAATTACGCGAAAGAAATGATCCATAGGAGCACCGGCGGCCACCGGATATCCATCGACAACCCATACAGAAACATAATCTGCACAGTTATCATTCAGCAGTGTTAATTCCAGACTATTTTCCGGCGGAGTAAATTCCATCGGTTGAGTGACACCTTCAGTCACTCGTAAAACCCGGTAATGGTGCCAACTTACTGATTTAGTGTATGATGGTGTTTTTGAGGTGCTCCAGTGGCTTCTGTTTCTATCAGCTGTCCCTCCTGTTCAGCTACTGACGGGGTGGTGCGTAACGGCAAAAGCACCGCCGGACATCAGCGCTATCTCTGCTCTCACTGCCGTAAAACATGGCAACTGCAGTTCACTTACACCGCCTCTCAACCCGGTACGCATCAGAAAATCATTGATATGGCCATGAATGGCGTCGGATGTCGCGCCAGTGCACGCATTATGGGCGTTGGCCTCAACACGATTTTACGACACTTAAAAAACTCAGGCCGCAGTCGGTAAACTCATGCATACAACCGGGCAGTGACGTCATTGTCTGCGCTGAAATGGATGAACAGTGGGGCTACGTCGGCGCTAAATCACGCCAGCGCTGGTTGTTTTACGCGTATGACAGGATACGGAGGACGGTTGTGGCGCACGTATTCGGTGAACGCACTCTGGCCACGCTGGAGCGTCTTCCGGGCCTGCTCTCGGCCTTTGAGGTCGTGGTATGGATGACGGATGGCTGGCCGTTTTATGAATCACGCCTGAAGGGAGAACTGCACGTTATCAGCAAGCGATATACGCAGCGCATTGAGCGGCATAACCTGAATCTGAGACAACATCTGGCAAGGCTGGGACGGAAGTCACTGTCGTTCTCAAAATCGGTGGAGCTGCATGACAAAGTCATCGGGCATTATCTGAACATAAAACACTATCAGTAAGTTGGAGTCATTACCTAAAACCCAGCAGAACAGATCCGTAAATTGATCCACAGTCAGTTCGTCCCCCATCTTCCTGGAAGATTCCTGAGCGGCGGTTCTGACGTTGACGTTTTGTGTGTTCATCCTGGTTGTCTCCTCTCGATGGTTAATCCATCTCCCTGGTGAGTTCTCTCGCGGCAAAGGGCAAAGGAGCAACGGCGGTAAGCGGGACGCAAGGGGCGATGACGGAAAGTTTTTGCTCGCAAAAAGTTTATGGCAGCGTTCATTTACCCCTTGTGGAACGCGTCGCCGGTGCTACGAACAGCCCTCCGCGTGAGGACGGTCAGGGTGATGGCCATCGATAGCGAACAGGATGCACACACCCGACACGTCGGAACGGCGTGGCGCACTCAGAGCGACGGCGACGCCAGCGCGGTTATCCTCAACATCATCAGCGATATGCCGAGTTATGGTTATCGACGCGTGTGGGGCATCCTGCGCAAGCAACGTCGCACAGAGGGACAGCCACCTGTGAATGCCAAACGGCTTTACAGGATAATGAGCGAGCATAACCTGTTGTTGTTGCATCACAAACCAGAGCGACCGAAGCGTGAACATAAGGGCAAGATAGCGGTGGCAGAAAGCGATATGCGCTGGTGTTCAGATGGCTTCGAGTTCGGCTGCGACAACGGCGAAAAACTGCGGGTAACGTTCGCGCTGGACTGCTGCGACCGTGAGGCCATAGACTGGGCAGCAAGCACGGGAGGCTATGACAGTTCGACCGTGCAGGATGTGATGCTGAGGTCGGTGGAAAAGCGCTTCGGCGACAGGCTGCCCGACACAGCGGTGCAGTGGCTGACAGACAACGGTTCAGCATATACCGCGCATGAAACGCGGAGGTTCGCCAAAGTGGACTGACCCCACGTCCGTAGACAAATTCTGTCCTCACGACGAGGCCTGTTCAAAGGCCTCAGGACTGACGCCGCCGAGATGACTGTGGCGCCGGGCCCGGTTGTAGAACACTTCAATGTAATCGAAGATATCCGCCCGGGCCAGATCCCGGGTTTTATAGATACGTTTTCTGATGCGTTCTTTTTTCAGTGAACTGAAGAACGATTCGGCCACCGCATTATCCCAGCAGTTGCCACGCCGGCTCATGCTTGGGGCCAGATTATTGGCCCGGCAGAAGCGCTGCCAGTCGTCACTGCCGTACTGGCTGCCCTGGTCTGAGTGAACGATAACCTCGCCGTCGGGTTTACGTCGCCAGACCGCCATCATCAGCGCGTCGGGCGCCAGTTCGCGTGAGAGCGTGGGTTTCATCGACCAGCCGACCACATTACGGGCAAAGAGATCGATAACCACCGCCAGATACAGCCAGCCCTGCCAGGTGCGGATATAAGTAATATCGGTGACCCAGACCTGGTTGGCCCGGACAACGGTGAACTGCCGCTGCACGCGATTAGGAGCAACGACTGAAGGCCTGCCAGAGATACGACGTGGTGCTTTATAGCCGCGCACAGCTTTAATCCGGTTCAGTTGCATGATCCGACCCACCCGATTTTTACCGCAGGTTTCCCCGATTTCATTCAGATCGCCATGAACCCGCCGGTAACCGTATACGCCTCCGCTCAGGGAATATGAGTCGCGGATAAGCATCAGCAGGCGTTGGTTATCTTTATCACGCGCTGAGACAGGGTTATGCAGCCACGCATAGAACCCGGCCCGGGCGACATTCAGTACCCGACACATCGTCATCACACCCCATACAGTGCGGTGCTCATTGATAAAGCGGTACTTCAGTCGGGCTCCCTTGCAAAGTACCGCGCGGCCTTTTTCAGGATATCCCGTTCTTCTTCGGTGCGTTTTAGCTGCGCCCGGAGTTTCAGGATCTCGCTTTTAGCTTCCAGTAAATCCCGGGCATGCTGCTCGCTGTTATCAGGTTTAATCGCCCGTAACCACTTATAGAGACTGTGTGCGGAAACGCCCAGACGGTCAGAAACTTCGGCCACGGAATAACCGCGTTCCGTTATCTGACGGACGGCTTCTTCCTTAAATTCAGGTGTAAATCGTGGTGTGCCCATACGCTCCTCCTATGCTCAAACTATAGGGCAGGATCGTCTACCGTGGTGGGGTCAGTCCAATATACGAAATTGTTAGTCGTTTATCTTGGTATATGGGAACAATTTCTGACACCTGCTTTGCGTTTATAGCAACTATTTAAAGCATGAATTATTTATGTAGATTTTCTATTCCACATAAACGCTAGCCTGAGTAACCGCGTGGTCGCCCTGCTGGAGGAGCTGTCTCCCCGCGTCGAACAATACTCGATAGACGAATGTTTCCTGGATGCCCGGGGAATTGGCCAATGTATGGATCTGGAGGATTTTGGCAGGCAGCTGCGTGGGCACGTTCTCAGTGGAACCGGACTGACGATCGGTGTCGGCTGCGGCGCCACAAAAACACTGGCCAAATCGGCGCAGTGGGCGTCAAAGGAATGGCCACAATTCAGGGGGGTGCTGGCGCTGTCGCCCGATAATCCACGCAGGACGGCAAAATTACTCAGCCTGCAGGCGGTGGAAGAAATCTGGGGCGTGGGGAACCGGATAGCGAAAAAGCTGCACGTTATGGGGATCACCACCGCCCTGCAGCTGTCGCTGACGAACCCCGCGTTTATCCGCAAAAACTTCAACGTAGTGCTGGAGCGCACGGTACGTGAGCTGAACGGCGAGAGTTGCATTTCACTGGAGGAAGCGCCGCCGCCGAAACAGCAGATTGTCTGCAGTCGCAGCTTCGGGCAGCGGATCACCACCTATGAAGAAATGCGCCAGGCCGTCTGCCAGTACGCCGAGCGCGCAGCAGAAAAGTTGCGAGGTGAGCGGCAGTACTGCCGGCATATCAGCATCTTCATCAAAACCTCCCCTTTTGCGGTTAATGAACCGTACTACGGTAACGTGGCCACTGAGAAACTGAACACCCCTACCCGTGACACCCGGGACATTATAGCGGCAGCGGTCAGGTCTCTGGGCAGGACCTGGCTCGATGGCCACCGCTACGCAAAAGCGGGGATAATGCTCAATGATTTCAGCCCGAACGGCGTTGCACAGCTGAATCTGTTCGATGACGTGCAGCCACGGCCGCACAGCGATGCGCTGATGAAGGTGCTCGACGGTATTAATCATTCAGGACTCGGGAAAGTCTGGTTTGCCGGACGGGGTATTGCGCCGGACTGGCAGATGAAACGGGAGATGCTGTCACCGGCATATACCACCCGCTGGAAGGAGCTGCCGGTTGCCCGTTTCTGACCGTTGAAATGACAGAAGGGACTTGCCGCCAGAGCTTACTTTACCGATCATACAGATGACTTGTCTCAGGGGGGAACCATGACAAACATCATTCTGTGTGATGTGACTGCCAGCGTCAGCGAACTTAAAAACGATCCGGTGGCCACCGCCAGTGCCGGCGGCGGCTACCCGGTCGCGATTATTGACCGCAACCGCCCTGTTTTTTATTGTGTGCCCGCGGCTCTGTATGAACAAATGCTCGATGCGCTGGACGAAAAAGACCTGGTGCAATTGATCACAGAACGTCAAAACCAGCCGCTGCGTGAAGTGGATCTCAATCAGTATCTGTGATGTGCTCCGGTGCGAGGAGCAAGGAATGTATTAAATCAATGTTAAGGAACAATATGGGTAGCAAAATCGCAGGTGTGGTTTTCTTATTCTTCACTGTCTGGGGAATGGCTTCAGTGATTGAATTGCAGTACTGGCGTAACGCTGATACCTATCCTGTCTGGCTGACAAAACATCTCCGGATCTCTCCCGAAAATAACGAAAAGAGCCTGATAAGGATAGGAATGGAAACCTTTGACAAGGTATGTGGTGATAACAGGGGCCTCCTTGCCGTCACCCAAAAACAAAACGGTATGTTTATGCGCTGTGATGATTCCCCCGGATTTTTTTCATGGTTCAGCGGCGTTTACAAAGTCAGTTAATCAGATAACGTGTTGGACTTTCAATATGTTACCCACACGGTTATCCCCCGTTACTGTGGATAATCAATATATTGTGTCTCAGACAGCTGCTTTTTCTACCATATGTTGTGTCCCTGATATCCCCTCGGACGGCGTGACAAACGACATCACACTGGAGACGCTGATGACGGGACCATGTTCATCCAGGGTCGTAAGAACGGCCGGGACTGGTTACCGGCCGGACGAAGGACCGGCCAACGCGCAGCGGCGGCAGCTGGTTTTAAAAATGCTGGCGGAAATTTAAAATTAAGCCGCACACCCCGCGAAATTTTGCAAATTTCACTCAACATGCTTCGTTCAGATCCCAACAGAGCTTTCACCATCACCTGTAATAGCCGCCCTGCTGCGTGATTACTCCGCTCAACAGGTTGCTGGCGACAAGCCAATACCTGTTCGTGACAGGCATTGCTTAACCGTTGTCCCAAACTAATAATGTGCCGACGATGCAGGTGGGACCGTGGTCCCAGGCAGATTACCTGACCGACGATGCAGGTGGGACCGTGGTCCCAGGCAGATTACCTGACCGACGATGCAGGTGGGACCGTGGTCCCAGGCAGATTACCTGACCGACGAT
>NZ_JMPL01000165.1 GCF_000735365.1 Kluyvera ascorbata ATCC 33433 | reverse complement strand
TCATATTATCATGTATTTACATCGTCTATATGCCATTGCATAACATAGTCATTTAAAATCATTTCAATAACCCATTGAATTGATAAGACACAGCGTAGATTTCGCCCCCCAAAAATGTGCTGCTACCCTATCCTTTTTTAAGAATGGAATCCTGATAGATAACACCAACAACATACGATGGGCATTCTAAAGCCCGCCACCAAAATAGGTGGGCCTTGTGATACCAAGAAGCCATCCATTAGCTCATAGACAGCTCGATTTAGAACCATACTAAACATGATAGGGTCATACTGACTTAAGGGTCTAGCTTGCGCCGAAACCACGAAAATGGATAAGCGAGACAGAAGACGAGAAAAAGTAGCATCTGCAATAAAGCCCGTACAAATGCAGGTAACGGTTTCCATGGCGAACTAAGTTTAAAGTCGCCTTCAGGTTTGAAATGAGCTAATGGGCGAGTCAAAAAAAGATGCCATAAGCCATTATCCGAAATCAGGTTACGTAAATTATCTGGAAGGAAAAAACTTGAATGGACGAAGTCATAGTTACGAATATTAATCGCCTTTTTTGACCCATACCCTTTTTTACCGCCAGGCCCTGATCCTGGAATGGTATATTCAGCAAAAGGCACTGCCCCATCCTTTGCAGCCACATGATTCAAAACAGCTTCCAGACGCCCGTCAGCAATTAACGTATCCCAGTCATAGTCAGGGCGGATAATGCTACCTGCCGTAATGACACGTCCAAACTTGAGATCTTCAAACTCAGGATCTTCCAGGACAAGAGATAAAAGGCGCGTACCAAAACTATGCGCAATGATATCCGGCGTTGGAGGGCGCTGACTATGCTTTGCTTGCTCAATAGCAATCCGAATACGCGTACCCAGCTGCTTGGCCAACCGCCGATGGAATGGCTTAAAAAGCACCTCTATCGTTGCCCAGCCGTATTTATAAATGAGGACTGGAGCCGAGTAGCGCAGTCGATTAGCAATCTGCCAACTAAACTCCTCCTGCCAAGTCGCACGGCTGTTCATTCCATGGATAACAATCATCCATCTGATATCGCGACTTTTTTCCCCGGGAAAACGGTAAAACAACTCGTCTTCCACTTCTTCACCCTGCTCCAGATAATTTACATAGCACTTAGGACAGTCAGTTACTGGTTTTACAGTCCCCGCAGCAAAAACATGACGGCAAAAGGGACATCTGAAAGTCTTTATTGTCTGAACCTCTCCCGATGCAACAAGAGTGTCAAAAAAAATGAGTAACTCCTCATCTGCCGCCAGTTCACCAACAGACTTCGCAAACTGTTCCAGTGTACACTCCAGCGACTCACCAGCTGTCTGACGTCGCTCGATTTCCTTTTGCCATCGGGTCTTCTTTGATTCTGAAATACTCATATCTCGTTATTATACCCCCACAAAAGCTCAACAACTTTAAACACATCATCCCGCTTACACTGAGCCCAAATTCTGAGTTTTCCTTCACTGCCATAAACCTGAACCGCGATGCGCCGACTAGTTCCATGCTCTCCCTCTACAAAATGCAGCATACCTTGAGCCCTATCGAACAAATTGGTATCGACGGCATGAAGAACACCACGAACCTCTTTTACGGATTCAATTCCCCCCTCAGGAAGGGTTGACCCCATTTCTACATAGCCGTTGTCGAGTTCAAATCGGGTTGTATGGACCCCCTTATCGTTCCTCGCCGCTATTTTCACCGCCTGACTTAGCGGTATCCTTGCTAAGGGGGCATTAGTAGGGAAGCCCATCTCGTATAACGCTTCCTGGACATGGGAGTGAACAACTTCATGATCAATATCGGGGTTTCGGTGAATCAAGATTGCGCAATAATCGTCATCAAAGCGCCATTCGTATCGAACAACGCTGCGATCGAAGCGCTGACGATAAGCCTCATACCGGAATCGCTCAAGTTCCATTTCCGCAAAGTGATCCTTCACTTTCCAACGGTTCCAGCCTTGCTTGCTTTGATGCCACACGATAGATAAGCTGGCTTTATCCAATGTGATGTGTTTCAGCTCAAGCCCCTCAGGGAAATCCAGACTAACACCTGAATCCTGACATTTTGCATAAGGACTGGCAGCAATGCCTGCCGCTAAAGTCTCGGTATCGACTTTTGGTGAGTTGAATAAATAAAGATATTGATCGCCCCACCCTTCGACTTCTGCGAGCCAGGTTTCCAACATTTCCTGAGTGATAATGTCCTTATCAATGGCATCATCAAGATTTTTCGCGAAATCTTCTTTAGTCGCACCAATTTTACTGCCCGTACTACGCAATAGTTCTTTGATGAAAGCGTTTCCCTGGGCCACAACAATACGTTTTACCAACTCTTTCAGCTGTTTTTTGGTCAACACGACGTTCTTTTTCATTTTTTACCGTGTCCGAAAAGTATGAATAATAACAGACTGTCCAGTCTTCTGTTTTTTGCATCTTAAATGTTGAACTTACCTCACAAAGCCGCATAGTGAGCTTCATTAAAGTTAATGATCTGACCAAGCCTGCAGCAATGTTGTATACTACCGACAAAACAAGTATCGGTAAAAAAAAGACTAACTTTAACCACTTCACTCATGAAAATTCTGATTTAATTTATGTAAAAGAGAAATCTGATGGCTAGTCATCAGCTCGATAACGCTGTATCACTCCACCACTTAAATAAACAAGTAACTAAAATGGATATCTATCTTACAAATCTGTCTTTGACTAAGAATATATCTTTATATCTGAAGCACTAATGTTCACTTTAAAAAACCATCAGTACTCAAAGCTGAAAAAGAGAGTATAAAACATATAAATAAAAAGTAAGAATTCAGGAATTACTCTATACGGAAAACAGTGTTTTCAGTCAACCTGCCAAACAAATAACTGACTTAACCTTGCTTACAATAACAAGCACCATACATATCACAATAAAAAAACACATACTTCCCATTTCTCTCTGCGTGATTTCTCCAGAAGGAACATTCTCAACTCACCATCAAGAATGGATACATCTCGAAATGTACAATTATTATTTTCAATCCAATTGTTAGCCTCTCACAGAGTCCATACATAATTATTTTTGGCTAACTCGCGAACAAAATCTTAAGTCGTTATTGTCTGTCCCCCATCGGTATGGGACTCAATGGCAGAAAGAAAAAAATGTTCAATATCAATGTAGCCATCCATGGTCTCTCCTCCCAAACAATGCTGTATACGGGGGAGTATGTATCATCACTTCGTTTAGTCAAGCCCCTCTATATCTATTTCAGAACAGGAAGTAATGACTTTCATGCCCCACTCAGTAATCAGACGTAATTAAAATAAGAGAACCCAAGCCATACCATTATACCAACATTAATTCATCACTTATTTTCTATTTATCGATAACTTGCTCCTCCACTTCCTGGACTTGCTTATCGGATAAAGACTGAATCTGCTTATGAAGCAATTCAATAATCAGCAGTCTTTTGTTCTCCTCGGTTAAATTCGTGTTTGTTTCTATTGACTTAAGTAAATACCCAAATGACTCATCTATGGCGTCACCTTTATAAGATTCAATTATCGACTTTGTATTCATTCCTAACACGCCCAGAAATTCAGCCCCCAGGTAATGCATCCATCCTATTACATCACTATAAACCGAACTCAATGTCCTGATGGTATAGAGAATAACAGCAAGAATAAAACCTATTAGCAAGCCAAAAGACGTTCGTTTTGGGTAACTGAATAAAAGTATATTGACAGCTTTAAGCAGCATTTTGGTGACTCCATCCATGTTATTCATATTGACCACCTACTGACGATTCACTTGGGACTGTATTATGCTCTTGTTTATCATTAAGAATTTTTCGCTTACCGCTATCGCTACCATCATTGATATCGTCAACATTATCATTAATGAATTTTAGTAATAATAAAGCCTCCGCAGCATTAGTACCAAAGAAGCCTTTTGATACTCGATAAGTAAGAAGTCGGTCTTTAATCTCAAGCAAAATAAAAAGAATCGTTCCCGGCAACATAAACGTAGCTGGCATGCTAAAAAACCACATAAAAAAAAGAGCCATCAAAAATAGTATCGCCGCAACAAATTTTGACCGCAGAAGTAACCGTCTTTCACTGATTAAATATAAACCCACAACTGTTTTATTTTTTTTGTCATTAAGTTCATCATCGAAAGGCATTCTTCGTCTGATGAATAATTCCTCCCCCTCTATTCGATGAATTTCATCTATAGTTACAAAACCATCAAGTTTTACTGTCGGTAAGGTGGAGATATTATCTGACCGTTCTGAATCTAGTGGAAGCTCGTCATTACCATCTTTGTTCGCTGTGTAATCAACCGTCGCTCCCCTCACTACTATTTTATAACCCGTGACACCTGATAAAAACTCCCTCATCGTCCTTTGGTGTTCTAACTCTGTTTTCCTCAATTTTTTTACCGATCGAACAAAAAGATAACGGATAATAGTACCAATAAAAATACCAATAAAGGATGCGAGGTAGGTACTATTATATCCAATCAAGCCCAGGAATCTCGCTACAAGCAACGCTAGGCATCCCGCCAATAATATTCCAATACAGTTTGACATCGTATTTCCGGATAGTTTCATACACCCCTCTGTAAATTATCCTCACCCCATAATCCGATTCATCATAAACCCGTATTGGGTTACAACCGCTAAAGCAAAGGAAAACGAATAGAAAGTTCCTTTCATAATAGCGGCATAAATATAAATTGCACAAGATTTTATATTCAGCATCCGGTATTCAATGACAAATTTATCAAATATGCCACATCACAATGCTAATTTTAGTTATGGGTAAATTTTTCACTTTGAATGGATAACCGTTCATTCATTAATAGCACTACTGGCTTGTGGCTCCAGTATGAAATTGATGTGTAACATGCTGAGTGTGAGAAACGCAACATTCTCACCGATGTACAGATCTCACGTCAGCGTTTACCGGTATAATGCATATAAAAATCATGGTTATTGCCTTTTGAACATGCAGCTGGAGAAACCACTTTGGCAAAAAAAATGGATTACCCACAACATCACACACTATCAGCGCTGCTCGATAAACAGGCCGAGCTGATAGCCCATTCTGACCAAGAAAGTATTGCCGATCTACACCTAAAAAATGGGCGATACGAAGAGGCAATTGTCGGATATGCCCAGCTGAAAAACACCACCCCACAGTTGATGACTAAAATCGCATTTTGCGAATGGATGCAGGACAGGTTTGAAGATGCCCGGAGCCGACTTATGGCGCCAGATGCCGAGCTTGATGCTGAGGGTATCGGCCTTCTGGGTATGTTGGTTACCCATGATAAAAACGTTGATCGTAGTAATGCAGATAAGCCCATAATCTGGGCTAGGTTAAAGCAAGTTGTCACATCAACCGAGGTACCAATCCTGGCCGCACTCGCCAGATCATTATCCTGGTGGCCCGAGGATTATCACTCGCCAGCAGGCAGACTTAACGATCTTCAGCATCTGCTTTCTCTTTACCCTCATGAGCAGCGTATCCGCCTTGCCGTTCTGACCTGCATGCAACGCTGCAAGACCTCCCTAAGTGAGCAATATACTCTCATATCCACATCTAACTCCCCACTACGAATGCCAAGACTTCTCTGGTCCGCAGCAGAAGTCGCTGCAAGTGTAGAAAAAGCAGATGAGGCACTTGAATACCTCCGTCAACTCGAAGAGATCGAACGAAGCTATGAATCACCTGAAGACGAAATTCTCTGGGAGATTACATTAGCGCGCGCGGATATAAAGCGTCAGACTGCGCCAGAAGAAAGCATGTCATCCTTTGCCAGTATTTTGCAAAGCGCGTCGCTTCCTGCCGAATTCCGCGTCCGAATGGGCCGTGCGGCACTTGTTGCTGTGTGCCGCTCATCACCAAGGCATATCCCAGAGTTTGCAGAAGCATTCATGGAGGCCATAGAAGCTCGGTATGACGGATTTTATATCCAGGCACTGGACCTCTATGATGATGTTTTTCCTGTAAGTGGTAGCAACTGGGACAATTGGGGGAATGCATGGTCCTGCGGGGATCTACACCCTTACCAGGATGTTCTCACGACGCTGGCAAAACCACGAACCCAGCGCTTTTACCGTATCGCCTTTGTATTGTTAAAACTTGATGGCGCCTACGAAGAACTTCAGAGTGACGAACCCGATTTACCTGATGGTTTCTGGGAAGAATTAGATGGCCTTCTCGGGAACATTACAGGCCATGAACTCGAATTTGACGGTAACCTATTGTCGCTTTACACCTCAATTAGATCACAACTTCAGGCCCCTGACTGGAATAGTCTTGGACAAGGCTGGCTCACTTCCCAGTGGCTAGCAGAATCAAAGAACGTGACTCTCCACTATAGTGAATTAGCGCTTCAGAAGGCTAGTAATCATACTTCGGCATTAAAGAAATTTACCTCAGGTGTTATTCACGCACTTAATGCGCACAATATCCCTTCCGAAGAAGCCTACGACTTAATTAAAGAACTCGTGTACCTCCTTCCAGATCACGACATAAAACGTGATTTCTATCAGCTTATGGGGCGGGTTTCAGATGAGGACACTCGCGATTCAGTGCTGTTTTACATTGGCCTTTCATCGCATGTAATGAAATACCATACAAAAGCAAAAACAGCCTATCTGAAAGCCATTGAGCAAAACCCTCATCACTATTCCTCCATATTCAATCTTCTTTTGCTATGTACTAAAGAAGCAGACATGCCTCTCGTCGAACAAATCAAACCAATCGTCCTCAAATTCGAAAGCGATAATGAATCTAAAAAGGAAGATCTGGAAAAAGCGCTACAGCGAGCAGCACGGAGGTGCGAGGATAAAAATGATGCCAAACGCCGGATCGTCATTGCTGAATTAGACAATCTTCCCCCACTACTTGAGCATCCCCTTCCCTTGTCAGAAATCCCATTACGTGCAGCCGTCGCCCTGCTGGCTCTGTTTCGTTGTGCTAATGCAGAACCCGGTGATACTGACCTTCCCATGCTGGATGAGTGCGAGACAGATTTTGGTCCTAGGATAAGTAACAATGCTCTTTTATTTGATCTTTTAAAGACTGGGCTCGCCGGTGTGCACCCTAAAACCAGCCTTGATGCCTTTGTCGTTGATGATGAAAAGGATGAAGTACGAGCATGGCGCTTTGGGCGTGTCAGGTGGCGCTTATCACCGGCCTGTGAATATGTTATGCAATCCCTTCGTGCTATTAATGGCGATATCCCTGAGGAGTGGAAAAAAAGCATACTGCCTTTGGCCATGGAAATAGCCCGCGCCGAAGTGGCTCAGTACATCGGTTTTCTGGCACAAGAGAGGGGATGGCCTCAACCGCGCAGCACAGAAGAAGTCTCCGACCTAACCCGCGAGCTCATCAACGAACTCCCTGTGGCCGAAACCTTTCACCTAGCCTATCTCGGCGCCATGTCAGCCAGCGACTACAAACAAAAGTATCCAGTATCAGGGCAAATGGCAGCCGATATGTTGGTGAAAAGAACGGGACAACGCCTAGAGTCCGTACGGAGCGGTAAGTTTCCATCAAAAGCATATGACCGTCCGTGGAAGCTCCCTCGTTCCGCCATCAGCTTTGCGTTATGGGGCACACTTCTTGATAAAGGTGATAGTGGTTTTACCAACAGAATTTCTGTATT
>NZ_JMPL01000164.1 GCF_000735365.1 Kluyvera ascorbata ATCC 33433 | reverse complement strand
CGTCCCGCCGTCTGGCGGGCGTTGAATACCCGGCGATACGGGCAGGAGGCGCGTAATCTGATCCTCTCCTCGATTTGCAGCCGCACGCCGCAAGCAATCACCGCCGACATCTTCATCGCGCACTTTGGCCCTGCGGGCGTGACGGCGGCGAAGCTGCGCGAGCTGGGCGTTATATCAGGCAAGATTGCTACCGTTTTCCACGGCATTGATATCTCCAGCCGGGAAGTACTGAACCACTATACCGGTGAGTATCAGCAGCTGTTCCGCCGCGGTGACATGATGCTGCCCATCAGCCAACTGTGGGCGGAACGCCTACAGGCAATGGGCTGCCCGGCGGATAAAATTACCGTTTCACGCATGGGCGTGAATATGGACCGATTCTCGCTGCGCCCGTTAAAAGTGCCAGATGCCTGCCTACAGATTATTTCCGTCGCCCGACTGACCGAGAAAAAGGGGCTGCACGTGGCGATTGAAGCCTGTCGTCAGCTCAAAGAGCAGGGCGTTAATTTTCGCTATCGCATTCTCGGCATTGGCCCCTGGGAGCGCCGTTTACGTACTCTGATCGAGCAGTATCAACTGGAAGACCGCGTGGAGATGCCGGGATTTAAACCCAGCCATGAGGTGAAAGCGATGCTCGATGACGCCGACGTGTTCTTGCTGCCGTCCATCACCGGCGCTGATGGTGACATGGAGGGTATCCCGGTGGCGCTGATGGAGGCGATGGCGGTAGGCATTCCGGTGCTTTCTACCGTACACAGCGGAATTCCCGAGCTGATTGCCTCCGGTGATTCTGGCTGGCTGGTGGCTGAAAATGACGCGCAGGCGCTGGCCGAGAAACTCAAGTTCGTCGGGCGGATGGATGAACGGAGCCTTCAGCCCGTGCTTCAGCGCGCCCGTACCAAGGTGGAAACTGATTTTAATCAGCAGGTTATCAACCGACAGCTTGCTAACCTGCTGCACACGCTTTGCTGAGGAGGTGCCATGCGTACTTTGACTCGACGACACTTTCTGACGGCAGGCGCAACGCTTGCAGTCCTGCCATTACTGCCCGCCGTTTCCGCACGCGCAGCGGGGCAACCCGCCACCGTTGATATTCGCGACTACTACCGTGATGGCGACTGGATCCGCGCCTTCAACGAGGCTTTCAGTCATGGTGATACGGTCTCCGTTCCTGCCGACGTCGTTTGCGACAATATTAATGCTGCCATCACGCTGCCGCCTGGCAAAACGCTGGCGGTTGCTGGCGCCTTGAAAGGCAACGGGCGCGGGCGGTTTATCCTGCAAGAGGGATGTAAGGTTAGCGGCAGCGGTGAGGCCAGCCTCTATAACGTCACGCTCGATGTTCGCGGTAGTGACAGTACAATTGAAGGGCTGACACTCAGCGGCTATGGCCCGGTGGCACAGATCTTTATCGGTGGAAAAGACAAACGCCAGATGAAGAACCTGACTATCACCCGCCTCACCATCACCAAAGCCAACTACGGCATCCTGCGACAGGGCTACCATAATCAGTGGGAGGATGTCAGCATTACCCACTGTCATTTCAGCTACTTGCAAGGCGATGCCATTGAGTGGAACGTGGCGATTAACGACAGCAATATCCTCATTTCCGACCACGTCATCGACCACATCGATTGTACCAACGGCAAAGTGAACTGGGGGATTGGCATTGGGCTGGCGGGTAGCACCTATAATAACGGCTACCCGGAAGACCAGGCGGTGAAGAACTTCGTCGTGGCTAACATCACCGGCAGCAACTGCCGTCAGCTGGTGCACGTTGAGAATGGGAAACATTTTATTATTCGTAACGTCAAAGCCAGCAATATCACGCCGGAATTCAGCAAGAAGGCGGGAATAGATAACGCCACCGTGGCGATCTACGGATGTGATAATTTCGTTATTGATGGTGTTGATATGGTTAATAGCGCGGGAATGCTGATTGGCTATGGTGTTATCAAAGGTAACTATTTGTCTATACCGCAAAATTTCCGTTTGAATAATATACAGCTTAATAATGAGAAAGCAGGTTCAAACCTGCGGGGGATACAGATCTCCTCAGGAAATGCCCAGTCTTTCGTCTCTATCACCAACCTGAATCTGCGTTACGCCTCGCTGGCGCTGCACAACAAGCCACAGCATATTTTTATGCGTAATATCAATGTTATGCAGGTGGCATCGCGTGAGCCCGCTCTGTCGCTAAACTTCGATTTGCGCAAGGATATCCGTGGAAAATTTATGGCTAAACAGGACACGCTGCTGTCGCTTGCACACATCAATGCCGTCAACGAAAAAGGGCAGCCCTCGGTGGATATCGACCTTATTGATCAACATGTTGTCAATTCCGAACGGCTTAATTTCTCTCTACCACGCCGCTAAACGCCAATTTCCTCTACATTCTCGGACTATATCCAGAGATTTCTCTAAACCCAAAGGGATACTATGAGAAAACAGAGTGGATTAAACATGTTTAATCGCTATAATTCATCAACCGAATACAGGTGGACAAGATAATGGTTAATTTGAAAGCAGTCATTCCGGTAGCGGGCCTGGGCATGAATATGCTCCCTGCCACAAAAGCGATTCCTAAAGAGATGCTGCCGATCGTCGACAAACCAATGGTTCAGTATATCGTTGATGAGGTGGTTGCTGCAGGGATCAAAGAAATCGTTCTGGTGACACACGCTTCGAAGAACTCGGTGGAAAACCACTTTGACACCTCGTACGAACTGGAAGCGCTGCTGGAACAACGTGTTAAACGTCAGCTGCTGGCTGAAGTTCAGTCTATCTGTCCTCCTGGTGTCACCATTATGAACGTTCGTCAGGCTCAGCCGCTGGGCCTGGGACACTCTATTCTTTGCGCACACCCGATCGTTGGCGATAACCCATTTGTGGTTGTGTTGCCAGACATTGTACTGGACAGCGCAAGCGCTGACCCACTGCGTTATAACCTTGCTGCAATGGTGGCGCGTTTCAATGAAACCGGGCGTAGCCAGGTGTTGGCGAAACGTATGCCGGGCGATCTGTCGGAATACTCTGTGATCAAAACCAAAGAGCCACTGGAATCCGAAGGCAAGGTGAGCCGAATTGTTGATTTCATCGAAAAACCTGACCAACCGCAGGAGCTGGACTCCGATCTGATGGCCGTAGGGCGTTATGTTCTTTCCGCCGACATCTGGCCTGAACTGGCGAAAACCGTGCCGGGTGCATGGGGTCGTATTCAGCTGACGGATGCGATTGCTGAGCTGGCTAAAAAGCAATCTGTTGATGCGATGCTGATGACAGGTGAAAGCTACGACTGTGGGAAGAAGATGGGGTATATGCAGGCGTTTGTGCAGTATGGGCTTCGGAACCTGAAGGAAGGGGCGAAGTTCCGGAAGAGTATTGAGAAGCTGCTAACGGAGTAAGTTAGTTCCTGAATTCCGATTAAAACAGCAATCATGATAGGGGTTACTTCTTCTTCTATCAGATTGCTTTTTTTTTAGCCCAATCACAGACACTTGCTTGTATCTCTCTATATGAATGGTCTAGTGTATTTTTTCGATAAATCTTGACGATGTCTGATCATGACTAATGGGCATAAGTAAGCTGGAGGCCGTTGAGTAAATGTTTATAATCGTTATATGAGTAAGTATGACCACTAAGTATCTGGGAGTTCCCACATTTTGGGGACATGGGTTTTTAGGGTGCGGTTTGCACGGAATATATTGATTGAATATGAACGATAAAATTTGCCTTATTGGAGCATCAGGTTTTGTTGGAACCCGCCTGATCGAGTTGATTAGCAACAACCTAAAGATCAAGAACATAGACAAAAATCCTAGCCATTTTTTCCCCGAAAATACTGAAATTGGTGATGTGCGGGATCAGGAATGCCTGGATGCTGGGCTCGCAGATTTTGACACTGTAGTATTACTTGCTGCTGAACATCGAGATGATGTTAGCCCTGTCTCGCTTTACTACGATGTAAATGTCCAGGGAACAAAAAATGTTCTCGCAGCCATGGATAAAAATGGCGTCAAAAATATAATATTTACAAGTTCTGTAGCGATTTACGGGCTGAATAAAACAAATCCAAATGAAACTCACCCGGAAGACCCATTCAACCACTATGGTAAGAGCAAGTGGCAGGCAGAGGAGATTTTGCGTGAGTGGTATGCGAAAGCACCCGAACACCGCTCTCTGACAATTATTCGACCAACGGTTATATTTGGGGAACGTAATCGTGGTAACGTCTATAATCTGCTTAAACAAATTGCGAGTGGAAAATTTGTTATGGTAGGTTCAGGAAATAATTATAAATCAATGGCTTATGTAGGAAATATTGTTTCTTTCATTGAGTATAAACTCAATAATCTAAGTGCTGGCTATGAAGTTTACAACTATGTGGATAAACCAGATTTATGCATGAATGAGCTTGTGGCTGAAGTTGAAACTAGTCTCAACAAGAAGATTCCTTCTGTACATTTGCCCTATTTTGCGGGCATGCTAGGCGGCTATTGTTTTGATATCATTAGCAAACTTATGCATAAAAAATTTGCCGTTAGCTCTGTTCGAGTGAAGAAATTTTGCGCAACAACTCAGTTTGATGCTGAAAAAGTACATAATTCTGGTTTTGTTGCTCCCTTCACTCTCTCTCAGGGACTGGATCGCACACTTCAATATGAATTTGCTGGCTCTAAAAAAGACAATATTACCTTTGTTTCTGAGTAGTCGTTGCTGTAAACCATTTATTGCTGGTATTTAAAAAGATACAGAAATACCAATATACTATGTCAATTTCCAACTGATAATGGAATTGTTGAACAGTAAAGGTTGAAGAACTGTTCACTATGAGTGTTCCACTATCTTTATCAAAGCTAGTTCTTTGGTTGCTATAAAGCCAAGGGCGGTAGCGTGTGCAATTTGTATTAATTGGTACCTTAAATAAGAGAAAAAATATTGACATGAACTTTTCAGTTTTATTGTCTTTGTACTTCCGGGAGAAGACGGAGCACTTGAATGAGTGCTTACAAAGTATTCATACTCAATCGCTTAAACCTAATGAGGTCGTAATAGTCTTCGATGGTCCCGTAGGCCAGAACCTTCGTGACATAGTCACACACTGGAGCCGTTTTCTTCCCATAAAACTATTAAAAATAAAAGAAAATGTTGGGCTAGGTCAGGCATTAAACAAAGGTCTTGAAGTTTGTAGTCATGAAATCGTTCTACGAATGGATACTGATGATGTCTGTTCTGCGAATAGATTTAAACTTCAGATTGATAAATTAGAAAATGATAAAGAATTGATCGTGCTAGGTGGGCATATTGATGAATATGATGAGGGACTCTCAACATTTATTGGGAAGAGAATAGTCCCACTTGATAATGAAGCTATAAAAAAACAGGTTGTTATAAAAAACCCCTTCAACCATATGACTGTGGCATTCAGGAAAAGCGCAGTACTTGCTGTTGGTGGATATCAACATCATGCATTTATGGAAGATTATAATTTGTGGCTTCGTATTATTGCTGCTGGTTATAAAGTTGAAAATTTGGATGCGGTGTTAGTAAAAGCAAGGACTGGTCATTCCATGCTCCTGCGGAGGAAAGGGATAGAATACGTGAAAAGTGAAATGCTATTATTTAAATTAAAACGTAAACTACAAATACAGCCAGTCCATTTGTGTTTCATTACTTTTCTGGTAAGAAGTATTCCAAGATTATTCCCTTCATCTTTACTGCGTATTTGCTATAAGTTACAACGAAAATAAGAGTTAATCCTATGAAAAAAGTTATTACTTTTGGAACGTTTGATGTATTTCATGTTGGACATATCAATATCATAGAACGAGCAGCTAGTATGGGAGATTATCTTATTGTAGGGATCTCATCGGATTCTCTTAATTATAGTAAGAAGGGCCGTTATCCTATTTATAGCGAAGATGACAGAATGAAAATTATACAGTCGCTTAAATTTGTTAATGAAGTTTTCCTCGAAGAATCATTAGAACTCAAGTTAGACTATATAAAAAAGTATGGAGCAGACTTGCTTGTAATGGGAGATGATTGGAAAGGGCGATTTGACTGGGTAAACTCTGTTTGTGAAGTGATCTATTTGCCAAGAACTCCATCAATTTCCACAACGGAAATAATTGAGGTGGTGAAAAAAAGGTAGTTTTATGAGAAGCAAAAAGACACTTAAAAATATAAAAGTTGACTTGGTAATTACTTTATCTATCGTCTTACTCGGATTTCTTTCGCGCAAGATCTTTATAGAGTACATGGGGGCGGATTTTACGGGGTTGATGCTCCTGTTTGTACAATTGATAGGAATGATCAATATTGCTGAAATGGGAGTAGGGACTGCAACCGCAAGTTTATTATATAAGCCACTCAGCGAAAATAATCAGGCAGTAATTAATAAAATAATAGCTAGCACAGCAAAAGTTTATAAGTACATATCAATTCTAGTCTTTGTTGTGGGGGTTACGACGGGTGTAATTGTCTACTTCAATGTTCCTTCGGTCGCAAATATTCAGTATTCTCAATATTATTGGTTGCTATACGTTATCAATACCGCATGTTCATATTTATTTGCGCATTATTTTATTTTATTAACGGCTGATCAAAAATATCATGCAACTCGAACTATTCAGGGAGGCGCGAAAATACTATGCATCTGTATTCAGTTGTTTATAATTATTCATTATAAAAACTTCCTCCTCTATATTTTGTGCGATTCGCTATTCTTCTTATTGCAATTCACGTTCTTTAAACGAAAAGTATCAAAAGAATATAAATATATAACCAATGATTCTGTCGGTGAAATTACTGAAGAGTTTAAATTGGTTAAGGATAAGATAAAAAAAGTTTTTTCCATAAATTAGGAACGGTTCTGGTATTCAATACAGACTATATAATCATTTCAAAGTTTTTGACGCTAACTACTGTTACCTTATATTCAAGTTACATGATGATTTTTCAGGCACTGACGATGTTTATCAATATATTTGGTAACTCGGTAACTGCAAGTGTCGGTAACTTTCTGGCATTGAAAGATTCAGATGGCAGGAAGGAATTATGGAATCGTGTAATACTGCTATTTTTCTTTTTAGCAACATGTATTACGTTAATTACCGTTATTACGATAACGGACTTTGTTCGGTTATGGATAGGAGATGAGCATCTTCTAGACAAAACGACATTGTATCTATTGTCTTTTAACTTGTTCGTACTGATAAGTAAAGTGGCATTAGATGTTATCAAAAATGCATCAGGGGAATTTGGTGATATAGCATTACCTATTCTTGAAGGTGCAATAAATATTATTGTTTCCATAATTCTTGTTAATAAAATAGGACTCGCAGGTGTGGTGATTGGAACGGTAACCTCTAATCTCATTATAATCTGTTTTGCGAAACCGGCGTATTTATTTAAAAAGGTAACGAGAGGAACTTTTTTTGAACTATTACTCTCAATATTTAAGCCTGCTATTTTATCTTTCTTTGCTATATTACTTGTGATGACATTTTCTCATTATTGGCAACGTACGGAGTCATTCTATCAGTGGTTTCTGAATGCCGCTATTTTATCTGTTATCGTCGTGCCTGTTGTAGCTATAATTTTTTCTACCGCTAAAGAATTTCGATATGTTATCAGAAAAGTGTGGTTCACTATTTTGAAAAAAACACATTAAACATAGAATGAATATTAATCTAAACGACTGAGACTAACATGTTATTAAGCATAGTAATCACGCTATATAATAGAAAAGATTTGGTGTGTCGTAGTATTAACAGTGTTGCTGAGATTGCTCAGAAAGAAGATGTT
>NZ_JMPL01000163.1 GCF_000735365.1 Kluyvera ascorbata ATCC 33433 | reverse complement strand
CCAGTTGAAGGTCGTGCGTGACCACCNGGAAAGCGGTGCCCTGCGACTGGTTCAGTTCGCCCAACAGCTTGAAGATGCTGTCGGCGTTTTTCGCATCGAGGTTACCGGTT
Organism: Kluyvera ascorbata ATCC 33433; assembly: GCF_000735365.1. GTDB lineage: Bacteria > Pseudomonadota > Gammaproteobacteria > Enterobacterales > Enterobacteriaceae > Kluyvera > Kluyvera ascorbata. The sequence continues at coordinate 7,760 of NZ_JMPL01000163.1, read as the reverse complement.
GGTTCATCGGCCAGTACCAGGCGCGGGTTATTGACCAGCGCACGGGCAATCGCCACGCGCTGACGCTCACCGCCGGAAAGCTCCGACGGACGGTGATGGGCACGATGCTCAAGCCCAACCGCTTTCAGCATTTCCAGCGCGCGCGTGTTGATTTCGGCGGCTTCTTTTTGCCAATCAGCAGCGGCATTGCCACGTTTTCCAGCGCGGTGAAGTCCGGCAGCAGATGGTGGAACTGGTAGATAAAGCCAAGCTTCTGGTTACGCAGTTCGGCTTTTGCCGCCGTTGAGAGTTTACTCATCGGCTGACCGCTGAAAATCACGTCGCCGGAAGTCGGCGTATCCAGCCCGCCAAGCAAATGCAGCAGCGTACTTTTGCCGGAACCGGAGGTACCGACAATCGCCATCATTTCGCCTTCGCCAATGCTGAAGCTGACATTGTGCAGAACGTCGGTTTGCACATTGCCTTCCTGATAGCGTTTGCACAGGTTGTCGCATTGCAACAGGATCTTATTCATAACGTAAAGCCTCAGCGGGTTGAGTGGCGGCAGCGCGCCATGAAGGATAAAGCGTCGACAGCAGCGCCAGTGCCATCGCCACCAGCGCAATCACGATAACCTGCAGCGGCTCGATGGCAACCGGCAGCGCCGCGCCGTCGAGGAACGCGCCGATAATCGGCATTAAATTGTTAAGTTGGCTGGCCAGCAGCACGCCAAGCACCGCGCCTAACAGCGCGCCGATAATGCCCGCGCTGGCGCCCTGCACCATAAAGACGGTAAGGATCTGCCGCGGCGTCAGCCCCTGGGTTTGCAGAATGGCGACTTCGCCCTGCTTCTCCATGACCATCAGCCCAAGCGATGTGATGATATTAAACGCGGCCACCGCCACGATAAGGCTCAGCAGCAGCCCCATCATGTTTTTTCCATGCGCACGGCCTGGAACAGCTCGCCTTTACGCTCGCGCCAGTCCTGCCATTTGGTGCCCTGCGGCAGCGTTTGTTGGCTCAGAGTGTCTACCTGCAGCGGTTGTTCCAGCCACAGACGCCAGCCGGTGATATTTCCCAGCGGGTAGAGCATCAGGCGGGACGCATCCTGGATATTGACCAGCATCTGGTAGCCATCGACTTCACTGTCGGCAGCAAAGGTGCCAATCACCGTGAACAGACGCTGGCTCGGCAGGCGGCCCATCGGCGTAAACTGGCTGGCAGAAGGCACCATCACGCGAATTTGATCGCCACGATTCACCCCAAGCTGCCCGGCAAGCTGCTCGCCGAGAATGACGTTATATTTTCCGGCAGTAAGATCGGTCTGTTTGACGTTGACCAGGTACGGCGTGAGCGGATCTTTTTGCGCCGGGTCGATACCCAGCATCACCCCAACCGAGACGCTGCGCGCGCTTTGCAGCACCACGTCACCGGTGGTGAGCGGCGCAACGCGCGTTACGCCCTGTAGCTTCGCGCTCGATTCCGGGTGCTGTTGCGGGTTGAGGGAGCCTTGATCCGCCGTCAGAATGGCCTGCGGCATCAGCCCCAGGATGTTGTTTTGCAGCTCGCGTTCAAAGCCGTTCATCACCGAAAGTACGGTCACCAGCGCCATTACGCCAAGCGTAATGCCGATAGTCGACAGCCAGGAAACAAAGCGACCGAAGCGGTCCGCTGCTCGCCCACGCATGTAGCGCAGGCCGATAAATAGTGCGACAGGTTGGTACATGTAATCCGTCTGGTTGCTGATAGCAGAAGCACGAGTATATAAGCGAAAGCGGAATGGGTAAATGACTGAACCGTAAGCGCAAGGCTGACAATCGCTGACGAAAGGACACAAACATTGAAATTTTGGCCGTCACGGACAATAGTGTTGTTTTCCCTTTATTTGCGAATTCATGATGATCCGCACCGTCAATCCTCTTCTGCTATCCGCAGGCGCGGCGCTTCTGGCGCTGTTCCTGATTTATACCGGCGTAAGTGCCGCTGAAAAAGTGACCTGGCTGATGGAAGTCACCCCGGTGATTATCGTCGTGCCGCTGCTGCTATTCACGGCGAAACGCTATCCCCTCACTCCGCTGCTCTACACGCTGATTTTCTTTCACGCTATCATTCTGATGGTCGGCGGCCAGTACACCTACGCGAAGGTACCGATTGGTTTTGACGTGCAGGCCTGGTTTGACCTCAGCCGTAACCCGTACGACAAACTGGGGCATTTCTTCCAGGGGCTGGTACCGGCGCTGGCGACGCGAGAAATCCTGCTACGCGGACACATCGTGCGCGGGCGTAAGATGCTGGCGTTTCTGGTCTGCTGTGTCGCCCTCGCCATTAGCGCAACCTACGAGCTGATTGAGTGGTGGGCAGCGCTGGCGAAGGGCAAGGCGCGGATGATTTTCTCGGTACCCAGGGCGACCCGTGGGATACCCAGTCAGATATGTTCTGCGCGCTGTTAGGCGCGTTGACGACGGTGATTGTGCTGGCGGGCTGGCACTGCCGACAGTTAAAAGCTGCCGGATGGCGCTAACGCCTATCCGACAATCTTCCCTATCCGCGACGGAACTTGATAATCAAAATCGGCATGGCGAACACCAGCGTCATAAAATTCGCCATGCTAACTGCCGTATCTTCAATCATCACGCCGTAAATCAGCCACATGACCAGTCCGCAAACGAACATGATGTACATCAGGCCGGAGATCCCCTGGGTGTTGCGGGTGGCGATCACTTTAATCGCCTGCGGTAAAAACGACAGCGTCGTCAGGCAGGCGGCCGCATAACCAATCAAAGAAGCCCACTCCATGGTTACGCCTGCGCATCGCGAGTTACGGCAAGCGGAGTTACCGGCACCTCTTGCGGTGCGGCGGGCGTCGGTACTTTGCGATATTTATCCAAGAGGTGAATCTGAATTCTACGCAGCTGGTCGCCGTTCAAGCGGTAGTAGCGGAAATAGAGCACCAGGGTAATCGCAAAGAACACGACCGGCAGCACAATCATGATGAACTGCATGCCGAGCACGGTTTCGGCAGACTGGGCAACGTTTGGCGTATAGCCAATCACCCCGAGCACCACCGCGATAAAGAAGGCGGCAAACGCCGACCCGCCCTTCACCACCATCGTCTGCACCGCGTAGGCGATGCTCTCGCAGCGGACGTTAAACTTGTACTCCCCGTAGTCGACGGTATCCGCCACCATAATCACCTGCAATACCCAGAACAGCGCGGTGCCGATATTCAGGAAAATCCCCGCAATGCAGATAACCAGCACGTTTGCCGATCCCGCCAGCGCCATCAGCAACAGCACGCCGCCGCTGACCATCGGCAGGATTGACGCCCCCGCCCATAGCACCCGACGCGATAGCGCCTTCGCCAGACGCGGGAACAGCACCAGCGTCAGCAGGTTGGCCGCCCCCGCATAAGAGAGGTAGTACGGGAACAGGTCCGCATCGCCAACCACGTAGGTGAAATAGTAAATGGCAAAACCGGTGATGATATTCGACGCCACGTTGTAGGCCAGCGCCATTCCCAGCAGACAGGAGAGCTGGTCGTTTTTGTAGATGAGGGCAAGGATCGATTTCAGCGACAGGCGGCTGCTGTCCGCCGTGGCATCGCTGTCTGATGAAAAGACTTCATGGACGTTGCGCAGCGTGACAATCGTCGAGGCGATAAAGAACGCGATCAGCACCAGCGTGAACATCTGGAAGCCAAATCCACGGTCCTCTCCGCCCACGTAGTTCACGAACGGCAGCGTTATCCCTGCGGTGACAAACCCGGCGAGGCTGGCAAAAAAGCGCGGGAACGGCACCAGCTGTTCGCGTTCGCGCTTGTCCAGGGTAATGGTCGGCACCAGCGACCAGAATGGAATATCCATCAAGGTGTAGGTCGTGCCCCACAGAATGTAGGTGATGCAGACGAACACCACCTGCGTAGTGCCTTCAAACAAATGAGCGCTGAACAGTAAAAACAGCACCAGCGAGTTCGCCAGCGTGCCGAGCAGGATCCACGGCTTAAACTTGCCCCACCGCGTTCGCGTGGCGTTCACCACCCAACCCATGATCGGGTCGTTAAACGCGTTCCAGATTTTAGCCACCAGAAACAGCGTGCCCACCAGGCCCACCGATAATCCCACCACGTCGGTGTAGTAGTACATCAGGTACATGTAGACGATACCGATGGCGAAATCCTTACCAAACGCACCGAATCCGTAACTGAGTTTTGTTGTCAGAGAGATGCTCATAGGGTACCGGGTCACTGTTACCAGCGCCCGCCTTCTGTTATTAGAGAGGTAAGCGCCAGGTCTTACGCCCGGCGCAATTTGGATTAACGGTGCAGCCAGGCCGGTAGCCAGTCGCCGTGTGAGGCAATCAGGTCATCCACCAGCGCATAAATCTCTTCAATGCCCAGCACCGCGGCGGTGTGCGGGTCCATCAGCGCCGCATGGTAAACGCGGTCGCGGTTTTCGGTCAGAATCGCTTCGGTCAGCAGCGTCTGCACGTTGATGTTGGTTTGCATCATGGCGGCCAGATGCGACGGAATCGCCCCTACTTTGGTTGGCTGAATACCGTTGGCGTCCACCAGGCATGCCACCTCAACGCAGCTTCCCTGCGGCAGGTTATCAATCAGGCCGTCGTTACGGACGTTGCCGTAAATCACGCTCGGTTCACCGGTCCAGATAGCATTCATAATGGTGCTGGCGTATTCGCGCGACGGCTTAATATCAATGCGATCGGCGGTTTTGTACTCTTCCAGCTCTTTATGCCAGTTCGCCAACTGCTCGACGCAACGTTTCGGATACTCGTCCAACGGCACCTTGTAGCGTTCAATCAGATCCTCGCGCCCCGGCTTGATAAACCACGGGGTGTACTCCGCAAAGTGCTCTGACGATTCGGTGACAAAATAGCCCAGTTTTTTAAACATCTCATAGCGCACGATATTCTGGCAGCGCTCATTGCCGTGAATATTTGGTTTCGGCGCTTGGCCGGCTTCATAGGCGGCCAGCAGTTCTGGGTAGAGGTTAACGTAGCGACCGTCGGCGGTTTTACGCTCCAGCTCCAGGTAGAACGCCATATGGTTAATCCCGGCGCTGCGATAGCGCAGCGTCGCAGGGTCAATATTCAGATCGCGTGCCAGCTCTTCCGCCGTTCCCTGCACCGAGTGACACAGCCCCACCTGCTTGATGTGCGGATAACGGGCGTACATGGCCCAGGTGTTCATCGCCATCGGATTGACGTAGTTGAGCATCGTGGCGTCAGGACAGACTTCAGTCATGTCGTCGCAAATTTGCCACAGATGCGGGATGGTGCGCAGCGCACGCATGATACCGCCAGGGCCGAGGGTATCGGCAATCGTCTGCTCCAGTCCGTGGCGCTTGCAGACTTCAAAGTCGGTAACGGTACACGGCTCGTAGCCGCCAATCTGGAAGGCGACCACAACAAAATCGGCCCCCTGTAGCGCCGCTTTGCGGTCGGTATGACAGGTGATATGACCGGATGCACCGGCTGAATCCATCAGTTTGCGCACAACGATGTGCGACTCTTCAAGACGCGTTTCGTCGATATCCATCAGCGCGATATGCGCCGATTTAAGCGCCTCGCGATGAAAAACATCGCCCAGAATATTTTTCACGAAAATGGTCGAACCCGCGCCGATAAAGGTAATTTTTGGTGCTGTCATCATGACTCTCCAGAAACAGTAGTGAACGCCTTTATCGTGGCATGCGCTCCGGGCGAAAACCTCCGTCTTCCCCGGCGAGCATTCCCAAAAGCTCAGATCAGAGGGTGGTCGCGACAAGATCTGAGTTTTTGGGAGTAAATAGACTAGAAAGCAGAGTATCCGGCCTGCTAATCAGGCTAATATCAATGATAGCGGCGGCATTTGAGGCCGCCCTGCTGGCATGATTCTGATATTTCAGGAAACGGAGTTACCATGAGCGACGAGCCAATTACCTTTCTGCCCCGCGACCCGCATATGTGCAACGGCGACGAAAAACAGACCCGCAGCCCGCTGTCGCTCTATTCCGAATATCAGCGTATGGACATTGAGCTCCGTCGGCCGCACGCGATGGCCGCCAGCCACTGGCACGGTCAGGTAGAGGTTAACGTACCGTTTGACGGCGATGTGGAATACCTGATTAACAACGAAGTGGTGCAGATAAAACAGGGTCACATTACGCTGTTCTGGGCCTGTACTCCGCATCAGTTGACGCGGCCAGGCGACTGTCGGCAGATGGCGATTTTCAGCCTACCGATGCATCTGTTTCTCTCCTGGCCGCTGGACCGGGAGCTGATTAACCACGTCACCCACGGCATGGTGGTGCAATCGCTGGCGACCCAGCAGCTCAGCACCTTTGAAGTTTTGCGCTGGCAGCAAGAGGCCTACAGCCCCAACGAACAGATTCGCCAATTGGCGATCGATGAGATCGGCCTGATGCTCAAGCGCTTTAGCCTCTCGGGCTGGCAGCCGATTCTGCTCAACAAAACCTCGCGTACCCACAAGAACAGCGTCTCGCGGCACGCGCAGTTTTACGTCAGCCAAATGCTGGGCTTTATTGCCGATAACTACGATCAGGCGCTGACCATCGACGACGTGGCGGATCACGTCAAGCTCAACGCTAACTATGCGATGGGCATTTTTCAGCGCGTCATGCAGCTCACCTTAAAGCAGTACATTACGGCGATGCGTATTAACCACGTACGCGCCCTGCTGAGCGATACCGACAAAACTATTCTTGATGTGGCAATGACGGCAGGCTTTCGTTCCAGCAGCCGCTTCTACAGCACCTTCAGCCGCTACGTTGGAATGTCACCGCAGCAGTACCGCAAGCTGAGCCAGCAGAAGCGACAAACTCTCTGATCCACCGGTTTCGCTATTTTCAGCGGTTGCACTCCCGCCGCCATCACGGATAATAAGTACAGCAAATTTATATTATTACCGTGAAGACACGGCTTTCTGGAGAACGTGCGCCGACTATGCCTGAACATGCCCGTTACGACCTACCGAGTAAACCTGGCGACCAGCGCCAGCTTGGCGAACTGACCGGTGCCGCCTGCGCGACGCTGGTGGCAGAAATCGCCGAACGTCACGCCGGTCCGGTGGTGCTTATCGCCCCGGATATGCAAAATGCGCTGCGTCTGCACGATGAAATCGGCCAGTTTACCGATAATCTGGTGATGAACCTCGCCGACTGGGAAACGCTGCCTTACGACAGCTTCTCTCCGCATCAGGATATTATCTCCTCACGCCTGTCGACGCTGTACCAACTGCCCACGATGCAGCGCGGCGTACTGATTGTGCCGGTGAGCACGCTGATGCAGCGCGTCTGCCCGCACAGCTTCCTGCACGGCCATGCGCTGGTGATGAAAAAAGGCCAGCGCCTGTCACGCGATGCGCTGCGTAACCAGCTCGAAAGCGCGGGCTATCGTCATGTGGATCAGGTGATGGAGCACGGGGAGTACGCCACCCGCGGTGCGCTGCTTGACCTCTACCCGATGGGCAGCGAACAGCCTTACCGCCTCGACTTCTTCGACGATGAAATCGACAGCCTGCGCGTCTTCGACGTTGACAGCCAGCGCACGCTCGAAGAAGTAGACGCCATTAACCTGCTTCCCGCACACGAATTCCCGACTGACAAAACCGCCATCGAACTGTTCCGCAGCCAATGGCGCGATAAGTTCGACGTGAAGCGCGATGCTGAACATATCTATCAGCAGGTCAGCAAAGGTACGCTGCCTGCCGGTATTGAATACTGGCAGCCGCTGTTCTTCAGCGAGCCGCTGCCGCCGCTGTTCAG
>NZ_JMPL01000162.1 GCF_000735365.1 Kluyvera ascorbata ATCC 33433 | reverse complement strand
TGAGGCGGCTGGCGAGGAGTACGAAAAGACCAAGGCCGAGGTCATGGACGTGCTGCGCGGCCACTTCCGGCCCGAGTTCCTCAACCGCATCGACGAGATAATCGTCTTCCATGCGCTGGGCAAGGAGGAGATCCGCCACATCGTCGGCCTGCAGCTCGATCGCGTGGCGCGCAGCGCCGCCAGCCAGGGCGTGACGCTCACTTTCGATCAGACGCTGATCGACCATTTCGCGGAAGAAGGCTACAAGCCCGAGTTCGGTGCGCGTGAACTCAAGCGCCTGATCCGTAGCGAGCTGGAAACTGCGCTGGCGCGCGAGATGCTCGGTGGCGGCATCGGCAAGGGCGATCACGCCAGCGCACGCTGGGACGACAAGGCCGAACGCGTGGTGTTCGAACGCAAAGAGCCACCGCAGACCCCGGCCGAGCCGGAGCTGCCGGATGCCGCGAAGGCGACCGAGACGCCGCACGGCGACGCTGGCAAAGGCTCGCGCAAGAAGAAGTCGGCGAGCGACGCATCTTGATGGCGGGCGAGGCTGCCGTGTCCGACCCCATCGGCCTGGCATGGGCAGCCTCCCTGGCCTCGATCGCGGTGGCGGTCGTGGCCGCGGGTCACGCGGTCGTCTACAAGCGTGATCCGCGGTCGGCCACGCCGTGGGGGCTGCTCATCAGCGGCGGCACTGCTCTCCCGCTCGCTGGCCATCCGTTTGCGTGACGGTGCGGCCCGTCTGTTCACCTGATCCTCTGGCAACTCGACTTTCGAGGAACACGGCCCATGGAAAAAAAGAATCAATGGAATACCGGCTACTGGATCGTTGCACTCCTGCTGTTGTTGAGTTTGCAGAGCTACTGGCAGACGGCGAAAACCGTCGAGCCGGTGCCCTACAGCGAGTTCGAGAAGGCGCTGGCCGAGGGGCGCGTGGCCGAAGTGCTGGTGTCGGATCGTACGGTGACCGGGCGCCTGAAGTCGCCGGACAGCCGGGGCAAGACGACGATCGTTGCAACGAGGGTCGAACCCGATCTTGCCGATCGCCTGTCGAAGTACGACGTGCCCTATGCCCGCGTGTTGGAGAGCACCTGGCTGCGCGATGTGCTGTCGTGGATCCTGCCAGCGGTAGCCTTCTTTGGCGTCTGGTTCTTCCTGTTCCGCCGCTTCGCCGAGAAGCAGGGCATGGGCGGGTTTCTCAACATCGGTAAGAGCCGCGCCAAGGTGTTCGTGGAAAAGAACACCGGTGTGACGTTCGCCGATGTCGCGGGGGGGGATGAGGCCAAGGCGGAGCTGGTCGAGATCGTCGATTTCCTGAAGAATTCGCAGGACTATGGCCGTCTCGGGGCGCGCATTACCAAGGGCGTGTTGCTGGTCGGCCCACCGGGCACCGGCAAGACATTGCTGGCCAAGGCTGTTGCCGGCGAGGCGGCGGTGCCCTGCTTCTCCATCTCCATCTCCGGCTCAGAGTTTGTCGAGATGTTCGTCGGCGTGGGTGCGGTCCGTGTGTGCGAGCTGGCCCGCGGGCAGGCACCGGCCATCATCTTTATCGACGAGCTCGATGCGCTGGGCCGCGCGCGCGGCGTCGGCGGCCACGACGAGCGCGAGCAGACCCTCAACCAGCTGCTCACGGAGATGGACGGCTTCGACAGCTCGGTCGGGCTGATCATCCTCACCGCCACCAACCGCCCCGAAATCCTCGACCAGGCGCTGCTGCGTGCCGGCCGCTTCGACCGCCAGGTGCTGGTGGACCGGCCCGACATCAAGAAGGGGCGGCTGGACATCCTGAAGGTTCATGTCAAGAAGGTGACGCTGGCCCAGGATGTAGACCTCGAACAGGTAGCCGCACTGACCACGGGCTTTTCCGGCGCGGACCTCGCCAATCTGGTCAACGAGGCGGCGCTGGCGGCGAGGAGACGCCGTGCGTCCGCCGTGGAATTGCAGGACTTCACCGCGACCATCGAGCGCATCGTGGCGGGCCTGGAAAAGAAGAGCCGCGTGCTCAACCCCAAGGAGCGGGAAACCGTGGCCCATCACGAGATGGGCCATGCGCTGGTGGCGCTGGCGCTGCCCGAAACCGACCCCGTACACAAGATCTCGATCATCCCGCGCGGCATCGGCGCGCTGGGCTACACCTTGCAGCGCCCCACCGAAGACCGCTTCCTGATGACGCGTACCGATCTCGAGCACAAGATCGCCGTACTGCTGGGCGGGCGTGCCGCCGAAAAGCTGGTGTTCGGCGAGTTGTCTACCGGGACGGCGGACGATCTGGCGCGAGCCACCGACATCGCCCGCGACATGATCACCCGCTTTGGCATGGACGAGGGCCTGGGCTACATCGCCTTCGAGGCGCAGCGGCCCCGCTTTCTCGATACACCTGAACTGGCCCACGGCGGTTGCCGGTTGGCCGAATCGACCCAGGCGCGCATCGATCAGGCTATCCGCGACATCGTGATGGGCGTGTTCGAGCGCGCCTACCGGATTCTCGACATCAACCGCGCGGTGCTGGAGCGCTGTGCGCGCGAGCTGCTGGCGCGGGAAACGCTCGACGAAAGCGATATCCGTCAATTGACTCAAGGACTTGTTCGGAACTGAAAACAGTAGTAGGTGCCATTCAGAGTAAACCGACGGCTCTGTTCAGTGCGTCATCCAATTCGTCGGCATTGTTCAAGGAGAACCGATATGTCTGCATTGACACCGTGGGACCCCTTCCGGGAACTGGATGAATTGCAAAACCGCCTGGCGACGATGTTCGGACGAATACCCCAGCGACAGGGCGCCCGTACCGGCAACGAAGCCATGACCACGGCGGACTGGGCACCAATGGCGGACATCAGCGAGGATGAGAACGCATTCCTCCTCAAGCTGGATCTGCCGGAGGTCCCCAAGGATGCCGTGCGCGTCAGCGCGGAAAACGGTGTGCTCACCATCAGCGGCGAGCGCAAACTGGAAAAAGAGGAGCAGGGCAAGAAGTTCCACCGCATCGAACGTGCGTATGGCCGCTTTGTGCGCAGCTTTGTCTTGCCTGACAACGTTGATCCGACCAAGGTGACGGCTTCCATGAAAGACGGCGTGCTGGAAGTGCGGCTTGTCAAGGCCGAGCAAGCCAAACCGAAACAGATTGAAATCTCAGTCAACTAACTTCAATCAAGAGCCCAAGATCATGAATATCAAACAGCCACAATACACCTTCTCCGCACTTGCCCTGGCGGTCGTCGTCGGACTGAGCGGACCGGCTCTGGCCCAATCGGCGGCAGGTTCTAGCCCAGGTGCTGCAGCACCCTCTGCCGCATCCAAGGCGGCACAGCCACAGGTAGATGACAAGGCCGCCCGGGAAGCCGATAAAAAGCGTGCCGAGCTCACTCAAGACGCCATCACGGCGCTCACCAAGACCCAGGAGGCTTTGACCCTCCTTGATGCAAATAAGACCAAGGAGGCGCTTGCTGCGCTGGAACTGGCCAGCGGAAAGATGGAACTGGTATTGGCACGCGACGCCAAACTTGCTTTGGCGCCGGTCGATGTACGCGTCATCACCCACGATATCCACGCCAACGTGGAATCGGTAAAGAAAGCGGTCAAGTTGTCTCGGGAGTTGTTGGGTGATGGCGAGGTGCAAAAGGCCCGGCCCATCGTTGCCAATCTGGCCAGCGAAATCGTAATCCAAACCGACAACCTTCCGATGGCAACGTACCCGGCAGCGATCAAGTCGGCCGCACGGCTCATCGACAGCGGCAAGATCGACAACGCCAAAGCGGAACTCGCCCGAGCACTGAACACGCTGGTGGTGACCTCGGTCGCCTTTCCTCTGCCCGTGCTACGGGCCGAAGCCGCGATGGCAAAAGCTGAAAAGCTGGCCGAGACCGACAGGCGCGATGCCAAGCAGAACGAGGAGCTCAGCACCTTGCTGTCGTCCGTGCGCACGGAGATCGAGATGGCGCAGATCCTGGGTTATGGCAAGAAGGCGGACTTCAAACCCATCTTCGATCAGGTGAAGTCCATTGAGCAAAAGTCGGCTGGTGGCAAAAGCGGCAAGGGATGGTTCGACGAGTTGAAGACGCGCATCCAAAAGCTGTTTTGAGGTGATGAAGGGGCTGACTGCTCTGTCGGTCAGTCTCGCGATGTTCGCATTCAGCCCCAATAGATTCGCCTATTTTCACTATCTCATACGAGGCATATCACCATGAATGAGCAAACACCGAATCCCAATGCGACGAACGAAGGAATAAACGAACAGGCCGCGGTAAGCAGCCTTCCTGTCAGTCCAGAGTCCAAGCCTGAAGTCGTCACGGAGGTACAGCCTGAGGTTCAGAAAGAAACGGACTCGCAGGCGGAAGACAAACGTAAACAAGTCCTCGATGAGGCAGTCTCGGCCTTGTCGCTGACCAAATCCGCGCTGGCCGCACTTGACGGCAAGGACACTGCACGCGCATTGGCAACGCTGGCCGAAGTGACGGGAAAGCTGGAGCTGATCGTCGCGCGCGAACCCACGCTCGCCCTGGCCGGCGTTGATGTGCGCACCATCGTGCACGACTTGTTCGCCAACACGGAAACCATTGAGGCGATGACCGACGAGGCGCTGGATGCCCTCAAACATGGCGAGGTGCAACAGGCTCGCCACGTGCTGGCTTTGCTGGCCAGTGAAATCGTGATCACGGTCACCAGCATCCCTTTGGCGTCCTATCCCGCAGCCGTGAAGGCAGTCGTGCCGCTGATCGATCAGGGCAAGATCGAAGAAGCCAAAGCCGCGCTGCAGTCAGCGCTCAGCACGCTGGTCGAGGAGCGCAGCGTGCTTCCGCTGCCCGTCCTGCGTGCGAAGCTGCTCCTGAAGCGCGCCGAGCCCCTGGTAGAAGATGGTCAGCGCAGCGAAGCATCCAATGAGCGCCTGGAGACATTGTTGAACGAAGCCCGGCAGCAATTGGAAATGGCAGAACTGCTGGGCTATGGAAAAAGGAAGGACTTTGAGCCCCTGTACGCTGAACTCAAGAAAATCAAGGAAAAGACGGGAGGGGGAGGCTGCGGAAAAGGCTGGCTCGATGAAGTCAAGGCAAAACTGTCCAAGTTGTTCTGAAACCCCTGGATAGGGGGCGCATAGCGCCCCCTCTCTTGTTCCATGAGTGTTTGATTTTTTATTCTGTATAGATCTTTAGGAGATATTGCATGAACACAGACACCATCGCTAATTCCAATGCGGATGACCCCACCAAAGCACTGTGTTCGCTGAGCCAAAATTGGTGGCTTTTTGTGCTGCGCGGTGTCTTGGCATTGATTTTTGCAGCCCTCGCGTTCTGGATGCCACAATCGGCTCTGTTGGCCATGACCATCATGTTCGGCGCATTTTCCTTGGTCAATGGCGCGTTCAACTTGTTTGCAGCGGTGCGCCATATACAGAAAAAAGAGCGCTGGGGCTGGCTGCTGTTCAGCGGCATTGTCGGCATACTTACGGGCGTCGTCGTCCTGGTTGCTCCTTGGGCCGCCACGATAGTCTTGGCTTCTTTTTTATGGGCTAGCGTGGGCTTCTGGGCGATTTTCACCGGTGTGCTGGAGATATCCGCCGCCGTTCGGCTGCGTCGGGAAATCAAGGGTGAAATCTGGCTTGCCCTCAGTGGACTGCTCTCGATTATCCTTGGCGCTATCGTCTTGTGGATATTTTTTACCCGTCCGGTCGAGTCATTCGTGGCCGCAGGCTGGCTGTTGGGTTTCCATGCGGCAGTCTATGGCGTCACGCTTTTGTTCTTGAGTTGGAGTCTTCGCAAAACGCGCCTGGGGTAAGAGCGTGCCAAACCAAAATCTATGGATATGAGCATCCTCGATTCATACCTCCATAGAAATGACATCGAAGGAGTCATACATGCAGATGCAATATAGCTATCGAGCTATCGACAAAGAGTTTCATGAACCTTGGCAGAGAACTTTGGGAAATGTGATCGAGCACGCCCTCAAGCCATTGCTCGACAAACACACTAAAGATTCAGCGCAACTTCAAATCGTCCTTGATCGCGACAAGATCAAGCGGCAATTTCTGGCCAGTGGCTATATGCACCTGCCCGGCAAAAAGATTGTCAGCGTTACTGCATCACATGACGAGCTGACGCCCCTCGCGAAGATGCTCGCACAGTCGTTGTTCCGTCAGGCCAGGAAGCATTTTGACCGACTGCATGCTCAGGATCAAATCAAGCGCAAAGCACGACGCGAGCGCTTGCGCGAGCTCAAGGTGCGGATTGCCGCAAAACCCGCATCAGCCGCCCATGAGGCCGAGGTGACCCGAATGCCTCTACTGTCGAAACTTGAGGCTGTCGCAAGGCGTGAGCTGGCTTATCTGCGGGCCGTCGGCGATTTACCGCGCGATTATCCGACGCTGCGCGACGTGGTGGATGAAGCGATTGTCCGAGCTGAGGTGGAATGGCAATCCGTGCCGGGGGAAAAAGAGGCTTACACCGATCTTTTGAAGCATCTGTTCGCCGTCCTGGATAACGAAGTGGCAAGCAGCCGGCAATTTGGCGAATTCGTTTCTCTGGACGCGCCGGTCGAACCGGATGCCCAAGACGTGGCCGAGGCCATGGTGGAAGAGGAAATCTTCGAATTTTATCAGCCCGATGACACACTCAAGCTGGCCGATATCTTCGCTGGCAGTCAGCATCCCGATGTCGCAACGATCGCGGAACAGGAGGAGCTGATTGATCGGTCGAGCGAGCTCGCTTTTGCATTTGACCTGCTGAAGGACATGCCGCGTTTGTGGCGGCGCATTTTTCTGCTTATCCGTGTGGACGGGCTGAATGCCAGCAGCGTCTCTGAAATCCTGCTGATTCCTAGTAAGGAAGATGCTGTCCGAAGGTGGCTCATGCAGGCCGAAGCATTCATCGCTGCTCATCTGGAAGAGGCCGGAGTAAGCAAAAACGGGAACGATTGGCTCCAAGGCGTTGATTGGTCGGCATTGTCTGTGACCCGAAGCGAGGCAGCCTCACTGTGGTCCAAGGAGGCGAACCATGAAGAATGATCTTCACCTCGTCTGCCCGCATTGCCAGTCCATCAACCGCGTACCGACTGCGAAGCTATCGGAACATCCCAACTGTGGCCGCTGCCAGCAGCCCTTGTTCACGGGCGAGCCCATCGAGTTGACCACGGCGACGTTCTCGCGCCACGTGGAGCGCAGCGATCTGCCGCTACTGGTCGATTTCTGGGCGCCATGGTGCGGGCCGTGCAAGATGATGGCGCCACAGTTCCAGCAAGCGGCGCACCAGCTCGAACCGAGGATCCGGCTGGCGAAGGTGAATACCGAGGCTGAGCCCCACCTGGCCGCGCAGTTCGGTATCCGCAGCATCCCGACGCTCGCCCTGTTCCAGGGTGGGCGGGAGATCGCCCGTCAGGCCGGCGCGATGGGCGCGCAGGACATCGTGCGCTGGACGTCGACGCAAGTGGGACGCTGACCGATGCAGGCCTTACTCGGCGATACGCTAATCCTGCTGGCGGCTTGCAGCCTGGCGTCGATGGCGACGGCGGCGTTCAGAGTGCCCGCCTTGCTGGGGTATCTCTCTGTCGGCGTTGTACTGGGCCCCTCAGTCATCAGCGTGATCGCGCCGGGGGAGACGCTGAGCTTTCTGTCCGAGCTGGGCGTGGCGCTGCTGTTGTTCATGGTCGGACTGGAATTCTCCCTCGGACACTTCTGGCTCGCCCGCAGGACGGTGCTGATGGCGGGCGCTCTGCAGATGATCGCCGTGGCCCCGCCGCTGATCCTGCTATTGATGTGGCTGGGGCAGCCCGGCCAGAGCGCCGCGCTGCTCGGCACTGCGGCGGCCATGTCGTCCACGGCGCTGGTCAGCCGACAACTGGCCGACCAAGGCGAGCTCACCACCCGCCACGGCCGCAGTGCCATCGCCGTGCTGGTCTTTCAGGACCTGGCCAGCGTGCCCCTGCTGGCCTTGACTGGCCGATCTGGGACGCGCGGCGAGTC